>NZ_JBXQQB010000018.1:61585-131297 GCF_057220535.1 Kitasatospora sp. NEAU-CNBT7 | reverse complement strand
CTGAGGACCTTCCTTGTGAGGGGGGCGGGTGGTGGGTCTCTAACTCGAGGCCGCCGGCCACCGGTCCCGCCCCCGACGGACGGACCACCGCTGTGACCATCGACGACACCGCCCGGGCGGGTACGCCCGCACCGCTGCCGCGGTCGTACCCGCCCGGGGTGGGCCTCCCGCCGGCGGGCCTGGACGCGCTCGGCGGGCACCCGCTGGTCGCCCACGCGGCCCGCGCCGGGCAGCGGCTGCGCCTGCTCGACGCGGACCGCCCGTGGCTGCTGGACACCGCAGTGGTGATCGCGGTGTTCGTGCTGTTCTGCGTCCCGGACCTGGTGCACTCCGGCGGGCCGCGCGGGATGCGGATCCACGCCGTCCGCCTGCCGCCCGCCGGGACCCTGCTGCTGCAGGCCGCGCTGGTGGTCCCGCTGTGGTGGCGCCGCCGGGCGCCGTCCGCCACCTTCGGTGTGGTGGCGGCCGTCTTCATGGCGCAGTGGACGGTCATGGTCTGGCTGCGCGCGGACGTGGCGCTGCTGATCGCCCTGTACAGCCTGGCCATGCACGGCAGGCTGCGGCACCTGCCGTGGGCGTGCGCGGTGATGGCCGCGGCCCTCGGCGTGGTCGCCTTCCGGGTCTCGACCGCGGTGTTCTTCGGCGACGCGCTGTTCTTCCTGGTCAGTGCCGCCACCGCGTCCGTCGCCACCGGGCTGGTGCTGCGGATCCGGCGGGCCCACCTGGCGGCGCTGCGCGAACGCGCGATCCGGCTGGAGATCGAACGCGACCAGCGGACCGAACTGGCCGCCGCCGCCGAACGGGCCCGGGTCGCCCGCGAGATGCACGACATCATCGGCCACAACCTGTCGGTCATCATCGGCCTCGCCGACGGCGGGGCGCACGCCGCGGAGGCCAACCCGCAGCGCGGCCGGCAGGCGCTCGAACTGATCGCCGGGACGGGCCGGCAGGCGCTCGGGGAGATGCGCCGGATGCTGGGCGTCCTGCGGGACCGCCAGGACGGCCCCGGCCTGCGGCCGCAGCCCGGCGTCGCCGACCTCGAGGGGCTGTGCGAGCGGATCCGGTCCGCCGGGCCGCGGGTGCTGTACCGGACGGTGGGCGTCCCCGAGTCGCTGGACCCGGCCGCGCAGCTGACCGTCTACCGTATCGTCCAGGAAGCGCTCACCAACACCCTCAAGCACGCCGGATCCCGGACCAGCGCCGAGGTCCACCTGACGGTCGAGGAGACGGTGGTCCGCATCCGGGTCCAGGACAGCGGGCGGCGGGCCGACGGCCCGCGGGCCGCGCCGCCCGGCGACGGCGGCCAGGGGCTGTCCGGGATAAGCGAACGCGCCGCCCTGTTCGACGGGACGGTCACCGCCGGACCGGCCCCGGGCGGCGGCTGGACCGTCGAGGCCGTCCTCAACCTCAACCCGCCCCCAGCCCCGGAGAGCCGTACCACGTGACCACCGTGCTCATCGTCGACGACCAGCCGCTCCAGCGGTTCGGCTTCCGGATGCTGCTGGAGAGCACCGCCGGGACCTCCGTGGCCGGGGAGGCCGCCCACGGCGCCGAGGCGGTCCGGCGGGCCGCCGAACTCAGCCCGGACGTGGTGCTGATGGACGTCCGGATGCCCGGCATGGACGGCATCGAGGCGACCCGCCGGATCGTCGCCGCCGGCGGCCGCTCGCGGGTCCTGGTGCTGACCACCTTCGACATGGACGAGTACGCGCACGCGGCGCTGCGGGCCGGGGCCAGCGGCTTCCTGCTGAAGGACGCGCTGCCGGAGGAGCTGCTGGCCGGGATCCGCGCGGTGGCCTCCGGCGACGCCGTGATCGCCCCCGGGCTGACCCGGCGGCTGCTCGACGCCTACGCCCACCACCTCCCGGTCCGCGGGCCCGGGGACGGCCCGTCCGGCGACCCCCGGCTGGCCGCCCTCACCGAGCGGGAGCGCGAGATCCTGGTCGCCGTCGCGCAGGGCTGGACCAACGGCGAGATCGCGCAGCGGCTGGTGCTGGCCGAGTCCACCGTCAAGACCCACGTCGGCCGGGTCCTCGCCAAGGTCGGCGCCCGGGACCGGGTGCAGGCCGTGATCTTCGCCTACGACCTCGGGCTGACCCGCGCGGCCGGCCCGGTCTGACCGGTCCCCGCCGGACCGGTTCCGTCCGTTCGCCCCTCAAGATCATCGAGGTGCGGGGAGTGGCTAGGCTGTCGCCATGACGACGACCAGGACCGGCCCGGTGAGCGTGGACGCGATGATCGAGGACCTGCGCACCCTGGTCGAGGTGGAGTCGCCCTCGCGCGACCTCGAGGCCCTCGCGGTGTCGGCGAAGACGGTCGCCGACCTCGTCGAAGCCCGCCTCGGCGGACGTGCCCGGCTGATCGACCGCGGGGCCGGGCCCCACGTCCACTGGTCCGGCGGGGGTGAACCCCGGGTGCTGATCCTCGGTCACCACGACACGGTCTTCCCGCTCGGCACCCTGCGGCGGCGCCCGTTCACGGTCGCGGACGGGCGGGCGACCGGCCCCGGCGTCTTCGACATGCTCGGCGGCCTGGTGCAGGCCGTCCACGGCGTCGCGGCCCTGGCGGACCGGAGCGGCGTCGAGATCCTGGTCACCGCCGACGAGGAGGTCGGTTCGGCCTCCTCCCGGTCCCTCATCGAGGAACGGGCCCGCGCCTGCGGAGCCGTCCTCGTGGTCGAGGGGGCCGCCGACGGCGGCGGGCTGAAGACCGCCCGCAAGGGCTGCGGCACCTTCACGATCACCGTCACGGGCCGGGCCTCGCACGCCGGACTGGAACCCGAGGCCGGGGTCAACGCCCTGGTCGAGGCGGCCCACCAGGTCCTGGCCGTCGCCGCCCTCGGCCGGCCCGACCTCGGCACCACCGTCACCCCGACCGTCGCATCCGCGGGCACGCTGGACAACGTCGTCCCGGCGGCGGCGACCGTGGTCGTCGACGTCCGGGTCGAGTCGGCCGCCGAGCAGGACCGGATAGAGTCCGCGTTCGCCGCCCTGGCCCCGCACCTCGACGGGGCCGGGCTCACCGTCGAGGGATCGGTCGGCCGGCCCCCGATGCCGGAGTCGGCCTCGGCCGGGCTCTTCGCGGTGGCGGCGCGGCTGCTGCCCGGCATCGAGGGCCGGGCGGTCGGCGGCGGCAGTGACGGCAACTTCACCGCCGCCCTGGGGGTGCCGACCCTCGACGGCCTCGGCGCGGTGGGAGGCGGCGCCCACGCCGACCACGAGTACCTGCTGATCGACCACCTGGCCGAGCGGGCGCGGCTGGTCGCCGGCCTGGTGGACGCGGTCCGGCAGGGGGACGGCGCGCTGGGAGGGTAGCCCCCGGACCGGCCGGGCTGTTGACGGCCCGGTGCTACGGGGCCGTGAAGAGGCCGGGGAAGCCCGGGGCGAGCCACGGGCGGCGGCCCCAGGCGAGGATCTTGCCGCGGAGCAGGACCTCGACCGGGCCGACCCGGCCGAGGGCGAGCAGGAAGAACGCCACCGGGTCGGCCAGGATCGTGCAGTCGGCCCGTGGCGGCGGGCCGTCGGTCACCACCGCCACGCCGTCCGTGAAGGTGACCGCGAACCCGCCGCCGCCGCGGACCCGCAGGTCGTAGCAGGCGGTGTGGCCCGCCGCCGCCCGGTCGTCCACCACCCTGGGCATGGCGGTGCGCAGGAACGGCAGGGTCAGCGCGACACGGTGACGGTCGACCGGGTGCGGCCGCCGCAGCGCGACGGCGATGTCGTACGCGTGCCCGAGCATGTGGGTCAGCAGGTACGAGCCGAGGGTGCCGAGGTCCATCGGGCCCAGGGGGGTGAGGACCGGCTCCGAGGCGGCGCGCGGCCCCGCGGCGTCGGTGAAGGCCCGGGCGTGCCGGACGATGGCGTCGGCCAGCGCGGCCGGGTCGCGTTCGGGGTAGGCGGCGAGGGAGGCCTCGTTGGCGGCGGCGAGACTGCCCGGGGTGCCGTCGCCGTACGGGCGTTCGGCGCCCGCGCCCAGCTCGGCCATCAGCTCGTTGGCCAGCGCCAGGTGGGCCGCGGCCTGCCCGACCGTCCACTCGGCGCCGGGGATCGGCAGATCGGGGTCGGGACAGCCGCGCAGCAGGGCGGCCGTCTCCGCGGCCACCTCGTCGACCGCGCGGAGCAGGTCGTCGCGGATCGCGGCCAGGGGCCCGGTGGGTGAGGTCATGGATGTGAAGCGTGGGGCACGGCGGCCCGGCTGTCCAGAGGCGGGCCGCCCCCGATCCGCACCGGATCCCCACCCGGCCCGCCACGCACCGGCGCAGGTCGGCCGGACGGGTGTTCTAGGATGTCGGCCTATGACGGATGCACGGGGGATGGAATCGGCCCACAGCGGCGAACCACTGGTGACCGGGGTGCCGGAGCCCGACTGGCAGGGGCTGGCGGAGCGTCACGAGCGTGAGCTGCGGCGGCGCAAGCAGGTCCGGCTGACCGTGGCGGGCGTGCTCGCCGTCGCCGTCGTGGGGGGCGGCGTCGCCACGGCGATCCACGTCGCCGGCCCGAGGAACGGATCCCCGAGCGCCGCCGGTGCCGGCTCGGCCGCACCCGCCGACAGCCGTACCGACGGCACGGCCGACCCCTCGGCGATCACCGACGGCAGCGCCATGCCCACCGCGGGTACGCCCACCGCGGGCACGCCGGCCGCGGAGAGCCCCACCGCCACCGAGCCGGGCGCCACGCCCGCGACCGGCGCCGCGCCGGCCGCCGGGACCACGGCCACCACCGCCAAGCCTGCCGCACCGGGCACCGGGGCCCCGCCCGCCGGCACCTCCGCCGCGCCGCGCCCGCCGGCCACCACCCCCGCCACCGGCCCGGCCGCGCCGCAGACGACGCCCGCGACCCCCGGCAAGGCGTACAGCCCGGCCCAGGTGTGCGGCGCCGGCTACGGCGTGGTGGACCAGCACCCGCTCGGCGGCGCCACCGTCTACCTGCTGTACAACGCCGGCAACGGCAACAACTGCGTCACCACGATCGCCACCACCCCCGGCGGTCCGGTCGCGATGAACGCCACCCTGACGGTCAAGGGCGGCTCCACGGCGGCCAACCCGGGAAGCTTCACCTACTACGCCGGCCCGGTCACCGCGCACGCCGCCAACACCTGTGTCCAGTGGGGCGGTTCGTACCAGGGCGCCAGCTGGACCAGTGGCTGGGGCCACTGCGGCTGACCCGAGGCCCCTTGGCCGCCCCACCGGGCGTTCACAGGTCGCTCGGAAAGCCCGCCAGGACCGTCCCGTGCGGGCCGGAGCGCAGCAACCAGACCGGGCGGCGGCCCAGTTCGGCCACCGACGGGGTGACGTACAGCAGACCGGGCCGCTCGCCCGGCTCGGCGGTGTCCTCGGCCGCGGCGACGATCAGGCGCAGCACGTCGCAGGCGGTGCCGGCCGGGTCCGCCGCCGCGGCGGCCGGGTCCAGGCCGTCCGCCATCGCGGCGAGGGCCGCCCACAGGGCTTCGGAGACCAGGCCGACCGGCGAGCCGTCCAGCGCCGGATGCGGGCCCTGGTCCGGGCACGGGCGGTGGGCACGGGTGACGGCCGGGTCGAGGGCGCCGGCGGCCGGCCCGGGTGGAAAGGTGATGTCGTTCATGGCAGGGACGGTAGCCCCGGCCACTGACGACGGGTCATCAACCGGCCGCCGCTCACCCGATCGTGCGCGCCCCCGGCCGCCCCGCCGATCAGCCGTAACAGTGACGAACTCCGGTGCGCACGACCATAATCGGGTGCCTGGCCGGCCTCACCGGTCCGCACACCGAAGGGGGACCCCGGATGACGGAAGCGATAGCCGCCGCAGCGCAGGAGCACGGGCTCGGCACCCGGCAGATGCTGGTGGAGAACGACCCCAAGCGGCGGCCCTGGCTGCTGGTCGTCCTGATGGGTGCCGTCGGCGCGTGGACGTTCGTCCTCGGTGTCCAGATCGCCGCCGAGAACCAGCGCAAGGACGGCACCTGGTACTTCGGGCTGCCGATGCTGGTGGTCTCGACGCTGGCGCTGGCCACCGCGGCCTGGCTGCTGCTGCGCCGCAACGGGACCAAGACCTGGGTGGCCTGGCACCAGCACGGCCTGGTCCGGCTGGTCACGGGCGCCGAGCCGGAGGTCCACCACTGGGACGAGATCACGTGGGTGGCCCGGCACGACGTCAAGGTGGTGCAGCAGATCGGCAGTTACATGAAGTACCAGCTGCTGGTGGCGCCGCGGGCCGGCCGGCTGATCGTCGTCGACAACGCGTACGCCGGGGTGCTGGAGTTCGCCGAGGGCGTGACCGAGGCGTTCACCCGGGTGCGGGCACCGCAGGACGCGGCCCGGCTGGAGGCCGGTGAACTGCTCGCGTTCGGCGGGGTGATCGACATCAACGCGGGCGGTCTCGGGAAGGGCAGCCGGCGGCTCGGCTGGCGGGAGCTCGGGAAGATCGAGCTGAAGCAGGGCCGGATGAACATCCACCGCCGCGGCGACCCGAAGGTGTGGCTGACCGTCCCGGCGGTCGGGCTGCCCAACCTGCTGGTGCTGCTGACGCTGGCCGACGCGCTCCGGCGCCGGCACAGCCCCGAGGAGGGCCCGGGCGCCGGCTGACGGGACGACGGGCCCGGGCGGCGGCCCGCCGGGCGGCCTCGCTACCATGCCGCTCGACCGTTCGTACCAACCGTCGGCCCGATGGCCTGCGGATCTGAGGAGTACCTTGTCCCGGTTCCGGGTTGCCGCCCTGCTCGCCGCCACCGCCACGCTGTGCTGTGCGGCCCCCGTGGTCCCCGCCGCCCACGCCGACACCCCGGTCGGCGGCTGCCAGGGGAGCGGGACCATCACCGGTGGGGGCGGCCGGGACTCGGTCAACGCCCAGCGCGGCCACGCGGGTGTGGTGTCCGCGTCCTTCCGTACCACCGACCAGGTGCCGGCGGGGACGACGGTCCGGGTCCAGATCTCCTCGGCGCCCGCCGGGGCGGCCGCGCCCCAGGCCTCCTGGCGGGTGGACGGCGGCGGCTGGCACGGTGTGGCGCTGGGTCAGGACCGGGGCCCGGTGGGCGACGGGTACTGGACGGGCTCCGGCTCGGCGCTGCCCGCGCTGACGGCGGGTGAGCACCGCCTGGAGCTGTCGGTCACGGTGCCCGCCGACGGCCCGCTGGTGACCTACCACCCGAACGTCTACTTCGACACCCCCGCGCCGTGCTACCTGCTGATCGGCTCGGTGGGCCTGGGGTCCGTCCAGATGCAGGGCGGCAGCGGTGGCGCCGCGGCGCCGACCGGGCGGGCGGCCGCCACGCCGACGCCGACGGCGAGGCGGAGCGCCGCGGCCACGCCGTCGGCGGCCCGCGGCGGTCCGGCGGCGCCCGAGGCGACCCCGACGGCCGCTCCTGCGTCGTCGTCCGCCGGGCCGACGGCCTCCCCGGCCGCGGAGCCGGCGATGCCGGCGGTGCCGGCGAGCGCGTCGGCGACGGCCTCCGCCACCGGGTCCGCCGTCGCCGCCCCGGCGCCGCCGGCCGGGATCCCGGCCGCCGCGCCGGTCGCGGCGGACGGCGCAGGGGCGGGCTGGGGTACGGCGCTCGGCGCCGCGGGGGTGCTGCTGGCCGGTGCGGGGACGGCGGTCGTGGTGCGGCGCAGCCGCCGCCGGGCCGCCGGGCAGGCCGGGTAGCGGGCCCGGGACGCGGCCGGGGCAGAGCGGGCGACGGGCCGCCCGGAGCGGTCCGGGCGGCCCGTACCCGCGCCCGCGGTCGGCGGGCGCGGGCGGCCGAGCAGGCGTCAGCTGGTCTGGATCGCGGTGTCGTCGATCACGAAGCTGGTCTGCAGCGAGGAGTCCTCGACGCCGTTGAACTTCACCGTGACGGCCTGGCCGGCGTAGGCCGACAGGTCGACGGTCTTCTGCGCGTACCCGGTGCCCTTGTTGAGGTTCGAGTACGAGGCGACGGTGGTGCCGTTGACGGTCACCGTCAGCTTGTCGTAGGCGGTGGTGGTGGAGGTCTCCGCCGTGTCGACGTGCAGCCAGTAGCTGAGGGTGGCCTTGCAGCCCGTCGGGATGGTCACCGTCTGGGCGGCGGAGTCCGTGTGGGCGGAGCCGTAGCCGTTCAGCCAGGCCTTCCAGGAGCCGGAGTGGGCGGCCTGGGAGGCGCTGTTGTCGACCACGCCGCTGGTGGTGGTCCACGGCGCGGCGGAGCCGGTCTCGAAGCCGGCGTTGCCGAGCAGCTGGGCCGGGGTGCAGTTGCCGCCGGTGGTGGTGACGGTCCAGGTGAAGGCGGCGGAGCCGGTCTTGTTGGCGGCGTCCTTGGCGGTCACGGTGACGTTGTAGCTGCCGGCCGCGGTGGCGGTGCCGGTGATCTTGCCGGTGGAGGCGTTGATCGACAGGCCGGTGGGCAGGCCGGTGGCGGAGTAGGTCAGCGGGGCGGTGCCGCCGGAGGCCGCGATCTGCAGGTTCGCCGAACCGTTCAGCACGGTGGTCTGGCTGCCCGGGTTGGTCACCGACACCGCGGTGCCGGCCGGCTTGGTGAGCAGGCAGCCGCTGACGGTGAGGTCGATGGCGCGGCCGGCGCCGAGGCAGGTGGTGAACCAGTAGGTCTCCTCACCGTAGCTCTGCCCCTTGGTCACCGTGGTGGTGCCGTCGGCCGCCACCTCGCACGGGTTGTTCAGCGTGCACATCTCGCCGTCGTCGTTGCCCGTGTTGTTGATGCCGACGACCCGCTTGGTGCCGGCGTCCACGATCGGGGAGCCCGAGGTGCCGTGGGTGGTGTTGCAGCCGGTGTTGTAGCGGATCGAGTCGTGCCAGGTCCACTGGTCCTCGCGCAGGGTGGGGACGAACCCGTTGACGGAGCAGGTCCACACCTGCTTCCAGTACGAGGAGGGTATGAACATCGACGAGCCGTCGACCGGGTGGGTGTCGCTGATGGTCAGCGCGGTGGTGCTGTACTTGCTGGTGATCGACGCGTAGGTGTCGGTCAGCTGGTACAGCGCCACATCGGTGCCGGTCATGGTCGCGTAGAGCACCTTGTCCGCCTGCACGGTGCCGAGCGAGGAGCCGGACGGGCCGAGCAGGGTGCCGCTGCGGCTGGCGCTGACGTTCTGGATCACCTGGCCGGCGCTGGGCATGGTCGGCAGGCAGTGCCCGTTGGTGAGCATGAGCGCCCGGTCGGTGTCGACCGAGGAGGGGTAACGCACCAGCGTCGCCGAGCAGTTGCTCAGCGCGATGGTGGCGGTCAGGTCGCCGGCCTGGACGGCCTGCGCGGGGGAGGCGGCGAAGGTCAGCACACCCGCGATGACCGCGCCCGCACCGAAGGCGGCGACAAGTCTCTTGAACATGGCTCTCCTTGTGGGGGAATGCGGGCGTGCGGCAGGTCGCCGACACCCACGCCGCACGAAACTGCCATGACCACTTCAACAAGGTCAACCATCCCGACAGAACTCGCCGCCCCGATCCCTGCCCGCACCCTCCCTCCGCCCCTCCCGGCACCGGGCGCACCCCGGGCACACCCGCCCAACTGCCGCCAATCACCCCACCCGGTACGGAAGTCGACATGCCGACGGCCGGCCGCAGCGGCGACCGGCCGGGGGAGTGGCCGCGGGCGCGGGGCGCGCCGGCGGCCCGTCAGGCGTACTCGGTCAGGTCGATCGCGTGGATCCGCAGCGGATGCCCGTACCGCGGGTCGGTGAGCTCGCGCTCCGGCTCCATGCCGAGCTTGCGCATGACGTTCTCGGAGGCGGTGTTGCCGATCCGGGCGATGCTGATCACCCGGTCCAGGCCCCGGTCCTCCAGGGCGAACTCCAGGACCGCGTGCGCCGCCTCGGAGGCGTACCCCTGACCCCAGTACGGGCGGCCGAGCCGCCAGCCGATCTCCACGGCGGGCAGCACCTCGGGCAGGAAGTCGGGAACGGACAGCCCGGTGAACCCGGCCAGCTCGCCCGAGGCCAGCAGCTCGACGGCGAACAGGCCGAAACCCTCCTCGTCCCACTCCTCCTCCCAGCGCTCGATCGCCTCCGCGGTCTGCTCCAGGTCGAGCACCGAGCCGTCGCGGATCCAGCGCATCACCTCCGGATCGGCGTTGATCTCCGCCATCACGGCGAGGTCGGTGTCCTGCCAGCGGCGCAGCAGGAGGCGGGGGGTGTGAATCTCGGTCATGGGCCCATCCTGTCGAAGACCCGCCGGAAGGTGGTAACCGGCGCGGCCGGCGCCGCCGGGGCGGGCGGCGGCCGGGGGTCGCCGGTGGGCGGGTGGCGCTCCGTCAAGAGTTCGGCAACGTTCGGCAAACTCTCAGCTTTCTCCCAGGAAGGAGCAACCGAACGCGCGTTCATGCAGTCCAAGAGCGTGCCGGGCAAACCCGTCCGGGCAGCACAGGATCCAGGTAAAGCGCGCGATGACACTGACAGGTACCCCGTTCCTCATCCTCACGATCGTCCTGTTCGTGGCCTCCATCGCGTTGGCGATGGCGCAGTGGAGAAACGCCGGAGCGCGCCGGCGCAACCCGCGGCAACGGGAGCCGCGCCGCGGACCGCTCCAGGCGGCCGGCTACCTGGGCACCATCCTGTTCTGCCAGTTCACCGCCGTCGCGATGGTCTTCGTCCTGGTCAACAACGCCAACCTGCTGTACGACAGCTGGGGCGACCTGCTGGGCACCGCCAGCCACGTCCGCGCCGTGCCCGACCCGCCGAAGGACGACGGCGCAGGCGCCCCCGGACCCAAGGTGGTCCAGGCCTTCCGGCCCGCCGACTCCGACGCCGTCCCGCGCTCCGTCAAGCAGACCGACCTCAAGGGCCGGCTCTCCGGCGTCGACGGCGAGGTCCTGGTCTGGACACCGCCGCAGTACGACGACCCGGCCTACAAGGACAAGAAGTTCCCGGTGGTCGAGCTGCTGGCGGGCTTCCCCGGCAGCGCCAGCGCCTGGTTCGGGGCGATGGACGTCAGCAACCAGCTCGGCCCGCTGATGAAGTCCGGCCAGGTGACCCCGTTCATCCTGGTCGCCCCCCGGGTCACCCTGCTCGGCCCGAACACCGACTCCGGCTGCGCCGACGTCCCCGGCAAGGTCAACGCCGAGACCTGGCTGTCGCGCGACGTCCCGCAGATGGTCACCGACAACTTCCGGGCCGACACCACGCCGGACCGCTGGGCGCTGGCCGGTTACTCGGCGGGCGCCCACTGCGCCACCCGCCTCGCCCTCGCCCACCCCAACCGCTACCGCGCCGCGATCAGCATGTCCGGCTACAACGACCCCGGCCAGGAACCCGCCTCACTGACCGCCAAGGACCCCAAGCTCCGCGAGAGCGCCAACCCCCTCAACCTGCTCACCCACGCCGCCGCCCCGCCGGACGTCGCGCTCTACCTGACCGGCCGCAAGGACGACGGCCTCGCCGACGCGACCGCCCTCCAGCGCGCGGCGAAGAACCCGACCACCGTCACCATGGTGGAGACCACCGGCCCGCACCTGACCTCGACCTGGAAGCCCCTGGTCGTCCCGGCCTTCACCTGGCTGACGGGCATCATCCCGCCGGGCCGCTAGGCCTGCCCGGCGCTGTCGCCGCCCCGGACCGCACGCGCCCGGGGCGGCGGGGCCGAACGGCGGTTGAACGGCCGGCGAACTCCCGCCCGGGGGCCGCCGCCCGGGCCGGGCATCCCCGCCGTATCCGGGACAGCGCCGTCCGGCGTCGGATAGACAGGACCGGATGGGCAGGACACGAAGCGCGCCGGCGGGCGCGAGGCGTTCGCCGGGGGGCGGGAATGACGCAGAACCACTTCGAGGGCACGGCCAACACGGTGGTGCAGGCCGGCTCGGTGGCCTTCCACCACCACTACGGCGCGCGGCGCCACCTCGTCGAGGAGTTCCCGCCGCCCGACACCTCCGACCTCGGCTGGCTGATGGCGCAGCCCAGCCGGCTGCTCGACGCCCGCCGGCGGGTGGTGGCGTTCTCCGGCCGGGACGCCGAGCTCGGACAGCTCGCCGACTGGCGCGACACCGGCGGAGCCGGGCTGTCCGTCCTGCTGCTGCACGCACCGGGCGGGCAGGGCAAGACCCGGCTGGCCGCCGAGTTCGCGGAGCTGACCAGGCGCGGCGGATCACCCGGCGGGCGCAGCTGGCGGGTCCTGCAGGCCCGGCTCGGTGCCGCCCCCGCCCCCGGCCTGGTCCCGCCGGCCGTTCCGGCGCCCGCCGCGGCCGGCACCGGCACCCTGCTGGTGGTGGACTACGCGGACCGCTGGGCGCACAGCGAGCTGCTCCGGCTGCTGGCCGACCCGGCGCTGCGCCCGTCCGGCCCGGTGCGGGTGCTGCTGGTGGGCCGGACGGTGCGCTGGTACGCGGCGCTGCGCGCGGAGTTGGACGCACGCGGCGCGGCGGCCGGGGACCACCTGCTGTCGTCCCCGGCCGGGGACCGGCTGGCGGTGTTCGAGGCGGCCCGGGACCGGTTCGCAGGCCCGGACCTGTACGACCTGCCCGGCGCCGCCCGGATCGGCCCGCCCGGCCCGCTGGACCAGCCGGACTTCGGCCTGGTGCTGACCGTCCACATGGCCGCGCTGGCGGCGGTCGACGCGGCCGCCCGGGGCCGCCGGGCGCCCGCCGCGCCGCACGAGCTGTCGGCGTACCTGCTGGACCGGGAGTACCTGGCCTGGCAGCAGCTGGCCGACGCCCAGCGGGAGGGCCAGGACTACCGCACCCGGCCGAGCGTGATGGCGAGGACGGTCTTCGTGGCGGCGCTGACCGGAGCCGTCGGCCACGGCACCGGCGCCGCGGTGCTGCGCAGGCTGGACCTGCCCGGCCACCCGGAGGACCTGCTGCTGGACCACCGGTTCTGCTACCCGTCCGCCGACCGCGGCCAGGTCCTGGAACCGCTCTACCCCGACCGGCTGGCCGAGGACTTCCTCGGCCTGCTCACCCCGGGCCACCAGGTCGCGTCCTACGAGCCCGACCCGTGGACCACCGCCGTGCCGGGCCTGCTGCTGGGCGATGACGGCCTGCGGCCGGTCCTCGCGCCCCGGATGGTCACCATGCTGGCCGCGGCCGCCGACCGCTGGCCGCACCTCGGCGAGCAGGTCCTGCACCCGCTGATCGGCCGGGACCCGAGGATCGCCTTCGACGGCGGCAGCGCGGCGCTGGCCGCCCTCGCGGGGCTGGAGGGAGTTCCGCCGTCGCTGCTGGAGGTCCTGCACGTGCTGCCCGAGTACTGGGCCGGCCTCGAACGGCAGGTCGACCTGGACGTCGGCATCGCCGCCGTCGCCGAACGCGTCACCGAGCGGCGGCTGGCCGCCACCGCGGATCCGGCCCGGCGGGCGGAGCTCCTGCTCACCCTGGGCCTGCGGCTGTCCAACGCGGGCCGCCGGGAGCAGGCCCTGGCGGCGGTGCAGGAGGCGGTGCGGATCCACCGCGGCCTCGCCGGCCCTACCGGGGCCGACCCGGCCCCGCTGGCGGTGGCGCTGCTGGAACTCGGCGTCGGGCTGGCCGCCGTGGGCCGGCGCCAGGAGGCGCTGGCGGCCACCGCGGAGGCGGTCGAGCTGTACCGGCGGCCCGCCGCCGGCGGGCCGACCGACCGCCGGCGGGCGCAGCTGGCCACGGCTCTCGGCAACCTCGGCTCGCACCTCGCGCTGCTGGGGCGCCCGGAGGAGGCGCTCGCCCCTGCCCGGGAGGCCGCCGAGATCCTCCGGCAGCTCGCCGCGGCCGACCCGGAGGCCTGGCTGCCGGCCCACGCCCGGGCGCTGAACGGCCTGGCGGGCAAGCTCATGGAACTCGGCCGCCACCGCGAGGCGCTGACACCGGCCTACGAGTCGGTGGAGATCCGCCGCCGCCTCGCCCAGCAGCGGCCGGCCCGGCACCTGCCCGACCTCGCCCTGGCGCTGCAGAACTTCAACACGGCCGCCAGGTCGCTGATCGACGCCCTCGCGCCGGCCGACCGCGGGGAGCTGCTGGCGCTGGTCCGCTCCGGCACCGAGGAGTCGGTGGCGATCCTGCGGCGGCTGGTGCGCACCAACCCGGCCGCGTTCCGGCCGGACCTGGCCACCGCGCTGAACGGCCTCGGCGCGGTCCACCACGACCTCGGGCGCCACGAGGAGGCGCTGACGGCGCTGGAGGAGGCGGTCGCGCTGGGCCGGGAGGAGGCCGCGGCCGGTTCGGACGCCGCGCTTCCGGGGCTGGCCCGGTCGCTCCAGTCGCTCGGTACGGTGCAGTCCGCGCTCGGCCGGCGCGGGCCCGCGCTGACCGCCACCGATGAGGCCTTCGGCCTGTACCAGCGGCTCGCCGCGGTGCACCCCGAGGCGTACCGGATCGAGGTCGGGCGCAGCCTGGAGGGGCTCGCGGTGGAGCTGGCGGCGGGCGGGAGGGCGGAGGCGGCGATCCGGGCGTACGGGGAGGCCGCCGAACTGGTCCGGCCGTACGCCGCCCGCCACGGGCAGGAGCACCTGCGGGACCTCGCCCGGATCCTGCACCGCCTCGGCGCGGAACTGGTCGCGGCGGGCCGGCACCCGCAGGCGCTGCCGGTCCTGGAGGAGGCGGTGGACGCGGGCCGGGGGGCTCCGCGGCAGCCCGCCACCTCCGCCCGGCTGGCCGCCTGCCTCTACCTGACGGCGGTGTGCCGGTTCGTCACCGGCCGGCGGGCGGAGGCCGCGGCACCGGCCAAGGAGGCGCTGGGGATCCGGCGGGAACTCGCCCGGAGCGGCTCGCACCCCGGGCCGCGGCCGGGCGCCCGGCACGCGGGCGGGACCCTGACGATCGATCCGGGGCTGCGCGGAGCCGGGGAGATCCGGGCGCACCTGCTGTCGGCGGTCCTGCTCGGTGACGGCGGGCCGGGTCCGGCCCTGCTGGACGACATCGTGGTGAAGGACCCGGAGCTGTTCGTGCGGGTGGTCCAGCTGCTGGCGCAGGAGCCCGACAACCGGCCGGGCGTCAGGTAAGGGTAGGCTAAGTTCGCCGCCCGGCGGGTTCGGCCGCCGAGGGTCCGCCCATCGGCCGCGCGAGGCCGGCCGATCGCGTGCGGCCGGTCGTCCCGGTGTCCGGCAAATGGCCGGGGCGCGGCCACTTCCTGAAGTGCCGTCGGGGGTGCCGCGAGCGCGCGGAATTCCGCGCCGGTGCAGGCCCGGACTGTTGCACTCATGGTGCAATCGTCACACTTGCACTTGCGGTGCAAGATGTCAAAAACCGCCCGGGGCGGCCCTGCTGGGGTCCGCCGGGGTGGCCGCCCGGCCGGAATCGCCGCAGATCGGACATCGTCGCCCCGGTGATCCGGTGCCGCACGGGTCATTCGTGGACGTCGCGTCAGGGGCGGATGGCCCGCGGATGGCCGGATGATCACGTTGCGGTCACGGTTTCCCTCTCGGGGAACTCTTGTGCGACCTGCTACTCATCGGTAAATGTCCATCCGCAGGCCGGAAATGATGGTCAGCCAGGCCGGAAAATCGGCCATTCACAGGCCCTGGCGCAATTTGCGTCGGCCCGCTTCCGCGCCACATATTTCTTCGGTTGCCGCAGGGGGGTGGCCCACACCCGCTCCCGTGCGGACGCAGCAGACATCACGAACGCACAGGGGGCGCGGCGACCGGCCGGCCCCCGGCCGCGCTCGTCCACCACGCCGGACCGTCCACGCCACAGCAGGCCGCGGTCCGGATCGCGTACGGAGCATCGATGACCTCCTTGTCGTCCCTGTCCCCGGGGCCGGACACCGCTGCCGCGGCGCCCGGCCACGCCCCGCTCGGATCGGCCGCGGCCGGCCCGCAGGCACCGACGGTCGCCGTCGTCGGCCTCGGCTACGTCGGCCTGCCCACCGCGCTCGCGCTGGTCGCCTCCGGCTGCCGGGTGATCGGCCTCGACGTCAGCACCGACCGCCTGGACGCGATCCGCCGCCAGGACGTCGACCTGCTCCCCGCCGACCGCACCCGCCTCGCCGAGACCCTCGACGGCACCGGCCTGGAACTCACCGCCGACCCGGCCGCCATCGCCGCCGCCGACACCGTGATGGTCTGCGTACCGACCCCGGTCGACCCCCACCTGGTCCCCGACCTGCGCGCACTCGCCGGCGCCTGCACCGCCGTGGTGGCCCACGCGGTCCCCGGCCAGCTGCTGATGCTGACCTCCACCACGTACGTCGGCACCACCCGCGAACTGCTGGTCGAGCCGCTCGCCGCGCGCGGCCTGCGGGCCGGCCAGGACATCCACGTGGCGTTCTCCCCGGAGCGGATCGACCCCGGCAACGCCCACCACGCCCAGGACAGCACCCCCCGGGTGGCCGGCGGCGTCACCGAGCGCTGCACCGAACTGGCCGCCGAGGTGCTCGCCCGCACCGCCCCCTCGGTGCACCGGGTCGGCTCGGCCGAGGCCGCCGAGATGACCAAGCTCTTCGAGAACACCTTCCGCGCCGTCAACATCGCACTCGCCAACGAGTTCGCCGACAACTGCCGCGGCCTGGGCCTGGACCCCCTGGAGATCATCGAGGCCGCGGCCAGCAAGCCGTACGGCTTCATGCCCTTCTACCCCGGCCCGGGCGTCGGCGGCCACTGCATCCCCTGCGACCCGCACTACCTGCTCTGGCAGCTGCGCAAGCTGCGCATATCCTCACCGCTGGTCGACACCGCGATGACCGCCATCGCCGGCCGCCCGCGCCAGGTCGTCCACCGGGTACGGGAACTGCTCGCCGAACGCGGCCGCCCGCTGGCAGGCGCCCGGGTGCTGCTGTGCGGCATCGCGTACAAGCCCGGCGTCGCCGACGTCCGCGAGTCCCCGGCCCTGGAGATCCTGGAGGAGCTCGCCGACCTCGGCGCGCAGGTCTCCTACACCGACCCGCTGGTCCCCGAGGCCCACCTGCACGGCAAGGTGCAGCAGAGCGTCGCCGAACCGGCCGCCCACGACTGGGACCTGGTCGTCGTCCACACCGTCCACCCCGGCGCCGACCTGACCTGGCTGACCGGGCAGCAGAGCGTGCTGGACGCCACCTACCGCCTCACCGGCCTCCCCACGAAGGCGGTCCTGTGACCCGGCCGCCGTCCTCCTGGCAGGACGGGGACGACCGGACGCCGTCGCACCCCTTCGACGAGCACCCCTTCGACCGGCCCCCGTTCCAGCAGCAGCCCACCGGACACCCCACCGGACACCCGGCCGCCGAGCACCGGGCCGCCCCCACCGGGGTCCTGCTCGCCGACCGCCCCGACCAGCCGCAGGCCCCCGCCCCCGGCGCACCCGCCGGCCGCGCCGAGCGGCTGCTGCCCCAGCTGCCCCCCGGCGTCCGCGCCCGCGAACGCCGCCCCGGCCCGCTCGGCCGCGCCATGGACCGGATGGACCCGGCACTGCGCCACGGCGTCCGCCGCGTGCTGACCCTGCTGTGCATCCTGCCGCTGCTGCTGATCCTCGCCCGCGAGGCACCCCGGCTGCCGCAGAGCCCCCTGGTGCTCGGCTACGGCTTCGTGGTGCTCGCCGGCACCATCGCCATGCTGTACATCGCCTACAGCAAGTACGACGACCCGTCGGTGCGCGTCCTGCGCAAGCGCCCGCGCCGGCTGGAGGACTTCCCCGCGCTGCCCCCGCTGCCGCGGGTGAGCTTCCTGCTCGCGGTCAAGGACGAGGAGGAGTGCATCGAGGACTGCGTCCGCTCGATGGCCGACTCCCAGTACCCCGACCTGCAGATCATCGTGGTCGACGACCTCTCCGAGGACGGCACCCGCGACGTCCTGCGCCGCCTGGAGCACGAACTCGGCATCACCGTGCTCTACCTGGAGAAGAACCTCGGCAAGAAGCACGCCCTGGTCCGCGCCTGCGAGATCGCCGACGGCGACGTCATCGCCTTCACCGACTCCGACTGCATCCTCGCCCCCGACGCGCTGCGCCGCTGCGTCGACGCCCTGGTCCGCCACCCCGAACTCGGCGCCGTCAGCGGCCACTGCCGCGCCCTGAACGCCCCGGTCTCGATCTTCACCAAGGCCCAGGACGTCTGGTACGAGGGCCAGTTCCGGGTCGCCAAGGCCGCCGAGTCCACCTTCGGCTCGGTCACCTGCGTCTCCGGCCCGCTGGCGGTCTTCCGCCGCGACGCCATCTACAACTACCTCCCGGCCTGGGCCGGCGACCGCTTCCTCGGCGCGCCGTTCCGCTTCGCCACCGACCGCCAGCTGACCGGCTACGTGCTCGGCCAGAAGTGGAAGGGCAAGTCGCTCAAGCGCCAGTACGCCGACTCGCCGTTCGTCACCGAGCAGGACTACCCCGAGCGCCAGTGGCGGATCGGCTACGTCGAGTCCGCCCGGGTGTGGACCAACGTGCCGGCCCGGTTCCGGCCGTTCATGAAGCAGCAGATCCGCTGGAAGAAGAGCTTCATCCGCAACCTCTGCTTCACCGGCACCTTCATGTGGCGCCGGGGCCTCGGCCCCGCCCTGCTCTACTACGGCCACGCCCTGTGGGTGGTCGCCGCCCCCGTGATGGCCTTCCGCCACCTGCTCTGGGCCCCGATCCACGGCGCCGCCTTCCTGACCATGCTCTACCTGTGCGGCGTCATCCTCAAGGGCTCCGTCTGGGGCCTGGCGTTCAAGGTCGACAACCCCGGCGACCCCCGCTGGCGCTACCGCCCGGTGATGAGCCTGCTCTCCTCGGTGCTGCTCGCCTGGCTGCTGCCCTACTCCCTGCTCACCATCCGACGCGGCGTCTGGTCCAGGAGCGCGACGTGACATCTGCCCTACGCACCCTGCTGCGCGCGATCGCCGCGGTGCTCGCCACCGCCACCGTGGTCGCCGTCTACGCGATCGTGCTCTCCCGAGGGAGCCTGCTGTGACCGATCCGTCCACCGCCCCCCGCCGCCGCGGCCTGACGCACTGGGTGGCCCGGCTGGCGCTCGCCGCCGTCGCGCTCACCGTGCTCGCGCTGCCGTTCTACGCCGGCTGGAAGTACTACGTCTTCCGCCGCGACGTCACCCCGCAGGCCGCGCTCGCCGACCCGGTACGGCTGTCCAAGGCCGAACAGGCGGCCTGGCAGACCGGCGCCGCCGCACTGCCCGACACCGCCGCGCCCGTGGTGCTGACCTACCACGACATCAGCCCGAAGAGCGACAGCCAGTACATCGTCACCCCCGACGCCTTCGACCAGCAGCTCAGCGCCCTGGAGACGGCCGGCTACCGCACCCTGACCACCGACGAGTTCGTCGACTACCTCAAGGGCGGCCCCGCCCCGCCGCGCTCGGTCTACATCACCTTCGACGACGGCACCAACGGCCTGTGGGTCTACGCCGACCGGATCCTGGCGCGCCACCACATGCACGCCGCCTCGTACCTGATCACCGGCAAGGTCGGCAAGAACCGGCCGTACTACCTGTCCTGGGACGAGATCTCCCGGATGGCCTCCTCCGGCCGCTGGGACTTCCAGGACCACACCCACGACCTGCACTGGCGCGGCGTCGTCGACGACAAGGGCACCGAGGCGTCCGCACTGGCCAACCGGCTGTGGCTGCCCGACCAGAAGCGCGACGAGACCTCGGACGAGTACGTCACCCGGATCGGCACCGACCTCGCCCGCTCGGTCCAGGACTTCGCCGACCACGACCTGCCCAAGCCGCAGATGTTCGCCTACCCGTTCTCCGAGATGAGCGAGCGCGGCAACCTTCCGGTGCCCGGACCGTCCCTCCAGTCCCTGCTGGAGAAGACCTTCGCCGCCACCCTCACCGACGTCAGCCGCCGCCCGCTGCCGGCCGGCCGCCGCGCCGCCGCCGCCCGCCAGGTCCAGCGCCTGGAGGTCTACCAGCACACCACCGCCAAGGACCTGGTCGCCGACGTCGCCCGCTGGACCCTGGTCCCGCCGGTCGCCGACGCCGCCCTCGACCACCCCGAGCAGTGGACCCGCAGCGACGGCAGCAACGACACCGGCACCGGCGTCCTGACCGGCGCCGGCCCCTACCCCGCCGGCGCGACCTACGTCTCCGCCGACTACCTGCCGATGGCCTCCGCCGACTGGACCGACTACACCGCCACCGCGACCGTCACCGACCTCGCCGACAACACCAACGTCGGCATGACCGCCCGGGTCGGCAGCCTGGAGCCGATCTCGGTCAGCGTCAGCCGCAACACCGCCGTGCTCTACCGCGGCACCGGTGACAAGCGCGAACAGCTCGCCAGCAAGCCCCTGGTCCCGGCCGCCACCCACACCGTGGAGGCCACCGTCACCGGCACCACCACCCGGTTCACCGTCGACGGCCGCACCGAGCTCACCGCCACCGGCACCGCCGTCGGCGGCAACGCCACCGGCGGCATCGCGCTCAACGTCCGCAACGGAGCCGGCGGCAAGTGGCCCGCCTTCTCCAAGGTCGCCGTCAAGCAGACCGCCGCCACCGGCGCCACCGCCGGCCCCAGCCAGCTCGACATCGCCAGGGCCGTCCTGCTCGACCCCGCCGCCAGCTGGGCGTTCGCACCCGGCGAGTCCTCCAGCATGAAGGTCGGCGGCGACGGCCTGTCCCCGCAGGGCCTCGCCCTGTCCGACTACGCCGCGTACGAGCAGCTGCGCACCGCCTCCTGGACCCGCTACACCGTGCGCGGCACCGTCGCCCGGCTGAACACCCCGCAGGTCAGCGGGGCACTGTGGGCCCGGGTCGGCAGCTCGCAGGCGGTCAGCGTCGAGGTCAGCCGCCGAGGGGTCAAGGTGCTGTCCGGCAGCGCCGACAACCGCAAGGTGGTCGCCACCAAGACACTCGCCGACGCCGACCACCACGACGTCACCATCACCGTCGGCGCCGAGGCCACCTGGATCACCGTCGACGACGCGGTGCACCTGATGCTCCCGGCCAAGGGCGAGACCGGCGGCGTCGCCTACTCCGCCTACCGGGACGTCACCCGGCACGCCTGGCCCACCGTCCGCAACCTCAAGGTGACCCCGGCCGAGGTGAAATGACCGTCCCCGCCACCCCCCACCAGGCGGACGACACCGCCGTCCCCCGCCGAGCGCTGCTGCTCGGCGGGGCGGCGGCGGTCGCCGCCGTCGTGTTCGGCGCCGACTCCGCGCCCGAACCGCTGCGCCCGTTCACCGCCCGGCCGCTGCCCCACGACGGCCTGCTCACCAACGAGTACGCCTTCCGGCACCCGGACGCCCCCGACGCCCACCCCGACCCGGACTGGGTGGTCACCAGCGGCTCGCTGTTCGCCGACGGCGGCGCCCTGTGGACCGGCACCCCGGACGGGCAGAGCCCCGACCCGGCCTCCGCCCGGCACACCGACTCCGCCGTCTTCCGGCTGGTCACCCGCCGCCGGGACTTCGCCGACTGCACGGTCCGCGCCGAGGTCCTGCTGGAACCGCCCGTCACCACCTCCCGCACCCCCGCGCAGGACTGGGACGGCGGACACCTGTGGCTGCGCTACCGCAGCCCGCAGGAGCTGTACGCGCTGAGCTTCCGCCGCCGCGACGGCGTCGTGGTGGTCAAGCGCAAGACCCCTGACGAACACGGCGCCGCCGACGCCGAAGGCAGCTACGAGACCATCGCCGAAGCCAAGCACGCCATGGAGTACGGCAGCTGGCACAGCGTGGAGGCGAGCGTCGCCGACACCCTGACCGGCGCGGTCCGGCTGCGGCTGGCCGTCGACGGCCGGGTCCTGCTCGACGTCAAGGACCAGGGCGGGGAGCGGATCACCGCGCCCGGCGGCGTGGGCGTCCGGGCCGACAACTCGGACCTCCGGATCCGGGCGTTCTCGGTCGGCCCGGCCCGGATCTGAGCACCGCTCCGGCCCTCCTGGGGACCGGCCCGCACCCTTCGGGCGGACCGGCCCCGGGACAGGCCGGCTCCCGGGCGGGTCAGTCCCCGGCGGGTCAGTCCCCGGCGGTCCCGGTGCTCCCGGCGGCCGCGAGCAGGGCGAGCACGGTCACCTCCATGGTGCGCCGGGCCCGCGCCACGTCCAGGCCGGCGCAGCGCCAGTGGTGCCAGGCGCTCCACGTGGTGACCGCGTCCAGCCCGTTGAGCAGGTCGGTCCGCGCCTCCTCGGGCAGCCCGGCCAACTCCTCGGCGAAGACCTCCGCGAGCCGCAGCCGGGCGAACTCCAGCACCTGCCGGATCACCGCCTCCACCCGCGGCGACGGGCTCTCCAGCCGTAGGACCGCCAGCCGGGTCGGTGTCAGCCCCTCCAGGATCCGGGACCGCTGCTCGGCCAGCGCCGCCACCCGCTGCGCCCGCGGCCCGGACACCGGCAGCGGCCGGACCTCGGCCATCAGCCGGTCCAGGCGCCGCTGCACGGCGAGATCGGTGAGCTCCGCCAGGTCGGCGAAGTGGTGGAACAGCAGCCGCCGCGACACCCCGGCCCGCTCGGCCACCCGGTCGGCGGGGAACCGGGTCCGCCCCTCCTCCAGCAGCGCGAGCATCGCGTCCGCGATCCGCTCGCGGGTCTGCCGCCCCCGCTCGGTACGGCCGTCCGGGCTGCCGCCGGGCGGCTCGGCCTGCGTCACCTGGGACCTCCGTCGTCCGCCCGCGGCCCGGGCCGCACGCCCGGACCCGCACCTACGGGGGCAAGCCTACGGAGTCCGGACGGCGGGCCCCAACGCCGTCCGCCCGCCGCCGCTCCGGCGCCGGAGCGGCACGGCGCTCACCGCGGACCGCCGGCCGCCGCCGGACCGCCGCCCGCGTCCCGGCTGCGGGGCCTGGCGCGGACGTGCATCCGCTCGCCCTGCCGCCCGAACAGGCTGAGCACCTCCACCGGGCGCCCGTCCGCACTGCTGAACCAGTGCGGCACCCGGGTGTCGAACTCCGCGGCCTCGCCCGGGCCGAGCACCAGGTCGTGCTCGGCGATGACCAGCCGCAGCCTGCCGTCGAGCACGTACAGCCACTCGTAGCCCTCGTGGGACCGCAGGTCCGGCTCGGAACCCCGGTCGGCGATGACCATCTTGTACGCCTGGAGGGGCCCGGCGCCGCGGGACAGCGGGACGACCGACCCGCCGTTCGGCAGGGTGCGCGGGGTCAGCCGGACCCGCGGGTCACCCACCTCCGGCGCGCCGACCAGGTCGTCCAGCGGCACCCGGTAGGCGCCGGCGAGCGGCAGCAGCAACTCCAGGCTGGGACGGCGCTGCCCGGACTCCAGCCGGGAGAGCGTGCTCTTGGAGATGCCGGTGGTCTCCGAGAGCCCGGCCAGGGTGAGGCCGCGCTTGGCGCGCAGTGCCTTGAGCCGCGGGCCGACCTCGTCGAGGACCGTGCGGTACTGCTCGGGTTCGTCCATGCGGACATTCCACCCCCGCCGTCCCAGGATTGGCAACAAGAATTGCCGCGGGACCGGACCCGGGTGCACCCTCCCGACATGAGCACCCATCGCGAGCACAGCCAGCAGCAGCACAGTCGGCACCAGCACGGACAGCAGGGGCACGGACAGCACCAGCACGGACAGCACGACGGCGGCCCGGCCCCGCACGGGGCACCGGCGCAGGGCAACGGCCACGGACACGACCACGGCAGCACCGAGATCGACTGGGAGGTGATGGCCGCCCACCTGGAGCGCAACGCCGAACTCCAGCTCCCGGCCCTGCACCAGGCGGCGGCCCGGCTGCGGGACCGGCTCGGCCCGGACCGGGAGGTCCGGCGGATCCTCGACATCGGCAGCGGCCCGGGCGTGATGACCTGCGTCCTGGCCGAGACCTTCCCCGGCGCCGAGGCCGTCGCCCTGGACGGCGCGCCCGGCCTGCTGGACCGGGCACTGGCGCGGGCCGAGCGGCTCGGCCTGGCCGGCCGGGTCGCCGTCCGGCACGCCGAACTGCCGGCCGGCCTGACCGACGCCGAATCCGGATCCCACTCCGACTCCGACGCCGCGGGAACGGGCACGGCCGACCTGCTCTGGAGCAGCCGCGCCGTCCACCACCTCGGCGACCAGCAGGCCACGCTGGGCGCGCTCACCCGACTGCTGCGGCCCGGCGGCCTGCTCGCCGTCGCGGAGGGCGGCCTGCCGATGCGCTACCTCCCGCGCGACATCGGCATCGGCCGGCCCGGTCTCCAGGCCCGGCTCGACGCCGCCCAGGAGCACTGGTACGACCGGATGCGGGCCGAGCTGCCCGGCAGCGTCGCCGTGGTCGAGGACTGGCCGGCGATGCTGCGCAACGCCGGACTCGCCGACGTCGGGAGCTTCAGCACCCTGGTGGACCTTCCGGCCCCGCTCGACGGCCCGGCCCGGGAGTACCTGATCGGCCACCTGACCCGGCTGCGCGGCGCGGCGGACGAGCTGCTGGACGCCGAGGACCTCGGGACGCTCGACGTGCTGATCGACCCGGCGGCACCGGAGGGCATCCTGCTGCGCCCCGACGCCTTCCTGCTGTCCGCCGTCACGGTCTTCACCGGCGTGCGCCCGAGCCGCTGACCCGGCCCGCCGCCTACCCGCTCGCCCGCCCTGCGCCCGCCCATCCGTCCGTCCGTCACCCACCCCTCGCCCGTCCTCACAGAACGGACCACCCGTTGAAGCCCCTCACGGCCGGACCGGTTCCGGCAGCGGCCCGATCCACCCCGGGGACACCGTCCGCGCGCCGGGCGCTGGCCGGCCTCTCGCTGTCGATGCTGCTGTCCTCGCTCGGCACCAGCATCGCCAACGTCGGCCTGCCCGCCCTGGCGCGGGTGTTCACCGCGTCCTTCCAGGACGTCCAGTGGATCGTCCTCGCCTATCTGCTGGCGGTCACCACACTGATCGTCAGCGTCGGACGGCTCGGCGACCTGATCGGCCGCCGACGCCTGCTGCTGGCCGGCCTCGCGCTGTTCACGGCGGCGTCGGTGCTGTGCGGCCTCGCCCCCGCGCTCTGGCTGCTGGTCGCCGCCCGGGCGGCCCAGGGCGTGGGGGCGGCCGTGATGATGGCCCTGACCATGGCGTTCGTCGGGGAGATCGTCCCGAAGGCGCGGACCGGGAACGCGATGGGCCTGCTCGGTACCACCTCCGCGATCGGCACCGCACTCGGCCCGTCCCTGGGCGGCCTGCTGATCTGGGGGTTCGGCTGGGGGGCGGTCTTCCTCGTCACCGCGCCGCTCGGCGCCGTCGCCCTGCTGCTGGCGTACCGTCACCTGCCCGCCGACCGGCCGCGGCCGGTGGCCGGCCGGGCCCGCCTCGACCGGGCGGGCACGCTCCTGCTCGCGCTGACCCTGGCGGCCTACGCGCTGGCGATGACGATCGGGCGCGGCTCCTTCGGTCCGCTCAACCTGGCGCTGCTGCTGGCGGCCGCCGCCGGGGTCGGCGCGTTCGTCCGCACCGAGGCGAGGGCCGCGTCCCCGTTGATCCGGCCGGCGGCCCTGCGTGACCCGGCGCTCGGCGCGAGCCTCGCCACCAGCGCGCTGGTCTCGACGGTGATGATGGCCACGCTGGTGGTCGGGCCGTTCTACCTCGCCCGTGCGCTCGGGCTCGGACAGGCCGTGGTCGGCCTCGCCCTGTCGGTCGGCCCGCTGGTCGCGGCGCTGACCGGCGTGCCGGCCGGCCGGGTCGTCGACCGCTTCGGGGCCGCCCGGATGACGGTGGCCGGGCTGGCCGGGACGGCGGTGGGCTCGCTCCTGCTCGCGGCCCTGCCCCCGACCCTCGGGATCGCCGGCTACCTGGTGCCGATCGGGCTGGCCACGGCGGGCTACGCGGTGTTCCAGACCGCCAACAACACCGCCGTCATGGCGGACGTCGATCCCGACCGGCGCGGTGTCGTCTCCGGCATGCTCAACCTGTCGCGCAACCTCGGCCTGATCACCGGGGCGTCGGTGATGGGGGCGGTCTTCGCGTTCGCCTCGGACGCGCGGGACGTCACCACGGCCGCGCCCGGCGCGGTCGCCACCGGGATGCGGGTGACCTTCGCCGTCGCGGCGGCCCTGATCGTGCTCGCGCTCGCCCTCGCGGTCGGCAGCCGGGCGCAGACGCGCCGTACGGCTGACCCGCGCCCTTCCTGACCGGCCCCGCGGCCGTCGCGTCCCCGTCCCAGCCATCGCGTCCCCGTCCCGGCCCCGCCCGTAAGTGCAACGTCTGGTTGCGCATCGGGTGGGGCCGGACTACCGTGATACGCAACCGAACGTTGCGAGAGGTCGGAGACGGGCATGGAGTACGGCAGCATCGAGCGCGAACTGCACATCGACGCCTCGCCCGAGGTGGTGTTCGAGGTGCTCAGCACTCCCGAGCACATCCGGGACTGGTGGAGCGCCGAGACGGCGTTCGAAGCGGAGGCCGGTGCGACCGGCAGCCTCACCTGGACCGACCGGGACACCGGTCGGCGGCAGACCGCGCCGTTCACCGTCGTCGAGGCGGACCCGCCGCGCACGTTCTCCTTCCGCTGGACCTACGACGAGGGCGGGACCGCCGGTCCGGGCAACTCGCTGCTGGTCACCTTCGAGCTGGTCCCGGCGGGGGAGGGGACCTTGGTCCGCTTCCGCGAGACCGGCTACCGGGAGCGGGGCTGGGAGGCCGCCGTACTGGAGGCGCACTACAACGACCACCGGCAGGGCTGGGACTTCTACCTGGCGCGGCTGGCCGCCTCCGCCGCCCGGCTCGCGGCCGCGCGATGAGCAGCGCCGCGGGCGGCGCGACGAGCGCCGCCGTCGACGACGAGCTCTGGTCCGCGATCGGCGACCCGACCCGGCGCCGGATGATCGACCTGCTGCTGAGCGACGGCCAGGGCACCGCGACCACCCTCAGCGCCCACCTGCCGATCACCCGACAGGCCGTCACCAAGCACCTGACCGTGCTCGACCGGGTCGGGCTGGTCCGCTCCGCACCGTCCGGCCGGGAGAAGCGCTACCACGTGGACGAGGCGCAGCTGGCCCGCGCTGTCGCCCAGCTGAACGCCGTCGGCGAGCTCTGGGACGCCCGGCTGCGGCGGATCAAGACCCTCGCCGAGACGATCCAGCGGGCCAGGAACGCCGAGAACGACCCTGACACGTAAGAGCGACGAGCAAGGAGGAGCGACATGGTGGACATCCTGCACCGGGTGGGAATCATCGCACCGCCCGCGAAGGTCTACGAGGCGCTCACGACCGTCGACGGCCTGGCGGCCTGGTGGACGGCCGATACGAGCGGCGACCCCGACGGGGTCCTGGCCTTCCGCTTCGGCGAGGTCGGCGGCTTCGACATGAAGGTCCTCGACCTGCAGCCGGACGCGGGCGTGCGGTGGGAGGTGGTCGACGGCCCGGCCGAGTGGATCGGCACCACGGTCGGCTTCGACCTGACCCGGGAGGGGGAGTGGACGATCGTGCTGTTCGCCCACCGGGGCTGGCGCGAGCCGGTCGAGTTCATGCACCACTGCAGCACCAAGTGGGCGACCTTCCTGATGAGTCTGAAGTCCCTGGTGGAGACCGGTACCGGCGCCCCGCACCCGCACGACGTGCAGATCAGCAACTGGCACTGACCGCGGGCGCGTCGCCGCACCTGACCCACGCCCGCCGCCCGGGGGCGTGGGTCAGCCGCGGGTGCGGAGCCAGTCGGCGAAGGCGGCCAGGGCGGGTTCGGGATCGCGGCGGCCGAGGCCGATGCGGAAGCGGTCGGCGGGGGTCGGCGTCAGCTCGGACCGGTAGATGCTCGCCGGCAGCAGCAGGACCCCGGCCTGCTCGACCAGGCCGGTGCAGAACGCCTCCACCCCGTCCGGGCCGAGGTAGCGCGGGTAGGCCACGCAGCCGCCGTCCGGCGCCCGCCAGTCGAACAGCTCGGGGTAGCCGGCGAAGAAGGCGTCGAACACCGGCAGGTTGGCGGCGATGACGGCCCGGTTGCGGGCCAGGATCTGCTCGCGGGCCTTGACGGCGATCCGGGCCAGCACCTCGCTGGGCGCCGAGTTGCAGATGGTGGTGTAGTGCTTGGCGCGCTCCAGCCGGGAGCGCAACTCCCGGTCCCGGCAGGTGATCCAGCCGATCCGGAGGCCGGGCAGGCCGAGCGACTTGGAGGTGACGTTCAGCGACAGCGCCCGCTCGGACAGGTCCGCCGCCTGCGGCAGGGTACGCGCGGGGTCGCGCTCCAGCCCGCGGTAGACCTCGTCGCTGAACAGCCGGATGCCGCGCTCGTCGCACAGCCGGGCCAGCGCGGCGAAGTCCGCCGCGTCGATCACCTTCCCGGTCGGGTTGTTGGGGAAGTTGACCGACACCACCCGGGTGTTCGGGCGGAGCGCCGCGGCCACCTCGTCGAGGTCGAGCGCCCAGTCGCGGGCCGGGTCGAGGGCCACGCCGGTGACCTCGCACAGGGACAGCGGAACGGTCTCGGCGGCCTGGTAGTTGGGCGTGAGCACGACCGCGTGGTCGTCCGGGCCGAGCAGCACCTGCATGGCCAGGTAGAGCGCCTCCTCGGCGCCGGCGAAGCAGATCACGTCGTCGGCCCCGGCCCGGGTGTACATCTGCGCGATGGCCTGCCGCAGGCCCGGGTCGCCGAAGGTCTCGGTGTAGCCGAAGGACAGCGTCTTCCAGGCCCGGAGGTCCTCCGGGTCGGCCAGCGCGAGCAGTTCGGGCATGGTCATGGTCTGCGCGTCGGAGGCGGTCAGGTGGTGGCGGGCGGTGAACTCCCAGCGGGAGAAGTAGGTTTCGAGCCGGAAGTCGGGAAGTCGGGTCATCGGGGGTCGCTCCGGTCCTTGAGTTCGGCGAGCAGGGCGTAGACGGTGGAGCGCGAGGCCCCGAGGGCGGTGGCGACGACCGGGACCGCGCGCCGGACGGTGAAGACACCGGCCCGGTCGAGTTCGGCGAGGACGGCGAGCCGGTCCTCGCGGCCGAGGCGTTCCACCGGCCGTCCGCGGGTGCGGACGAACTCGCCGACGATCTGCTGGACCCGCTCGGTCCAGTCCTGCTCGAACAGCGCCTCCGGGCGGGGTGCGGTGGGGGCGGCGAACCCGGCCAGCAGGGCGGCGGCCCGGTCGAGCGGCGTGCGGTCGAGGTTGACGCAGAGCACCGCCGACGGCTCGCCGTCGGGCCCGCGCAGCACGGCACTGACCGAGGACAGCCGCCGCCCGTCGGCCAGCAGCTTCTCGTAGGGCCCGTAGACGTCGTGCGCCGAGGGCTCCAGCCGGTCCAGCTCGCCCAGCAGCGAGGGGTCGCCGGCGGCGCGCCTGGTCATCGGGTTCCAGATCGCCAGCACCCGGTCGCGCCCGGCGTCGTGCAGCACCACCTCGGCGTACGGGCCGAGCAGCAGGGCGACCGCCTGGCACACCGGCGACCACTGCCGCACCCGCGGATCGGGGGTGCTCTCCTCGTGTTCCATGTCTGGACTGTACGTCCGGACTGGACGAACTGTCCAGGGCCTCTGGTGACCTGCCCGGGCGTGTCGTCGGCGGCCGTACGTCGTTGACCGGGTGAGCGTCCCCGACCGGGGCGCGGCACGGTGGCGTCGGCACGCACCCGCCCGGCCCCCACCCGGGGCCGGGCCGCCGGTGGCACTGACCGGGGCGGCCGGCACGGCACCGGCCGCCCCTCCGGCGCGCCGGCTGCCCGGGGCGTCAGCTGCTCGGGGCGCCGCCGAGGAAGTCGACCAGCCGGTCCCAGACCGTGCGCCGGTCGGGCGGGAAACGGCGCCGGGCCTTCGCCTGCTTGGCCGAGCCGTCGGGGTAGCGCCAGCGCGCCCACGGGGAGTCCGGCTTGGCGATCCTGATCGCGGCGACGGCGGCGACCAGCGGGATCAGGACGCCGATCAGACCGGTGGCGATCTTGCCCTTGAGCAGGGCGCACAGCGAGCAGCCGAGGTTGAGCAGCAGCACCACGGCCACGGCCGGCGCGCTGTCCTCGGTACCGAGGTCGAAGGGGTTGGCGCCGAGCATCAGCAGCAGCCCCATCGAGGCGGCGATCAGCACCGCGTCCACCGACTTGCGGCCCTCCGAGGACCAGTAGACGTCGTCCAGGTGGAACCAGAGCGCGAACTCGTCCAGGGTGAGCGCCGCACCCGCGCCGAACACCGCCGCCAGCACGGACCGCCACACGGTGGCCGGCTGGTAGGCGAACTCCGCCGCGCCGGCGATCAGCATCAGGAAGATGCCGTACACCTGGTGGTGGATGTGCAGCCCGCCGACCGAGACGTCCCGGAACGGGCCCTTCCCGGCCCGGATCATCCGGGTCACCATCCTGGTGATCAGGAAGGTCACCACGAACGCACCGACCATCCAGCCGATCCCGGTCCGCAGCGGCACGCTGGTACCCGGGTCGGCCGCCGCGGCGGCGGACCCGGCGAGCAGGGCCGCGCGGTCAGCCATCGGAGCCGCCGCCCGCGGCCCGGCCGCCCTCGCCCGGACCGTCCGGCCCCGCCGCCGCGGTGTGGCGGCGGCTGAACAGGGCGGGCAGGCTCGGCGTCTCCAGGAACCCCTCGGCCCGTGCGGAGGCCAGCGCGATCCGCGGCAGCTCCCCGCCCTTGCGGAAGCACAGGTAGCGCGGCTCCCAGATCGGCCGGTACTTGGCGTTGGCCCGGTACAGCGACTCGATCTGCCACCACCGGGAGAAGAACGACAGCACCGCCCGCCACAGCCGCAGCACCGGCCCCGCGCCGAGCCGGGAACCGCGCTCGAAGACCGCGCGGAACATCGCGAAGTTCAGCGAGATCCGCACGATGCCGAGCCCGTCCGCCGCGTTCACCAGGTCCAGGACCATGAACTCCAGCAGCCCGTTGTCCGCCTCCCGGTCGCGGCGCATCAGGTCCAGCGACAGCCCGTCCTTCCCCCAGGGGGTGAAGCTGAGCAGGGCGCGCAGCGTGCCGTCGCCGTCGGTGCACTCGATCATGACGCACTGTCCGTCCTCGGGATCGCCGAGCCGCCCGAGCGCCATCGAGAAGCCGCGTTCCGTCTCGCCGCCCCGCCAGTGGTCGGCCAGCCGGACCAGCGCGTCCATGTCCTGCTCGGCGATGTCGGCGTGCCGGCGGATCCGGGTGGTGTACCCGGCGCGCTGGACCCGGTTGTACGCCTGCCGCAGCCCCCGCATGGCGCGGCCCTCCAGGCTGAACTCGGCGACCTCCAGGATCGCCTCGTCGCCGAGTTCGAGCGCGTCCAGGCCGTGCCGGGCGTAGACGGTGCCCGCCTCCTGGCCGGCGCCGATGACGGCGGGCACCCAGGCGTTGGCCCGGGCCTGGTCCAGCCACGGCTCGATGGCGCCGGGCCAGGCCTCCGGGTCGCCGATCGGGTCGCCGGAGGCCAGCGACACGCCGCCGACCACCCGGTACGCGATGGCGGCCTTGCCGGACGGGGACCAGGCCACCGACTTGTCGCGGCGCAGCGCGAAGTACCCCAGCGAGTCCCGCTCGCCCCACTGCTCCAGCAGGGCGCGCAGCCGGGCCTCGTCGTCGGCGGTCAGCCGCTCGCGGTTCTTCGGCGCGCGGAACAGCACGTACAGCACCAGCAGGAACACCAGGACGCCGGCCAGGTTCACCACCACGTCCACCCAGCGCGGCACCGAGACCCCGTCCACCTCGACGTCGCCCGAGAGGGTCAGCACCCGGGCCACCGCGTAGCCCAGGTCGCCGCCTGCGCTACCGGTCGGGTCGGTGTCGGTCGCCACCACCAGCGCCGTGCCGCCGGCGATCACCACCGCGAGGCCGAGCACGGCGGTGGCCACCGCCAGCTTGGCGTTGCCGGGGGCGCCCCGGCCCTGGAACTGGGAACGGCCCAGGAACAGCGCCACGGTGACCGCGCAGGTGATCGCGGTGGAGATCCAGTTGACGGCGTGCGAGCGGATCACCGGCTGGCTCAGCGTCAGCACGAACACCAGCGACACCAGCACGTACAGGATGACCGCGAACCACCACGCGGCCCGTTTGCCGCGGCCCAGCATCACCGCGAGGAAGACCGCCAGGGCGAAGGAGGTGAAGCCGGTCGTGAGCGGGAACGGCGGGTACAGGTCGCCGGTGTTCACCTGGTCGAACTGGTTGCGCAGCGGCGCCAGCACCACGGCCAGCAGGATCAGGGCCGCGACGATCCTCAGGTACCCGACCACCAGCCGGGCCGAGACCCGGGCCACCCGGCTGTCGCGCGTCCGCTGCTGGGCCTGTGACATCCGCTGCGCATCGCCTTCCGGGCCCCGGTACCCCGCCGACCCGGGGCACACCTCTGACTCAGCGTCGGGCCGGTGCCCCCACCCCGCGACCGCTGGACCCCGGACGGGCGACGGCTCGCGCCGGCCCGTCCGGGGAGCGGGCCGTGATCAGCCGTTCGACCCGCGGTGAGCCGCGCGGAAGTGCTCGGCCACGGTGAGGAAGAGGAAGAAGTTGGGGATCCGGGCGACCGGTGTGTTCGACCACGCCAGCAGCTTGCCGGCCTTGCCCAGGAAGACGGTGCCGTTCTTGACCTCGATCCGCTGGATCTCGTGCCAGTGCGCGGCGCCGCGCTTGGCGCTGACGACACCCTCCGCCGCCACGGCGAGGTCGCCGAACCGGACCGTCGTCCCGCCCGCCACCGCGGCCGTCACCCCGGGCAGCTGGGCCCGGGTGATCTCGTACTGGACGGCCGCGCCCCAGCGCTCCGGCTCGGCGTAGAAGTTGGTGAGCTTGACCTCGGAGCCGTCCGCCCGGAACAGCGTGTACAGGTAGGTGGTCCCCACGTAGACGCCGTTGGCGTACCGCCGGGTGATCTGCTGGAGCACCGTCATCGCGTCCCAGCGGAAGGACGCGGTCGGGCCGCTGCGGTCGGCGACGACCAGGCCGTGCTCGAACAGGTGGAGCCGTTTGGCGGCCTGCTTGCGGGACAGGTTGGGGGTCTGCACGAGCAGCCAGACGAACATCAGGCCCGGCAGGACGAAGCAGGCCAGTCCGAGGACCGCGAAGAGGAAGAGCCCGGCCATCCGCCAGAGACCGTGGCGCTGGGGGGCGAAGGTCTCGCGGTGCTGTCCCAGCCCTTCCGCGGCGGCGAGGGCCGCGACGGCGTCCGGTATCTGCTCGTGGGTCAGGGGTGCTGCGGCTGTCGCCATGGTGCCTCTTTCATCGCGCCCGGGAGTCGTGCTGCCACGGGCGGGTGGTGCTGGTGCGCGGATCCTACTGAACGCCGGTCACCCCTCCCACCTGGGGTTCCGTGCCGGTCCCGGCACCCTGCGCGGCCGTGGCGCGGCCGTGGCGCGGCCGTGCGGTGCGCAAACGCTGCAACTGCCGATCCGGGCGCACGGCGCAGATCCTGGGACAGGAGGCGTCCGCCTCCCCGACCTGATCGGAGCGGGGTCATGGACTTTCGGGACGAGCTACCGGTCGACCACCGGCTGGCCCGGGTCTACCGGCTCGGCGGCGGCCTCTGCGGCGCCGCCCTGCTGGTGTTCGGCTGCCTGGGCCTGGCCGACGGCCTGGCCTTCTTCGACACCCGCGGCCAGCAGGTCGCGGGCCTGTCCAGCAACGGACTGCTCAGCCTGGTGTCGATCGTCACCGCCGTGGTGCTCATCGCCGGCGCGGCGATCGGCGGCAACACCGCCTCCACCGTCAACATCGCGGTCGGCGGGCTGTTCGTGCTGAGCGGCTTCGTCAACCTCACCCTGCTGGACTCCGGCGCCAACCTGCTGGCCTTCCGCATCCCCAACGTGGTCTTCAGCTTCGCGGCGGGATTCGCCATCGCCACCTTCGGCATGTACGGCCGGGTCAGCACCAAACTGCCGCACGACAACCCGTACTGGCGCCACCGCCACCAGCAGCCGGACACCGGACCCGCGCAGCACGTCACGCGGTGACACCCCGCCGCGCCCGGCCGCGCGCTGTCGGCGGGGCGCCCTACCCTCTCCACCATGACCACGGAGTCCACGCTCGACCTCGGCGGCGGCCGCACCCTGCACCTGTACGACACCGGTCCCGGCCGCGGCGGACGGCTGCCCGTGATCTGGCACCACGGCACCCCGAACACCGGCGCGCCGCCCGAGCCGCTGTTCGCCGCCGCCGACCGGCTCGGACTGCGCTGGATCTCCTACGACCGGCCCGGGTACGGCGGATCGGCCCCCGCACCCGGCCGGGACATCGCCTCGGGCGCCGCCTGCGCCGCGGCCGTCGCCGACGCGCTCGGCATCGAACGGTTCGCCGTGGTCGGCCACTCCGGCGGCGCACCGCACGCCCTGGCCTGCGCCGCGCTGCTGCCCGACCGGGTCGTCGGCGCGGTCGCCATCGCCTCACTGGCGCCCCACGACGCCGACGGACTCGACTGGTACGCCGGGATGGCGGACTCCGGTGTCGCCTCGCTGCGCGCCGCGGCCGCCGGCCGGGAGGCGAAGGAGCGTCACGAAGCCTCCGGAGCCGCGTACGACCCGGAGTTCACCCCGGCCGACCTGGCCGCGCTGGCCGGCCCGTGGTCCTGGTTCGGGAAGGTCGTCGGCCCGGCCGTGGCGGCCGGCCCCGGCGGGCTGATCGACGACGACCTCGCCTACGTCAGCCCGTGGGGCTTCGACCCGGCCCGGGTGACGGCACCGATCCTGCTGCACGGCGGCCGCGACCGGGTGGTGCCCGCCTCGCACAGCGCGTGGCTGGCCCGCCGCTGCCCCGGCGCCGACCTGCGGCTCACCCCCGACGACGGCCACATCTCGGTGCTCACGGGCGCGGCCGACGCCCTCGCCCTGTTGCGGGAACGCGCCACCTGAGGCCCCCGGCCGGGAGACACTCGTCCGATGGACAGCTACCACGGCACCGGAACCCTCGAATGGTGGGCCAACCGCTCGACCTGCCTCGGCGCGTTCGGGGTGGACCTCGACATCCGCGTCGACGAGGGCGGCTGGACCTGCGCGGCCGCACACCGCAGCCGACTGACGGAGGACGAGCGGGAAGGGTTCGCCTTCCTGATGGCGCTCGACCCGGTCTTCACCCTGTGCCTCGAGGACGGGAGCAGCATCCTGGTCGACGTCGAGGCGGACGGCGACGCCCGGCGCCTGGGCCTCAGCGTCTTCGCGGGCTGACCGGCCCCGGCCCGGGCCGGCCACGACCCGGCCCGGGCCCGTCGCGGTTGCCGATTCACCTGCCCGCGTCCACCGTGGGGAAGTGGAGTCCTGCCGCGGCCGGCGGTCCACCCCCGGCCTCCGGGACGCCGGACGCGATGCCGCCGAGGCGGCTCGGTGTTGGACGCGTAACCCCCGGAAGCCCGACGCCCCGGCGGCCGCGCCCTCCCGGCCCGAGCGCAAGGGAGCAGCACATGACCGACGCCCGACCCGGAACGGACCGTCACAGCACCGCCCGGCCGGCGGCCGACCGCGGGACGGCCGTCACCGACCTGCGGCGGATCGGCATCAACCGGGACCACTGGTACCCGGTCGCCCGGTCCCGGAACGTGCCGAAGGAGCGCACCTTCGCCGCCGTCTTCGCCGGCGAGCGGATCGCCCTGTACCGCGGCCGCAGCGGACGGGTCTACGCGCTGGAGGACCGCTGCGCCCACCGCCAGGTCCCGCTGAGCATGGGCGTGGTGGAGGGCGACGCGCTGCGCTGCTGCTACCACGCCTGGGCCTACCGCGGGAACGGGAACATCTCCCAGATCCCGTACCTGCCCAAGGGCTGCGAGCGGCCGCCGCGCGGGGTCGCGAGCTATCCGGTCCGGGAGGCGTACGGCCTGGTGTTCGTCTTCCCCGGCGATCCCGACAAGGCCGAGTCGGCGCCGTTCCCGGTCCTGCCGGAGTTCGCCGCCGCCTCCCACCGGACCATGACCTTCTCCCGCACCGTGCGGTGCCACTACTCGTTCATGCACGAGAACCTGCTCGACATGAACCACCAGTTCCTGCACCGCGGCGTCCTGGGCCGGATCCAGCCCGAGCTGCTCGGGTACGAGAGCGGCCCGCGGTTCGTCGAGGCCCGGTACCTGTTCGTCCCCGCCGGGGGGCGGAAGGACCGCGGCGCCGGGCTGCTGTCGGCCGAGGGGATCGGTGGCAAGGACCGGCCCGACGTGGTCACCATCCGCACCGAGTACCCGTACCAGACGCTGCGGGACGTGCCCGAGGGCGCCGAACTCCCGGCGTTCTCGCTCTGGGCCGCCTACGTGCCCGAGGACGCCGAGCAGCGCACCAACCACGCCTACGGCCTGCTGATGATCGCGAAGCCGCCGGTCCCCGGCGTGCTCCACCTGGCGTGGCCGCTCATCCGCCGCTTCACGGAACGCGTCTTCGCCCAGGACCGGATGGCCGTCGAGGCCGAACAGCGCGCCTGGGACGAGCAGGGCGAGGACCGCAACCACGAGGTGTTCCCGCTGATCCTGGACGTCCGGGAGGTACTGCGCTCCAACGGCGTGCCGCTCGACCCGCCGGCCGGCGCCCCCGCGGACCCCGGCAACGGCGGGCGCCCCGCCACGGTCACCGAGGCCAACGGCTCCACCGGCCGGGGATGACCCGGCGGACCGTCAGCCGGACGACGGCGCGGACGGCATCAGGCACCGGGTGACGACCCGGAACAGCAGCCGTCCGCCGCCGACCGTCGTCTCCACACCGACCAGGTAGCGGCCCTCGGGCCGGAAAGCGTCCAGCAGCGCATCGGGGCGGCCCGCCAGCGTCTCGCGGTAGCCGCCGACCTCGAACCCCTCCTGCTCCAGGGCGGCCCGGATCCGGCGGACGGCCTCCGGGTGCCGGGCCGCCGGGACGTCGCTGTACACCGCGTACGCCAGCGTGTACCGGCCGTCGGCCGCCACCTCACCGCCCCGGCCGACACACGGGCGGAACGACGGGCCCGCCGACCCCGGGGCCAGCACCACGCCCGCCGACCGGGCCAGGTACTCGGTCAGCTGCCGGGCCCAGTCGGCGGCCTGCTGACGGTCCATCACCGGAAGCGGCTCGAACGGGCCGGCCGGTGGGGCAGGGTGGGACATACGGCCTCCGAGGAGAGGGAACGCGACAGCCGCGGGCGCGGCCGCGACGGAACGCCAGGACCGGGACGGGCCTCACCCCGCCGCCGTCATCGGCTGCTTGCCGGCGATGATGCGGCCCTGGTTGAGCAGGCTCTGACTGTCCGGATCCCAGTAGCCGCTGTGCCCCGAGGTGTCGGTGGCGATCACCGTGCCGCCGAAGCCCGCCGTCATCGGATCCGCGCCGAGGGTCCGCCCGGCCGCCAGCCGGATCGGGTCGTTCCGGGCGGCACCGACCCAGACGTGCCCGGGAGCCGCGTGCAGGTCCGAGGCGCGGGCGGTGGTCATCCCCGGGCTGGCGACGGCCACCAGGTCATCGGCGTCCAGGCCCCCGCCCCCCGCGGCGGCGGCGCCGACGGCGGTGGTGCCGTAACTGTGCCCGATCACCGTCAGATGGCTGCGGTTGCCGCCCTGCGCCACCCGGGTGCCCCGGGTGAAGCGCCGCATCGCCTCGGCGCCGTCCTCGGCCCGGCCGCGGCCGGCCACCCCCAGGCTCTCCGGGGGGATCTCGGGCGCGTCGTACCCCAGCCAGGAGATCACCGACACGCTCCGGCCGGGCGCCACCGCGCAGGCCGCCTGCTGCAGCCGGCCGATCCGCTCCAGCTGGCCCGGCATCCGGGCCAGCGTGGTGCCCGTCCCCGGCACCAGCACGGCGGTGTGCTGAGCGGTGTCCGGGTCGCCCAGTGCGACGATCGCCCGCCCGTCCCCGACCGGTTCCAGACCCAGCAGGAACAGCCGCTGCGCCGACGGGCCGCCGTCCTGCCGCTCCAGACGCTCCTTCAGCACCCGCAGGGCGTTCTGCCGCTCGTCGTACTGCCGGTACGTCAGGCCGGAGCCGCGCGGGCTCCCCGCCCTGAGCGCGTCCAACTGCTGCTCCAGGACCAGCCGGTTGGCCCGGTCGCGGACGGCGGCGGGCAGGCCGTCGAGCCGGCCCACCTCGGCCGGGTGCAGGGCCAGGTGGGCGCGCTGCTGCTCGGGCGTCAGCGAGCGCCACCAGTCGGCGGACCGCTGCGGATCGGTGTTGCCGGGCAGGTACTCGCCCAGGCCGAGCGCCGCGAACACCTCCCCGGCGTCCCGCGCGGCCTCGGCCGCCCGGCCGAACACCCCGGGCCGGGTGAGGATGCCGCCCTCCAGCCGGTCGAGCGCGCGGGCACCCCGGTCGCTGGCCTCGCGGGCGGCGGCGAGCGCCGCGTCGATCCGCTGCTGGACCTGGCCGCGCAGCACACCGAGCCGCTGCCACCGGTCCCGGGCATCCGGGTCGTGCCGGTCGCCCGGCTCGGGGACGGGCAGGCCCACCAGGCCGTCGCCGGTGACCGGCAGGTCCCACTCGTCGGCCCGGCGCAGCGCGTTGAGCAGATCGGTCCTGGCCTGGTCCATCCGCTCGGCGACGGTGTCCAGGGTGAGCGCGGCGGCCTCGCACTCGACCCGCAGCACGTCGAGGAACTCCTCGCTCTGCTCCATCGCGTAGAACGCGGCGTCCGCGTCGCGCCCCGACCAGCTCTGCCGCAGCGGACCGTCGACCTGGGCACGGTGCCGGGAGCCGGCGGCGTCGCCGTGGGCCGACAGCCGCCGCCAGGCCCGCGCGGCCTCCCGCACACCGTCCGGGTCGAAGGACCGCAGCTGCGGGAAGAGCGCGTTCACCGGCCGGCCCGCAGGAACTCCCCGGCCACCGCACGGTCGGTACCGCGGTGCTCGCGGGCGGCGCGGTCCAGGTTCGCGGCGGTCTCGCGGAACCGCTGCCGCAGGCCGTCCAGGGCGGGCGCCCAACTGTCCGCCATCCGCTCCAGCGCAGCGCCGACGGACCACGCCGCCAACGGCGCGGCCGCCGCCCGGCTCGCCGCGACGGCACCCTCGGCGGGCGCCCCGAACTCCTCGGCGAGCGCGTCCGCCACCCGCGCGGACGCCGCCAGCTCGTCCGGCCGAACCCACATCACATCGCCCACGGCACACCCCTTCGGCCGGTCCTTGCGGTACGGAGGACTCGGACCCTAGCGAAGCCGCCGGGGCGCGGGGGCGGTGCGGGGGCGGCGGTAACCCGGGTTCGGCGGGTGGGAGTTGGTGCGCCGGGGCCGTGGCCGGCCGGGGCGGTGGGCTTTCGGGGTGGTGGGGCGGTGGCGGGCCGGTATCGCCCGAAAGGGTGAGGGGGCGAGGGTGGGGAAGGCCGGCCGGCGTCAGAGTGGGTCGCCGAGTGGGCCGTGGCGGTCCTCGAGGGCCTCGGCCCAGTGCGCGGCGAAGTCCGGCTGCGAGCCGTCCGCGTCGGTGAAGCCGTACTCCCGGTACAGGCCCCAAGTGGCCAGCGCGCGACCGGTCCTGGCCATCGCCTCGGGGTCCGCGGCCAGCGCCGCTACCGCCCGGCCCAGATAGGCGGGGGACTCCGAATGGGCGAAGTCCGGGTCCGCGGCGATCCCGTCCCGCCAGGTGGCCTCGGTGACGCCGAAGTGCTCCAGCATCGCCTCCGAACGCAGGAACCCCGGGGTCAGCGCCACCGCCGCCACCCCGTACGGCCGCAGCTCGGCGGCCTGCGCGACGGCGAGCCGGATCACCGCCGACTTCGCGAGGTCGTAGAAGAACGAGCCCCGGTAGCGCGCCGTGTTGCCGTCCGTCACCTCGACCACCAGACCGCTCCGCCGCGCCACCAGCAGCGGAAGGGCGAACCGGCTGGTGATCACGTGGGTCTCCACCGCCTGCCGCAGCAGCCGCAGACCGGTCTCCAAGTCCTGCTCCCACAGCGGGTGTTCCCAGTCGGTCAGCGGGTCACCGCCCCAGACCGAGTTCACCAGCAGGTCCAGCCGGCCGTCCTGCTCGGCGGAGATCCGCGCGACCAGCGCCTCGACCTCGGCCGGGCGGCTGTGGTCGCAGCGGACCGCGATGCCGGTACCGCCCGCCGCCGACACCAGGGCGGCGGTCTCCTCGACGGTCTCGGCCCGGCCCAGTTCGGAGCGGTGCGTGCCGCTGCTGCGCCCGGTGACGTACACCGTCGCCCCGGCGGCGCCGAGTTCCACGGCGATGCCGCGGCCGCCGCCGCGGGTGCCGCCCGCGACCAGGGCCACCCGGTCGGCCAGCGGGCGGTTGTGGTCGGTCATGATGCCTCCGGGTCGGGGTCGGGGTCGGGGTCGGGGCGGTGGGTCCGGTGCGGGGCCAGGACGGCGTCGAGTTCCCGCCGGACCCGCTGCGCGAGGGTGCCGCGGCGCTCCAGTGCCCAGGTCAGGCCGGCGCCCGCGGCGGCCGCCTGGACGGAGTCGGCCAGCGCGGCGGGGTCCGTCCCCGGACGCAGTTCGCCGGTGGCGACGGCCTCGGTGAGCAGCGCGGCGACGGCCCGGCCCTGGGCCCGGTGGACGGCGAGGGCGTGCCGGTGGAGCTCGGGGTCGGTCAGGTCCAGGCACAGGAACGCCAGGTGGTTGGCGAAGCGCTCGGGGGTGGTCATCGCCGCCATCGACTCCGTCACCAGGGCCGCCAGCGCGTCGAGCGCCGTGCCGTGCCGTTCCCGGACCCGCTCCGGCAGTGTGTCGGCCTCCAGGGCGGACCGTTCGGCGAGCGCCACCAGCAGCCCGCGCTTGGACCCGAACCGCTGGACGAGCGTGCCGGGCACCAGCCCGACCTCGCGGGCCACCGCGGCCAGGGTCAGCCCCGCCGGGCCGACCCGCCCCATCACCTCGGCCGTCGCCCGCAGGATCACCGCGTCCTCGACCCCTCGCGGGCGTCCCATCAGCGTGTCCTCCCGGATGAGTAAATGAACGTGCATTTATTAAACCGCGCGGGGCGGGACCACGGCAAGCGGAGCCGGAGCCGGGAGGGACCGTCGGCCCGGCTACACCACGACGATGCCGCTCAGCGGGTACGCGGGCGGGCCGCCAGCAGGGCCGTGTCGTCCTCGGCCGGGTGGGCGGCCAGGGAGTGCAGCACGGTGTCCAGGAGCTCCTCCAGGTCACCGGTGGCGGGCAGCGGGAGGGCGGCGAGGCGGGCGAGGGAGGTGTCGATGTCCTCGCCCCGGCGTTCCACCAGGCCGTCCGTGTAGAGCAGCAGGGTCTGGTCGGCGGTGAGCGGGCGGCGGGCCTGCTCGTAGTCGGACAGCCCGGTGCCCAGCGGGGGACCGGTGGGCAGCTGGACCAGCTCGGTGGGCCGGTCCGGTGAGATCAGGGCGGGCGGCAGGTGCCCGGCGTTGGCGAAGGTCCAGCGCTGACGGGCCGGGTCGGCGAGGGCGAGCAGGCAGGTGGCGGGCCGGGCCGACTCGTTCTCGGAGATGAGCGCGTCGAGCTGGCGCAGGATCCGGTGCGGCGGCAGGTCCATCCCCGCCGTGTAGCGCAGCATCGAACGGTAGGTGCTCATGTCGACGGCGGCCTCGACCCCGTGGCCCATGACGTCGCCGATGACCAGCAGCGTGCGGCCGAACGGCAGCCGGACGGTCTCGTACCAGTCGCCGCCGACGACGGTGTGGCTGCCCGACGGCAGGTAGCGGGTGGCGAGTTGCAGATTGGGGTGCGGGTTGGCCGGTTCGGCCAGCAGGGCGCGCTGCAGGTCGAGGGCGACGTGCTGGGACCTGGTGTAGCGCTGGGCGTTGTCGATGGCGAGCGCCGCGTGGCCGGCCAGATCGCCGAGCACGGCGGGCGGGCCGCCGTCGGCGCCGAGGCCGGGGACCGGGCCGGCGGGCCGCCCCGGGCCGGGGAGCCCGGCCAGGTGCAGGACGCCGAGGGTGCGGCCGCGCGCGAGCAGCGGGACCACCAGCAGACGCTCCGCGCCCGCGGCCCGGAAGGCCGCCGGGTCGGCGCCGCGCGGAGCGTCGGACGTGCCGGCCGGCGCAGGAGTGACGGGCAGCAGGTCGACCGTGACGGCCCGGCCGGTGGCGAGCGCCTCGGCGGTGGGGGAGCCCGGCCGGTAGCGGACGTTCTCACCGGGCTGGGCCAGCTGCGCGGTGACGGTCCCGCGTGCGGGGCCGGCGGTCAGCGCGGCCCGGTGCAGTCGGATCCGGCCCCCGGCCGCGGACGCGCCGTGGCCGCCCGGCAGGAGGTCGACGGCGGCGATGTCGGCCAGGCCGTGGCGGATCGCGAACTGCGCGAGTTCGACGCAGGTGGTGTCGGCGTCGAGCGTGGTGCCGATCTCCTCGTCGGCCGCCCTGACCACCGCCAGCCGTACGGTCGCGGCGTCCGGCTCCCGGGCTGCCGGGCCTGTCCCGGGGCCGGCCCCGGCCCCGGCCCCGAGCAGGGTGGCGACCACCCCGGCGGGGCGGCCCCCGAGGTCGATGCGCCGGCACGACAGCCGCAGACCGGCCGGCCGCAGCGCGGTCGCGGGCAGCGGGTCGCTGACGGTCTCGCCGCCCTGCTCGTCGGCCAGCGCCCGGGCGACGGCCGGTCCGGCGGCCGCGAGCGCGGTGGCCGCGACCGGGCGGCCGGACAGCTCCCCGGCCCGTACGCCGGTGGCGCGCTCGAAGGCGGGGTTGGCGTGGAGCCAGTGGAGGCGGGCGTCGGTGACCGCGATGCCGGTGGGTGTGCCGTCGAGGACGGCGGACAGCAGCTCCAGACCGGCCTCGGTCGCGGCGGCCACGGCGCCCACCGCTGCCACGGCTGCTGCACGGTCGGGTTCAGCCCCTGGTGCCTCACCGCGCACCTGGTCCCCTCTCGTTCCGCTCTCCTTCCGGCCGGACGCCACCTCGGTGGGCCCGTCCATGATCACGCTATCGGGTCGGGCCGGTCTCCACACCCCCGCTGCACGGGGTTCGCGGCGGGGAGCGGGACGGGTGCGGGGGGTGCCCGGGGCGGACGGCGGGGCAGGCGGGGGTGTCGGCCCGGGGCGGCGGAATTGTGCGAAGGCGGCTCCCTGGGACAGCGACGGGCGGGATGGTGTCCTCATGACGACGCGCTACCTCGAGGCACCCGCCGACCACGTCCCCGGCCCGGACGGGCCGCCGACCGTGTTCCTGGCCGGCGGCATCACCGGCTGTCCCGACTGGCAGGCGGACGCCGCCGAGGCACTCCTCGCCGCCGAGCTGGCCGTGTTCAACCCGCGCCGGGCCGACTTCCCGGTCGGCGACCCGGCCGAGGGGCCGCGCCAGATCGCCTGGGAGTACCGGCACCTGCACCGGGCCGACCTGACGCTGTTCTGGTTCTGCGCGGAGCAGGTCCAGCCGATCGTGCTGCTGGAGCTCGGCGCCGCGCTCGGCGAGGGCAGAGCGATCGTGGTCGGCGCCGACCCCGGGTACCCGCGCCGCCTGGACGTGGTCGAGCAGGTACGCCTGGCGGCCCCGGCGGTGCAGGTCCACGGCTCGCTGGCGGAGACCCTGGACGCGGCCGTCGCCAGTGTCCGTACCGCCACCCGTTCCGGAGTCCGCCGGGCTGCCCGGCCGAGGTGAGGACCCGGGCCGCGCCGCCCCTCGGTGCCCGTGTCCGTGCTCCGTCAGCGTACGTAGCTGCCCGGCATCGACGAGCCGGCCGTCCACGGTGCCGCGGCCGGCCGGGCCGAACACGGGCACGGGCACTGCGGCATCGTGGGGGCGGACGCCACCCAGCGGACGGCGGGCGCGGCGGTGGCCGCCCAGCTCTGCGAGGGCGCGGCCGGGGCGCGCCACGGCGCGCTCGTGGTCCACCCGGCCGGGACGGCGGCGGCGGGGCCGAGCTGCGCGGCGCGAACCGCCCGCCGGGCGGCTGACCGGGCGGGCACCCGGTCGGTGCCGGGGACGGCGGCGGGCTCGTTGGCGGGCTCGTTGGCGGCCGCCACGGTCGGCGCGGCCGGTGGCCGGGTCTTCCGGGCCGGTGGCCGGGCGTTCCGGGCCGGTGCCGCAGGGACGGTGTCCAGGGTGACGCTGGTGCAGGTCATGGTGGTCATGCCGCCCTCCCGGGGGTGCCGGTGCGTGGGAGCTGTCCTGGTCCGACAACCACGGCCTGCGCGATCCGGCTCTGCCCGCTGCGCGGTGCGGCCCCTGAGCGGCTGTCCTGTGGACCACGCTAACGGCGGGCGCGGCCCGGATCGTGGTACCCCGGGGGCGATTTCGGTGGGCCCGGTGATACCGCGGTACCACCGCGGCCGCCGACCGTCCGCGGGTGGCGGCACCCGGCCGGGTCCACAGGTGTGTCTACGGTAGTGTCGACATGGTGGGGATGCGACGGCGCCCCGGTGACGAGAGGCTCCGCTCCGATGTCCTGGTCCAGCGGTCGGCCGGCGGCCGTACCCGGTGCCGGTGCGGGCCCGTTCCGCGGCCACCGGCTCCCGGTCCGGGCGGTCCCGGCCGGACCGCGCCCGTGACCGGCCGCCCCGCGGTGTGGCCGCCACCCGGCTGGTCCCGGCCGAAGGCGCGGACGGTCCTGCTCACCGCCGGTCCGCCGCTGCTCGCGTTCGCCGTGCTGGCCGCGCTGCTGGCCCGTCACGGCTGGCATCCGACGGCCGCCGAATCGTCCCTGCACGCCTGGGTGCTGACCCACCGTCCGGCGGCCGCGGTGACCGTGGCCGCCGCGGTGACCGACCTCGGCTCGGGCGTCCCGCCGTACGCCGCCGCGCTGGCCGCCGGACTCGTCCTGACCCGGTCCCTGCGACCCGCCGGGCGCCGGATCCTGTGGGCCTGCGCGCCGGTGCTGATCCTGGCGACCGGCCAGGCGGTCCGCCGCGGCCTGATGACCGCCTTCGCCAGGCCCAGGCCGCCGAAGGCCGACTGGGTCTCGGCGGACCCGAGCGGGTACGCCTTCCCGTCCGGCCACGCATTCACCGCCGCGCTCGCCGCCGGTCTGCTGGCCTGGGCCCTTCTGCGGTCCACCCGCCGGAGCCGGGCGGTTCCCGCCGCCGTCACGCTCGGCGTGGCGGCGGTCGCGGTCGGCCTCACCCGGATCTACCTGGGCGTCCACTGGCCGTTGGACGTGCTCGGCGGCTGGCTGCTCGCGGCGGGATGGCTGGCGCTGGGCGTACCCGCCGTCGCGGTGGCCGCCCGGCGCGCCGGGACCGGGACGGACGGGACCCGGACGGACGGAGCCGACGAGCGGACGGACGGACCCGGCGGGCGGGCGGAGTACGCGCGGCCCGCCGACCCGGGCGCGGCCGCACCTGGGTCGGCCCGGCCGCACCCGCCGGTGGCGGGCAGCGGCGGCCCGGAGCGCCTCGCATGGTTCAGCGGACCCGCCGAGGCGCGGGCGACCCTGGGCCGGGCGGCCGCGAAGCGCGGTATCACGCTGTCGCCGACGACCCCGCCCGGGACGGAGGACGCGGAGGAGCTGGTGGACGCGCTCAGCGACATCCTGGTGCGGGAGGGCTTCGCCGATGACTGGGAGATCACCCCGTTCGGCACCCTCGTCGAGGATCTGATCGACAGCCTGAGCCGCTACGCGTACCCCGACTGAGCCCGAGCCCGGCGGGGAGCGCCGGGCGGGGTTCAGCAGTCGCTGTCCCCCTGGTTGCTGCGCAGGCTCCGGCGTCGGTCCCGTGCGGACCGGCGCACCAGGGAGCCCGCCGCGAGTGTGACCCGGGCGACCGCCCGTACCCAGCGGGGGCCGCCGCGGTCCGCCCACACCACGCAGACGCAGCCGCCGACGGTGAGCGCCAAGGCGCCGAGCAGCACCAGAGTGATCATGTTCCCCGGCTCTGGCGAAGATCTTGTGATCGGGCCCGCTGCGCAAGGGCGACCCGTACGCCACCGTGCTGGTGGACCTGGAGGCCCGCCGGCCCGATCGACATCCTGCCGGGGAGGGAGACAGAACCGCTGGCCGGCTGGCCGGACATCCGGAGGTGGAGATCATCTGTCGAGACCGGGCCGGCGCCTACGCCGAAGGTGCCAGGACCGGCGCCCCGCAGGCCATCCAGGTCGCTGACGGGTGGCACCTGTGGCGGAACGTCGCCAAGGCGGTGGAGAAGACCGTCGGCTCGCACCACAGCTGCATCCGGTCCGCGTTCGCGGCAAGTCCGGCCACCGATCCGGGCACGGCGGCCGCTGCCCCACGGCTCCTGGAGTTCGGGCCAGGTCGAGGGACATGTCACGCGAACCAAGCTGCTCAAGCGCATGGGCTGTGGCCGGGCGAACCTCGGCCTCCTGCGGCGACGAGTCCTCAGCAGTGCCTGAGTACCAGACCGAGGTCAGTACCAGCGGCTGAAAGCGGCAACGCCGGATCCGGCCTCTGCGGCGGATCGAAGAAGCTGTAGGGGCGCGTCCATGAGTCCCGCCGCATCGCAGTCGGGTGTGTCGCCCATCGCGGTCATCCAGTCGGTAATCCGGGAGAGGGCGGTGCTTCGCTGCGTGTTGGACAGGAGCAGGGCTTCCTCAGCCCGAGGCAGAGCGGTCCGAACCTCGTCAGCGGAGAGCAGGAAGTTCCCGAACCAGCCGGGAAGCATCGCCGACTGTTGAGCGCCGAGGCCGTAGTACAGGGCCGCGACCGGGTTTGCCTTCCGGGCGGTCGCAACGAAGAGACCAGCACCAACTGCCTCAGGCATCAACGCCATACTCGCGTCGTGCATGGCGTCCGTGGCCGCGGTGGACACGTTGGCGTCCTCGATGAAGTCCGCGAAGCGATGAGCGACCGACGTGGGCGCCAAGGAACCGGAAGGACCCATGGAACGCTCGAAAAAGGCCTCTTCCTCGCCACCGTTCAACCACCAGGCCAGTGCCTGGCTGAAACCCGGCGGCTTGTCCCAGTCGCCGGGCCGTATGAGATGGACGTAACGGTTCGGAAGTTCCCGAGCCTCCGCGTCAGGGATGACGCCGACCACCCACGCCCCTGTTGAGCTCACCGTCACCTCTCTGAGTCTGCGGGGCAACTCTATCCGCCTCGCTGATAGGCATCACAAGATCTTCGCCAGAGCCTGTTTCCCCAGGTCAGGTCCAGGTCCTGTATCTCCCCGGTGATCATCGCAGGCCGGGAGCAGCGGGTCGACCGATGCCGCGCCGCCGCGCGTGGTCGCCCGGGCAGGGACCCGGCCGCCCGGCTACACGGCGCGGCGGTAGAACCAGACACCCAGCGGGGCGAAGACGGCGATGATCCCCGCGTCCCAGGCGAGGGACTGCCAGACGGCGCTGGTCGCCGGGCCGCCGAGGACCAGGACCCGGACGGCCTCGGCCGTCTTGGAGACGGGCTGGTGGGCGGCGAACGCCTGCAGCCACCCCGGCATCGTGTGCACCGGGACGAACGCCGAGGACGCGAAGACCAGCGGCGCGAGCACCGGGAAGGCCGCGGCCTGCGCGGTCTCCGGGTCGCCGACGGCGAGCCCCACCACGGCGAAGATCCACGACATCGCGAAGCCGAACGCCAGCACCAGCAGCACACCGCCGAGGAAGGAGAGCACCCCGGCGTGGATCCGGAAGCCGATGGCGAAGCCGACAGCCGTCATCAGGGCCACCACGAAGACGTTACGGGCGAGGTCCGCCGCCGTTCGGCCGACCAGGACGGCGGAGCGGGCCATGGGCAGCGAGCGGAACCGTTCCATCAGGCCGGTCTGCATGTCGGTGGCCAGGCCGATCGCGGTGTTCATCGACCCGAAGACGGCGGTCTGCACGAAGATGCCGGGGATCAGGAAGTCGACGTAGCTGACCGGGCCGAGCGCCGGCTCCACCACACCGCCGAAGACGTAGCGGAACATCAGCACGAAGACCAGCGGCTGGATGGTGGAGAACACCAGCAGCCGGGGCACCCGGCGCAGTGCGATGAGGTTGCGCCAGGCCACCGCGAGGCCGTCGCGGGCGACGGCGGAGAGCCGTAGCCACAGGCGGGCCGGGCCGGCCGGGCGCCGGGCCGACGGGTACGGGCGGGTGGCCGTCGCGGTCACGGGGTGCCTGCCCGGTCCGCGGGGGCGGCGGGTTCTGGGGCCCGGGTGCGATGGCCGGTCAGCGCCAGGAACACGTCGTCGAGGCTGGGCTCGCGCACCGCGACCGAGCGCGGCACCAGGCCTTCCGCGTCGAGCCGCCGGAGCAGGTCGAACAGCACCCCGGAACCGTCCTGGGAGGCTACCCGGAGCAGCGGACCCTCCCGCTGCGGTGCCTCGCCGGGCCCGCCCGTGGCGGCGGCCGCGGCCCGGACCGCCGCGTCCTCGTCGGACATGGTCAGTTCGATCACGGTGTCGCCGAGCCCGGTCTTCAGCGCGGCCGGGGTGTCGTCGGCGATGATCCGCCCCTCGTCGACCACGACCACGCGCGAGGCCAGCCGGTCGGCCTCCTCCAGGTACTGGGTGGTGAGCAGGACGGTCGTCCCGTCGTTCACCAGCTCGCGGATCAGCTCCCACAGCGCGCTGCGGCTCTGCGGGTCCAGGCCGGTGGTCGGCTCGTCCAGGAAGAGCACCGGCGGTTCGGGGACCAGGGCGGCGGCGACGTCGAGGCGCCGCCGCATGCCGCCCGAGTAGGTCCGCACCGGGCGGTCGGCGGCGCCGGCGAGATCGAAGCGGTCGAGGAGTTCGGCCGCCCGGGGCCGGATCCGGCGGCGCGTGACCTGGGTCAGCCGGCCGATCAGCCGGAGGTTCTCGCGGCCGGTGAGGTTGGGGTCCACAGCGGCGAACTGGCCCGCGAGGCCGATCAGCCGCCGTACCAGCGACGCCTCCCGGACCACGTCGTGGCCGAGCACCTCGGCCCGCCCGCCGCTCGGCCGCAGGATGGTGGTCAGGATCCGGATGGTGGTGCTCTTGCCCGCGCCGTTCGGCCCGAGCAGGCCGAAGACCGTGCCCGGCGGCACGTCGAAGTCCACCTGGTCGAGGGCGGTCAGTGACCCGAAGCGTTTGCTGAGGCCCTCGACCCGGATGGCCGGCTGTCCCATGCGCACACCCCTCACTCCCGTGCACCGCCGGGCCGCGCCCGTGCGCAGCGGCGGATGCCGTGGACGGGCCCGGCCGGGAGGTGGGGCCGGGCCCGTTCCCAGTCTGCTCCCGGCCCGGCGAGGGCGACCAGGCGAGGGAGACCACGCGAGGGCGACCTCCCGCGGGCGACCACCCGCGGGCCGGGCGCGGCGGCGCACCGTCGGGGGCGGCCGGCCGTCAGCGGGCGGCGGGGCCCGTCCAGTCGGACGGGACGTGGCCGAGCCGGACGCGCTGCGGGTGGTCGCCGACCGGCACCGAGGCGGTCTTCAGACCCGTGGCGAAGTCGATCGCGGTGACCTGGTCCGCCCCGCTCTCGGAGATCACGCAGGACTTCCCGTCGCCGCTCACGGTCGCCCAGTACGGCTTGGCGGCGGGCACCAGCGGCCCTTCCCGGAGGGTGGCCCGGTCGACGACGGTCGCGTAGTCGTCCATCGTCCCCGCGACGCAGAGCCGGTCGCCCGCCGGGTTGACCGACAGCCCGTGGTGGCGCGAGTCGTTGACCCAGGTGGTCCGGTCCTCGCTGGTGGCGGGGTTCTTCGGGAGGGTCGCGATGCGGGTGATGCGGTCGGTGGCGACGTCGTACTCGACCACGCCGTTGAAGAAGGAGACCTGGAAGTAGAGCGTCGAGCCATCCGGGGTGAAGACGGCCGGGCGGACGGCGTCGGACAGGTCGGTGCGGCCGACGGCGTCCAGCCGGGTGCGCATGTCGATGACCTTGACCGGGGCGAGGGTCGCCGCGTCGACGACGGTGATGTGCCGGTCGCCCTTGGTCCAGTCCAGCCAGGGGGCGTCGAGGGCGGTGTTGACCTCGCCGATCGACATGTTCCAGATCTGCCGCCCGCCGTCGGTGAAGAGGTTCTCGTGAGGCTTGTCGCCGGTGGCGAACGAGCCGATCTGGGCGCCCGTCCTGATGTCGAGCACATGGACGGTGTTGGAGGTCGAGGCGGACACGGCGACCCGGGTGCCGTCGGGCGAGACGGCCATGTGGTCCGAGCGGAAGCCCGAGACCGGGAAGCGCCAGTTGATCCGGCCGCTGGCGAGGTCGATCGACACCACGTCGGCGAAGCTGGGCCGGGAGACCACCACGGCCGAGCCGTCCGGGGTCGAGTACATGTCGTCGACGAACTGGTCGTGGCCCTCGCCCGGGCCGAGCCGGATCCCCAGGAAGAAGGCGAGCTTCACGGGGTTGAGGTAGATCTCGGTGAGCCGCTGGTCGCGGTCCGGGATGACGTTCACCCGCCCGATCCTGGCGAAGTCGCCGCTGGAGCGGATGACGTCGGCGGTGCCGTCCCAGTTGTTGCCGACGAACATCACCTCCCGCAGCGCCGCCGCCCGCGCCCCTCCGGCGGGGGCGGCGCCCGCGGTGCCTGCGGCGCCGGTGAGGCCGGTGGCGGCGAGGGCGAGCGCGGCGGCGAGGGTGCCGAGCGCGCGTGAGCGGGCCGGACGGGACCTCGGACGGGCGGATCGGCGGCTTGCGGCGGACGGCTCGGACAGGTCGGACAGGTCAGGCAGCTCGGGCGGCTCGGGCAGCGCGGACATTGCGGCTCCTTCTCCGGGGCACACAGTCTGAAAAGACGGATTGTCAGATTGGCGCTACTCGACGGTAGGGATCCCGCCGCGACCCTGACAAGACCCCGTGCGCGACAATCGGGCCGGGGATCTCCGAAGCGTCGGAACGTCGGCACGTCGGAGCGTCGAAGGGCGGGGAGCGGTGGGGCGGGCCACGGGCACGTACGGCGGCAGGTCGGCGCAGGAGCGGCGCACCGAGCGGCGCGAGCGCTTCCTCGCCGCCGCGCTCCAGCAGTTCGGTGACCGGCCGGGCTACCGCGCCGCCTCGGTGACCGCGCTCTGCGAGGCCGCCGGACTGTCGACCCGTCAGTTCTACGAGGAGTTCCGCAACCTGGAGGACGTCCTCGCCCGACTGCACCTGCTGGTCAACGACTGGACCGAGCAGGCCGTCCTCGCCGCGCTCGGCGACACCGCCGGGCTCGGCTTCGACCGCCGCATCGCCGCCGTCCTGCGGGCCTACGTCACGGCCGCCACCGGTGACCGGCGGCGGCTGCGGATCGCCTTCGTCGAGATCGTCGGGGTCAGCGAGGAGTTGGAGCGCCAGCGGCTGGTGCGCCGGGCCCGCTGGGTCGACCTGATCGTGGCGGAGGCGGAGGCCGCCGTGCGCCGCGGCGAGGCCGCGCCCAGGAACTTCCGGATCGCGGCCACCGCGTTCATCGGCGCGGTCAACGGCCTGCTGCACGACTGGACGGCCGGGCAGTTCGAGGCCGACCTCGACCAGGTCGTCGACGAGTTGGTCGCACTGCTGCTGGGCGTGGTCCGCCCGCCCGTCCGCTGACGGACCGTCCGCCGGCTGGCCGGCTGGCCGGGTGGCCGGCCGGCCGGCCGGCCGACCCCGACCGGACCGGCCGGCGGCGCGCGCGGCGGGCGGCGGAGGCGTACGGGGCGCATGAGGCGCACGGACGTAGGGCCGTGCGCGCTGGGACGAGACCGCGCGCCCCCGCGGGACGGAGCGGATCCCCGGCACCGGCGCCGCCGCATCTCTACCGTGGGAGGCCGGATCCGACCGGATCATCCACGGACGACGCACAGGGGGAGACCATGGCACGCCGCTGGTTGGTGACAGGCTGTTCGTCGGGGCTCGGGGCCGCACTGGCCGAGGCCGTGGCCGCGGCGGGGGACACCGTCCTGGCCACCGCGCGCAAGCCCGCCGCCCTGGACGAGCTGGCCGCCGCCCACCCCGACCGGGTCCGGGTCGCGGCCCTCGACATCCGCGACCCCGACAGCTGCGCCGAGGCCGTCCGGATCGCCGAGGAGCGGCTCGGCGGGATCGACGTCCTGGTCAACAACGCCGCCACCGGCCTGCTCGGCGCCGTCGAGGAGGTCTCGGACGAGGAACTGCGCGAGCAGCTGGAGGTGCTGGCGGTCGCGCCGTGGCGGCTCACCCGCCTGGTGCTGCCCGGGATGCGGGCGCGGGGCGCCGGACACATCGTCAACGTCTCCTCGATCGCCGGGCGGCTGTGCTTCCCCGGCATGGGCGCGTACGTCGCGGGCAAGCACGCCCTCGAGGGCATGACGCAGGCGCTGGCCGCGGAGGTCGCGCCGTTCGGCATCCGGGTCACCGCGGTCGAGCCGGGCGGCTTCGCCACCCGCTACGGCAGCTCGGCCGCCGAACCCGCCGTCCGGATCCCGGCCTACCGCGGCGCCGCCGTCGACGACACCCGGGACGGCGTGCGCGGCATGGCGCACAACCCCGAGCTGGGCCGCCCCGAGGACTTCGCGGCGCTGGTCCTGCGGCTGGTCGCCACCCCCGGAACCCCGCTGCGGGTGCCGATCGGAGCCGACGCCTACCAGTACCTGGAGGCCGTGCACGAGATGGCCGGAGCCGAACTGGCCGCGGCCAAGGCGTTCGCCCAGGGCGGCTGATCGAGCGCGGGGAGCCTCCCGCGTCCGCCCGGGCGCCACCCGCGTCCGCCCCGTGCGGGCGCGGGTGGCTCCTGCCGCTACCGGGCGGGCGGCAGGGCGTCGGGGTGGCCCGCCGGTGGGGTCGCCAGGGCGGTGAGGGCGGCGCCGAGCGGGAGGGAGACCCGGGCGGTGGCGAGGTCGTCACCGCGGGTGGCGCCCTGGTTCACGATCGCGACGGGTTTCCCGGACCGCGCCGCGTGGCGGACGAACCGCAGGCCCGACATCACGGTCAGGGAGGATCCGAGGACCAGCAGCGCCCGCGCCGCGTCGACCAGGTCGAAGCACTGCTGGACCCGCGGCCTGGGCACGCTCTCCCCGAAGAACACGACATCGGGCTTGAGCACCCCACCGCACGCCTCGCACGCCGCGACCCGGAACGCGTCCACCAGGGCGTCCGGCAGTTCGGCGTCCCCGTCCGCGTTGACCACCGGCGGCTCCGCCTCCAGCACGGCGTCGTTGAGCGCGTGCAGGCGCCGGTCGAGCTCCTCGCGCGTACTGCTGCGCCGGCACCCGAGACAGACCACCCGGTCCAGGCCGCCGTGCAGTTCGACCGCGTCCCAGGTGCCGGCGCGGTGGTGCAGCCCGTCCACGTTCTGGGTGATCACGGCCGACACCTGGCCGGCCTGCCGCAGCTCCTCGACCGCCCGGTGGCCGGCGTTGGGCTCGGCCCGGGCGATGGTCCGCCAGCCGACGTGGCTGCGCGCCCAGTACCTGCGCCGGCCCGCCTCGCTCGCCACGAACTCCTGGTACGTCATCGGCGTCCGGCGGCGCAGGCTGCCGGTGACACCCCGGTAGTCCGGGATGCCGGACTCGGTGGAGAGCCCCGCGCCGCTGAGGACCACCACGCCCCGCCCGGCGAGCAGCCGCCGCACCTCCGCCAGCCCGGAATCCTGCGCCGCGGTCCGGCCGGCCGGCACTCCGGCGTTCGACGGTCCGGTCGGCGGCACGGCGTTCGGCGGCCCGGCCGGTGTCGGAAGCTTCTGCATGCAGCCAGCGTACGACCGCGGATGTGTGCGGGTGCCGCACTCGGGCCCGGGCCGGGTGCGGCCGCCCCTACGATGGGACGCATGACCTCGGGCGCGAGCGTGGCAGGTGCACACCCTGTGCAGGAGCAGGGGAGCGGGGAGCGGCTGGAGGTCGCGGCCTCGGTCCTCGCGCTGCTCGCCGACCGCACCCGGCTGGCGCTGCTCCAGCGGCTCGGCGAGGGCGAGGCGGACGTCACCACCCTCACCGAGGTGTGCGGCGCGGCCCGGCCCTCGGTCAGTCAGCACCTCGCCAAACTCCGGCTCGCCGGCCTGGTGGTGACCCGCAAGGACGGCCGCCGCGTCGTGTACTCGCTGCGGCACGGACACCTGCGCCGCCTCGTGGACGAGGCGCTGAACGTCGCCGACCACCAGATCGGCGCCCTGCCGCCGCACGACTGATCCCACCCCCGGCTCCTGATTCCGTCCCCGGTCTTCTGTTCGCGGTTTCTGTTCGCGGTCGGCCCGCGCCCGGCGTGCGGCGGCGCCAACAGGTGCATGGGTATGCACATGTTGGCTACGATGGCCCGGTCCGATCGCTCCCACCCGGGACGGTGCCGATGCTGTCCGTTCTGCGCAACCGCACCTACCGCCACCTGTTCACCGCGCAGGTCGTCGCCCTGGTCGGCACCGGGCTGGCGACGGTGGCACTGAGCCTGCTCGCCTACGACCTGGCCGGCGCCGACGCCTCCGCGGTGCTCGGCACGGCGCTGGCGATCAAGATGGTCGCGTACGTCGCCGTCGCACCGCTGGCGGGCGCGCTCGCGGACCGGGTGCCGCGCCGGGCGCTGATGGTGACGCTGGACCTGACCCGGGCCGCCGTCGCCGTCGCGCTGCCGTTCGTGAGCCAGGTGTGGCAGGTGTACGTCCTGATCTTCCTGCTCCAGGCGGCCTCCGCGGGGTTCACCCCCACCTTCCAGGCGACCGTTCCCGACGTGCTGCCGGCCGAACGCGACTACACCCGGGCGCTGTCGATGTCCCGTCTCGCGTACGACCTGGAGAGCCTGTTCAGCCCGGCCCTCGCGGGACTGCTGCTGACCGTGCTCCCGTACGGCTGGCTGTTCGCCGGCACCGTCGTCGGCTTCCTGGCCTCTGCCGCCCTCGTGGTCTCCGCCGTGCTGCCCGCGCCGAAACCGGTCGAGCGCGCGGGCGGGGTGTACGCCGGCATCGCGTTCGGCGCCCGACTGTTCCGGGCGACCCCCCGGCTGCGGGCCCTGCTCGCCCTGGACCTGGCGGTCGCCGCCGCCGGGGCGCTCGTCTTCGTCGACACCGTCGTCCTGGTCCGCGACCACTTCCACCGGGGCGTGGGCGCCGTGTCGCTGGCGCTCGGCGCGTACGGAACCGGCTCCATCGTGGCGGCCCTCGCCCTGCCCGCGGTGCTGCGCAGGACCGGCGACCGCGCCGTGATGCTGCCCGCCGCGTTCGCCCTGGCGCCGGTGCTGGGCGTCGTCGCGGTGCTCGGCGCCGCCGCCCCGGCCGCCTGGTCGTGGTGGGCGGTGCTCGCGGCCTGGGCGGCGATCGGCGCAGCGGGCTCGGCGGTCCTGACCCCGGGCGGGCGGGTGATCCGCCGCTCGGCGGCCGATCCGGACCTGCCCGCCGCCTTCGCCGCCCAGTTCTCGCTCTCGCACGGCTGCTGGCTGCTGACCTACCCCCTGGCCGGATGGCTCGCTGCGGCCGCGGGCCTGCCGGTCACCGCGGCCGTGCTCGGCGCCATCGCCCTGACCGGCGCGGTGGCCGCCCTGCTGCTCTGGCCCGCCCGCGACCCCGTCCGCCTCGACCACGTCCACGCCGACCTCCCCGCCGACCACCCCCACCTGGCCGGCGCCCGGACCGCCACCGGCGGCTGGCAGCACGGCCACGCCTACGTCATCGACCGCCACCACCCCACCTGGCCGACCCGCACCCGGCCCGCCCGCCGCGCCCGCCGCCGCCGGGTCCCGACCGGACCGTGAGGCGCACCGCCGACCGGACCCCGAAGCTCCCGGTCGGCTCCCGAGAGCTCACCTGGCAGCCACCTCGGCCCGGATCCGGGGCAACGCCCACGGCTCCAGCACACCCCCGGCGAGGTCGGCGAGGAACTGGACCGCGCCACCGGTGTAGTGCCACCAGACGGAACTCCGCGAAGCGACGGTTACCGTCCACTCCTGCGGTGAGGCCGGACCGGTACGCCAGAGGAAGAAGTCCCCCTGCGGCGACGCAGCCCAGGGGATCAGCCCGCCCGGGGCGGGGAACGGACGCAGCGGGACGGCCAGATCGGCTTCCGCGCACCACTCCGCGATCGTCTCCAACTCCTCCCGCGTCGCCCGCACCCAGTCGCTCTCCCGACCGGGCTCCGGCATGCCGACACCCAGGAATCCGTCGATGACGAAAGACGGGTGGAGTGCGCAGAGGAGTCGGTAGTCGGCGGGCAGCGCGACGCCCAACTCGGCCTCCAGCGACCGCCAGTCGATTGCGCGGGGAGCCGGCAGCCGCAGCGCGGCGAGGCCCGGTACCGCCAGCTCCAAGGCCGCGATCGCCTCCGCGGGGTCGGTCAGCCGGCGGATCGGTGCCTGGGTTCCGGCGAAGTCATCCACAGGAGCAGTGTGCCGAAGCGGATTTCGTCCAGGTCACCGCCCCCGGGTCGCGGCGGGACTACGCGAGGACGACGGTGACGCCGGACCGCTCCAGACGTGCGACCACGGCCTCGACGTAGGAGACCCCGTCATCCGGCAGGAGGTGTTCCTCGGTCAGGGCGCGCCGTGCGACCTCGGCGTCGTGCCAGAGCAGGGTGAACGGCGGCGCCACGCCGAATCCGCCGCCCAGGCAGTCCGCGAAGGCGTTCCACTCCCGGCCGAAGTACCCGCCCGGTCCCAGCAGTGCCTCGCCCAGTGCGCAGTGCAGACCGGGCTCGTCGGTGACGTAGCGGCCGTCGAGGTGGTGGACGCCACCGGACACGTCCCGGGTAGGCAGGTCGCCGCCACGGAAGGTGAGGTCGAGCCACTGCTCCCGGCCCTCGCGGTCGAGGCGCGCCCACAGATTGCGTTCCGTCGGGCGGCCCGCGTACCACGCTTCCCAGACGGACCGGGCGGCGCGCGGCGGCCGGTCCGAGGTGTCGGCGAGGGCGACGTCCAGCAGACCGTCTCCCAGGACGGACGGACGCGACCCCTCGACGGCCAGGACCACCGGCCGGCGGGTCATCACCTCTCCGTTGCGGTCGAGCGCCAACAACTCGGTGGGCCGAGGCCATCGGCCCCGCCGACGGACCGTCCCCAGCAGCGGCTCGGTGGGCTCACAACCGATCAGCTGCAGGGGAGTGACCGCGGTCGGGCGGGTGACCAGCAGGCCGTGCACGTCGGCACACCGGCCGAGCCCGGGTGCGTCGCCCAGGTCCGGGAACACCTCGAACGTGGGTGCCCGGGGTGCGCCGAAGGCGTGAGCGGGGTCCGGCACCACGCCGGCGCCGATGGTGATGTCCAGCAGAGCCGGGTCGGCACCGCCGGCCCGGTGGGCGATGACCACGGCGTCCAGCAGGGTCCACCACTGCACGGGCCGCTCGCCGTTGCCCACCTCGACGCACAGGTCGCCGAGCTCGGCCGCCGCTCCGGCCCGGCCGACGGCCTCCGCGAGGCGGCCCCGCGGGCCGCACCCGCGCAGCGTCAGTACCTCCCGGCGCGGCGGCACCGGATCCAGGAACAGCCCCTCGACCCCGGCGGACCTCGCCAGCACCAGCTCGCCGCCGGCCTCGTCCTCCCCGACCAGCACGTACCTGACCGTGAACTCCCGCCCCCAGATGCCGTACTCCTCAACCTGCACCCGGCCTCCGCGTTCCCGATCCGACAGCGGGGCCACGATACGGCCCGGTCCGAGCGCCGCTCCCACATTTTCCGGGGTACCGGTCGGTGCTGCTGCGCCTCCCGGGGCCTGCCGTTGCTGACCGGCGGTCAGGTAGGTTGCGTGGCATGACGCAGAGGGTGGGGACCATCGACCACGTTGTGCCGGACGCGACGCCGCCGCGGGGCGTCCAGTGCCCGCGCTGCGAGGAGAGCGTCAGACTGTCCGTCTTCGGCGAGAACCGGTATCCGGTCGTCCGGACGCTCGGCGAGGCCCGGGTCGTGGCGGCGGTCGCCCTCGGTACGTACGGCTGGGCGCTGCTCGCGCAGGGGCGGGCCGGGTTCGCCGGGCCGCTGCTCGGCGGTGCGGTGGTCGCGGTGGTGCTGGCGGTCCGGGCGGTGCTGCGGCTGTGGTCGGGGGAGCGGGTGCGGGTGCTGCACTGCCACCACTGCCTGGCCCGTTCCACCCTGGCACCCGGAGCGACCCTCGTGCCCCTGGCCGCCGCGGCCTCCGAGGCGCTGCCCGGCCGCCGCGCGTAGGCTCTGTCCGGCGGATCCTCGTGCGGCATCAGCCACCGCCGGTCGGTCGCCCGGCCCCGCTCAGCGGCCGACCTCGCGGGTGCGGAAGTCCTCGACCGTCTCGCGGCGGATCAGCAGCCGGGCCCGGCCCCGGTCGACGGCGGCCACGGCGGGGCGGCCGACCAGGTTGTAGCCGGACGCCATGGAGAGCTGGTACGCCCCGGCGGCCGGGACGGCGAGCAGGTCGCCCGGCCGCAGGTCGGCGGGGAGCAGCGCGCCCGGGACCAGGACGTCGCCGGCCTCGCAGTGCCGCCCGACCACGTCCACCGGCTGCGGGGCCGCGTCCGTGGCCCGGCCGACCAGCCGTACCGCGTACTTCGACCCGTACAGCGCCGGCCGCGGGTTGTCGCTCATCCCGCCGTCCACCGCGGCGAACACCCGCCCGTCCGAGCCGTGCTTCACCGTCAGCACCCGGTAGACGGCGACCCCGGCGGGCGCGGCGACGGCCCGGCCCGGTTCGACCAGCAGCCTGGGCACGGTCAGGCCGTGCCGCCCGCACGCTTCGGCGAGGCGGTCCGGTACCCGGCGGGCGAACTCGGCCAGGTCCAGTTCGGGCTCGCCCGGGCGGTAGCGCACCCCGTGCCCGCCGCCCAGGTCCAGCTCCGGGAGTTCGACGCCGTGGCGGTCGCGGACCTCGGCGAGCAGTTCGACCAGCCGGTCGACGGCCGTCAGGTACGGCTCCACCTCGGTGATCTGGGAGCCGAGGTGGCAGTGCAGTCCGGCCGGGCGCAGTCCGGGCTGTTCCAGCACGCGGCGGACGGCCTCGGCGGCGTCGCCGCCCCGGACGGGGAAGCCGAACTTCTGGCCGCAGACCCCGGTCCGTACCGCGGGGTGGTGCCCGGCGGCGACCTCCGGCACCACCCTGACCAGGACGGCCTGCGGGCTCCGGGCGACGGTCAGCGCCGCCAGCCGCGGGATCTCGGCGAGGCTGTCGATGACGATCCGGCCGACCCGCAGGCGCAGCGCCAGCCGCAGTTCCTCCGGGCTCTTGGCGTTGCCGTGCAGCAGGATCCGGTGGGCGGGGAAGCCCGCGGCGACGGCGAGCCGCAGCTCACCGGCCGAGCAGACGTCCAGCCCGAGGCCCTCCTCGCCGACCCAGTCGGCCATCGCGCTGCACAGGAAGGCCTTGGCCGCGTACAGCACCTCGGCGTCGGGCAGCGCGGCGCGGTAGTCGCGGGCCCTGGCCCGGACCTCCTGCTCGTCCAGCACGTACAGCGGCGTGCCGAAGCGGTCGGCGGCCTCGGCGAGGCCTACCCCGCCGACCAGCAGGTCGCCGTGGGCGCCGGCCCGGGCGGAGGCGGGCCAGGGGCTGCCGAGCGGACGCTCGCGCTGCGGCAGGACGGCGGGACGGGCGACGACGGTGGTCATGGCGTGGTACTCCTCACGGTTTCGGGAACGAGGGCGGCGGCCCGGCGCGGGGCCGGCGGCGGCGGCGGTAGCGGCGGTGGCGGTGGCGCGTCCGGGCGGCGGGCGAGGGCGCGCAGCACGAACTCGACCCGGACCTGCGCCGCCCCGCAGCGCAGCAGTTCGGCCGTCACCTCGCGCAGCTCCTGCGGGCCGGTGCAGGCGAGCCGGAGTTCCAGGTCGGCGTCGCCGGCCAGGGCCAGGCCGTCCAGCACGGCCGGGAGGCGGGCGGCGAGCAGGTCGAAGTCCAGCGGGACGGGCCCGGACCGGATCCGGGCCAGTGCCCGCAGCGGCCGCTGCGGTGCGGCGGCGGGCTGCTCCGCCGGTCCGGCCGTCACCAGCCGCAGCGGCCTTGCTGCGGCCGGGCCGCCGTCCCGGGCGGGCGGGCCCGGGACGGGAGCCGGGGTCACCACTGGTGCTGGAGCTGGGCCGGGGGAGCGGTCAGCGGACCGCCGGGGGCGGCGGCGACCGGCGGCGCCACCAGCTGCGGGTCCAGGACCAGGGCGCGCACCCCGAGCGGGGCGGTCAGGGCCCGCAGCGCGGGCTCGGTGAGGGTGACGGACCGCTGGGCGGTGCCGAGCAGCGCGGTCAGGGCCGCGGCGGTGCTGAAGCCGACGGCGCAGCGGCTGCCGTCGCGCTGCCGGAACAGGCGCAGGACGGTGACGGCCGCCTGGCCGTCCCGGACCGGGACGTGCCACAGGGGACGATCGGCAGGCTCCGGGGCGGGGGTGTCGGTGCGGGCCATGCTGGTGCTCCAAGGTGGTGGAGGGTTCTGCCGGGTCCTCGTCGACCCGGCGTGAACAGTTCGACGCTAGGCCGAACCGCCGTACCCGCCCCTGGCGCTGACGCGGCCTTGACCTGCCGGTGCCGCCTCCTGACGGGCCCTTGACGCAGCTGTCACCCGCGCGGCCCACCCGTGCCGCCCGCCGTCACCCGCCCGCCATCAGCCGCCCACCGCCCACCGCTCGCCGCCCGCTGCCGGCCAAGGGCCGCCACCGCCCACCGCCCGCCACCGGCCAAGGGCCGCGACCGGGTGGCCCTCAGCCCGGCGGCGGGCCGAGGCGCCTGCGGACGTGGGCCGGGGTCAGCGGGACCTGCGCCAGCGCGTCGAGGAACGCCTCGGACAGCGGGTCGGGACCGGTGCGGGTGTAGGCGGCGAGCGCCCTGCGGTACGGCGGATCGGTGCGCAGTACCAGGCCGGGGAAGTGCCGGGGCACGATGTTGGCCGGTACCAGGGTGGGTCCGAGGCCCGCCGCGGCGAAGTTGACGGCCGAGGGGCCCTGCTCCGTCCGTACGGCGACCCGTGGCCGGAAGCCGGCGGCGGCGCAGGTCTCCTCCAGGATCGCGGCCAGTCCGCTGTCCGGGGTGAAGTGCACCCACTCGCGTTCGGCGAAGTCCGCCAGCCGGGCGGTCGTGCCGGTGTCCGGGGCATCGCCGTCGCCGACCGTGGTGACCAGCACGAACTCCTCCCGGCCGAGGTGGCGCACGGTGCCCTCCCAGCCCGGCGGGGGCGGCCCGATCGCCAGGTCCGCCTGTCCGGCGGCCATCGCCGCGGCCATCTCGCCCGCCCGGCGGTGCTCGAACAGGGTGATCCGGACGTCCGGGTGGTCGGCCCGCCACCGCGACAGCGCGGCGGGCAGGATCCCGGTGCTGATCGAGTACAGCGCCGCGATCTGGAGCTCCCCGGAGGCCGCGCCGGTCGCCCGGCGGGCTGCGGTCACCGAGCGGTGGGCGTCCGCGAGCGCCGCCCGGGCGGAGGGGAGCATGGCGCGCCCGGCCGCGGTGAGGCGTACGCCCCGCGGCAGCCGTTCCAGCAGGCGCCCGCCGATCTCCCGTTCCAGTGCGAGGAACTGGTGGGAGAGGCCGGGCTGGGTCACGTTCAGCCGGCCGGCCGCGCCGGTGAAGGAGCCCTCGTCGACGATCGCGACGAAGTACTCCAGCTGTCGCAGAGTCGCCATGTGTCCAGCTTATGGGTTCCAGAAGATCCAGTCCTTGGACACATGGTTCGTGGCCTGCGCAGACTGGGACCACTCCCGGAGCGGCCGGGAGCACAGCTCAGCGAAGGACCCCCTCATGACCGGGAGCACCGCCCACAACCAGGGCCTCGACCACATCGCACTGCACTGCCGCGACCTCGACGCGAGCGTCCGGTTCTACCGGGACGCGCTCGGCTTCCGGGTCGCGCACGAGTGGAGCGCGCCCGAGGCCGGTGTCCACCGCTGCGTCTTCCTGGACGTCGGCGACGACCGGGTGATCGAGCTGTTCGACGCCGCCTCCACCCCGCCCGGCGGCTTCGCCGGCGGCCCGGCCGGGAACGGCCGGCCGGCCGCGGGGGAGGCCGCCCGTCCGGGCGTGCTCGCGCACTTCGCGATCCGCACCGACGACCCGGCGGTGCCGTTCGCGCGGGCCGTCGCCGCCGGGGCCCGGGCGCTGATGGCGCCGGCCACCATCGACACCACCGGCGACACGCCGATGACGATCCGGGTGGCGTTCGTCCACGGCCCCGACGGCGAGGTGATCGAGTTCATCGACCGTCCCGCCCTGCGCGCCCCGCACTCCGGCGGCTGACGACATCACCTCCCCAGTACCGGCACCACCGACCCGAGAAGGACCCGCACCATGACCACGCCCCTTGCCACGCCGACCACCACCCGTGCCGTCGCCGCCCTGGCCGCCGGACCCGCCGACGCGCCCGCCTCCTTCGCCGAGGTCGAACTCGCCCTGCCCGCCCCCGGGCCGCACGACCTGCTGGTCGAGGTCCGCGCCGTCTCCGTCAACCCCGTGGACGTCAAGGTCCGGGCGTCCTTCGCCGAGCAGGCCGAACCCAAGGTGCTGGGCTTCGACGCCGCGGGCGTCGTGCTGGCCACCGGTCCGGAGGTGACGGCCTTCGCGGTCGGCGACGAGGTCTACTACGCGGGTTCGATCGCCCGTACCGGGTCCAACGCCCGCCACCAGCTGGTGGACGAGCGGATCGTCGGCCACAAGCCCGCCTCGCTGGACTTCGCCGAGGCGGCGGCCGTCCCGCTCACCACCATCACCGCCTGGGAGACGCTGTTCGACCGGCTGCGCCTCACCCGCGAGAGCACCGGCACCCTGCTGGTGGTGGCCGGGGCCGGCGGGGTCGGGTCGATGATCATCCAGCTGGCCCGCCGGCTCACCGGCGTCACCGTCATCGCCACCGCCTCCCGGCCCGAGTCCCGGGCGTGGGCCACGGACCTCGGCGCCCACCACGTGGTCGGCCACCGCAACCTGCGCGAGGAGCTCGCCGAGATCGCGCCCGGCGGCGTCGACTACGTCTTCTCGCCGTTCTCCGAGGGCATGGCGCAGACCTACGCCGACATCATGGCCGTGCACGGGCAGGTCGTCGCCATCGACGAACCGGCCGCGCTGGACACCCTCCCGCTGAAGGCCAAGAGCCAGACCTGGCACTGGGAACTGATGTTCACCAGGCCGCTGTTCGACCCCACCAGCACCGCCCAGCGCGAACTGCTGGACGAGGCGGCCCGCCTGTTCGACGCCGGAGTCCTGCGGACCACCCTGACCCGCACGCTGTCGCCGATCACCGCCGACAACCTGCGCGCGGCGCACCAACTGGTGGAGACCTCCGCGACGATCGGCAAGATCGTCGTCGCGGGGTGGCCCACCGAAGCGCCGTGACCGGCGGCAGCGCTGTGACCGGCGACAGTGCCGTGCCCAGCAGTGCCGTGCCCAGCAGTGCCGTGACCGGCGCCGCGCCGCGGGGCGGCGCCGGGCGCCCGGCGCTGACGGTCGGCAGCATCGCGCTCTCCTTCCACCGCGCCGCCGCGGCCGTGGCCCGCCGGATCCTGGAGGACGCCGGGCACCGGGTCAGCAGCATCGAGGCCCCGCACGAGCAGATGTTCGCGCTCCAGGCCGACGGCGAGGTCGACGTCCTGCTGTCGGCCTGGCTGCCCGCCAGCCACCAGCGGTACCTGGCCGGCTACCGCGACCGCGCGCACGTCCTGCCCGCGCACTACGAGCCGTACTGCATCTGGGCGGTCCCGCCGTACGTCCCCGCCGAGGCGGTCGCCGAGGTCGCCGACCTCGCCCGCCCCGAGGTGGCCGCCCGGATGACCCCCGCCATCGACGGCATCAACGCGGGTGCGGGCATCAGCCGCTTCTCCGCCCGGATGGTGCGCGACTACGGCCTCGACCGGGCCGGCTACCACTTCCGGCCCGGTACCGAGCAGTCGTTCACCGCCCGGGTGGAGCGCGGCATCGCCGCCCGCGAATGGTTCGTCATCCCGATCTGGCGGCCGCAGTACCTCAACGTCCACCACGGCCTGCGGCCGATCACCGAGCCGCTCGGCCTGCTCGGCGGCGTCGACCGGGCCGCCCCGGTGGTCACCGACCGCGCCGTCCGGCTCATCGCCCCCGACGCCCTGGCGCGGCTCGGCGGCCTGTGGCTCGGCAACGACGGCGTGGAGGAGATCGACCGCCTGGTCAACGTCGGCGGCCTCACCCCGCTCCAGGCCGCCGACCGGTACCTCGCGGGGCGGTGACCGGTACCTCGCGGGCCGGTGACGGCTGCCTCGCGACGCGGTGGCGGGTGCCTGGCGGCGCGGTCACCGCGGGCGGGCGGCGGGCGCGCCGTCCGCCCCGGCGCGGGACCTCCGGGCGGAGCCCCGGCCGTCCGGCGGTCCGGGCCAGGCCGACTCCGACAGTGCGCGTCGTGCCCAGCCGCGCGGCGCCGGGCACCCGGCTGGGCGTTCCGGCGAAGCGCCCTCCTGCCGGGCCGTACCCGGGTGAGTCGCCGGTGCGTCCGGGCGGGGCGCCTCCCGGCCGGAGGCCGGGGGAGCGCCGGCCGCCCGGCGGGCCCTGTCGGACCCGGCCTACGGACGGCGGCCCCACGCGGTGATCAGCCCGGGGGAGAGGTCCGCGGCCGTCCCCTCGGTGAGTGCCCGCTCGGCCGCGCCGAGGACGGCCGCGTCGACCAGGCCGGTGGCGAGCATCCCCTCCCGGGTGCGGGCCCAGGTCTCCAGCCAGAACCCGGCGATCGGGCTGCCCGCGGTCAGCTCGGGCACCAGCACCTCGGCGCCGACCGCGGTCAGCCCCAGCTCGCGCAGCAGCTGCGGGTACCCGGGCGTCCAGCCGACGTCGGTGCCGATGCCGGTGCGCAGGGCCCGCCACATCGCCCGCATCGCCAGCCGGTACGGGGTGTCCGGCGGCCCGGCGGTGGTGAGATCCACCGCATCACCCAGCACCAGACGGCCGCCGGGGACCAGCAGGCCGGCCAGGCGCGCCGCCACCTCGCGGTGGCCGGGCAGGTGCATCAGCACGAAGCGGGCGTGCACCAGGTCGAAGCGGCCCGGGTCGAAGCCGGGCGCGGTCACGTCGGCGGCCAGCGTGCGCAGCCTGCCGCCCGCGTACGGCTCCAGGAAGCGGACGTCCCGGTCGACCGCGAGCACCTCGGCGCCGACCTCGGTGGCCAGCCAGCGGGCGATCGTGCCGGTTCCGGCGCCGACGTCCAGGACCCGGCTGCCCGGCCCCGCGCCGAGCGCCCGCAGCCGGGCCCGGGTGAACCCGTCGTACGCCTGTGAGCCCAGGTCGATCCGCTCGCCCTCGCCGGGCCGCCACGGCTGGAACAGCGCCTCGCCGTACCCGTGGGCCGGGACCACCGGGGTGTCCGTGGGCGTCGTCTCCTCCGACATCGCGTCCTCCCGTCCGTGTGCGGGCCACCGTCCGCCGGCCGTCCGCCCGCGGGCATCTTCCGAGCGTATCCGCCGACCGCCGTGCGCACCGCCCGCGCCGGACCCGGCGCACACTGCGCGCCGCGCGCCGCCCTCCGGGCCCGGGGTGCGCCCGGTGCGGCCGCGGGGCGCAACCGCCGTACGGGGACGAACCCCTGATGCGGCGTCGCCATCCGGGTGGTGGGCGGTCTGCCGTGACACGGGTGTCCGTTCGACGTGTTCCGTTCAAGCGATCGTTGCCCGATGCTGGGGGGATACGACGCCGGCGCCCCCCATGCTGCTCCTCGGCAGTGCGCCTACGCGCGTAGTTCTGCCCTCTGTCCCCACGGCACGAGGAGTATGACGGATGCTCAGATCCACCCGATCCACCCTCCGCGGCCCGGCCGCCCTGCTCGCCACCGCCCTCGCGGCCGCCTTCGCCGCGCTCACCGGCCTCGGCGCGGCCCCGCAGCAGGCGGCCGCCGCCGCTGCGCCGGCCGCCGCCGCGGCAGCCGCCCCCCACCGGGTGCTGTTCGACAACACCAAGGCCGAGACGGCCGGCAACGCCGACTGGATCATCAGCACCGCCCAGCCCGACCCGCTCACCCAGAACCCCAACCCCACCACCGAGAAGAGCTGGACCGGCGCCCTCTCCGCCTGGGGCGTCGCCCTGCAGAAGACCGGCCAGTACAGCCTCAAGACCCTGCCCGCCGGACAGACCATCACCTACGGCACCGGCGGCGCCCTCGACCTCGCCAACTTCGACACCTTCGTGCTGCCCGAGCCGAACGTCCGCCTCAGCGCGGCCGAGAAGACCGCCGTGATGACCTTCGTGCAGCACGGCGGCGGGCTGTTCCTGATCTCCGACCACAACGTCAGCGACCGCAACAACGACGGCTGGGACTCCCCGGCCGTCATCAACGACCTGCTGACCAGCAACGGCGTGGACAACACCGACCCGTTCGGCTTCTCCGTCGACCTGCTGAACATCACCACCGACAACCCGCGCGCCATCACCGACGCGGGCGACCCGGTGCTGCACGGCCCGTTCGGCACCGTCACCGGCTCCATCCTGCGCAACGGCACCACCTTCACCCTCAAGCCCGCCGACAACCCCGCAGTCAAGGGCCTGCTCTACCGCACCGGCTACAGCGGCAACACCGGCGCCTTCTTCGTCACCAGCACCTTCGGCTCCGGCCGGGTGGCGATCTGGGGCGACAGCTCGCCCGCCGACGACGGCACCGGCCAGAGCGGCAACACCCTCTACAACGGCTGGGACGACCCGGCGGGCACCGACGCGGCCCTCGCCCTCAACGCCACCACCTGGCTGGCCGGCACCGGATCCGGCACGGGCGCGGGCAGCGTCGCCCTGTCCGACCCCGGCGCCCGCACCGGGACCGTCGGCACCGCCACCGGCCTCCAGCTGTCCGCCACCGACACCGCCGGCGGCACGCTGACCTACAGCGCCACCGGCCTGCCGCCCGGCCTGTCCGTCAACCCCGCCACCGGGCTCATCGGCGGCACCCCCACCACGGCCGGCAGCTACCGGGTGACCGCCGGCGCGGCCGACTCCACCGGCCCGTCCGCCACCGCCGCCTTCACCTGGACGATCGGTGCCACCGGCGGCAGCTGCACCGCCGCCCAGCTGCTCGCCAACCCGGGCTTCGAAGCCGGTTCCACCGCCTCCTGGACCGAGACCAACACCAACGGCTCCAGCGCCGTCAACAGCAGCTCGAGCGAGCCCCCGCACTCCGGCGGCTACGACGCCTGGCTGGACGGCTACGGGACGGCCACCACCGACACCCTCGCCCAGACCGTCACCCTCCCGGCGGGCTGCGCCGGTTACACCTTCGGCTTCTGGCTCCACATCGACACCGCGGCCTCCGGCACGACGGTCTTCGACACGCTGAAGGTCCAGGTGCTGAACCCCTCCGGCACCGTGCTCGCCACCCTGGCCACGTACTCCAACACCGATGCGGCCGCCGGCTACCAGCAGCACACCTTCAACCTGGCCGCCTACGCGGGTCAGACGGTCACGCTGAAGTTCACCGGCACCGAGGACTACACCAAGCAGACCTCCTTCGTCCTGGACGACGCGGCGGTCACCGTCTCCTGACGCACCGCCACCGCGGCCGTGCCGGCGCACCCTCGGCCTGATCCGTTCCGGTGCACGAGGGCGGGGGATCTGCGGATGCCCGCCACCGTCGGCGATCCGATGGCGTACGGTGACGACGACACCCTGCGTGGAGGACCCGATGGGCGCACAGCCCGACCACCTGCCCGACCACCTGCCCGACCGGCCGCCCGTCGCCCCGCCGTGCCGGGCGGTCGGCCGCCCGCCCGGCTGCGGGGTGCGCGGATGACCGGGCAGGCCTGGCCGGCCTGGCCCGCCCGGCTGTCCCCGCAGGCGGCCAAGGTGCTGGTCGACCTGCCGGCCCCGGTCCAGGAGATGGTGCGCGACGTCCTCGACATCGCCTCCCGCACCCCCTGGGGCTGGCCGCAGTGGGACACCACCGACCCGGAGGGCGAGGACGTGCGCACGGCCGCGATCGGCCCGCTCACCGTCGTGTACTGGACCAACCGCGTCCGCAGCCGCCTGCACGTGATCGAGATCGTCTGGTGCGGCTGACCCGCGCAGGGGATCCCGCCGGTGGTGGATCCCTCTGAAGCGGTGAGGCCTCGCCGGCCCGCCCCGGCCGTGCCCGGCGGTTGTCGGACCCGGCTGGGAGGCTGGCGGCATGGACGACGAAGCGCTGCTGCGGGGCCGGGTGTACGGCGCCGACCACGACGACCCCGATCCCGGGCCGCGGCCCGGCCACCGGTACCGCGAGCTGGTCGCCGGCCCGCTGGACGGGCTGCTGCTGGACGTCACCGGGTGGAGTGCCGAGCAGCTGGCCGAGGGTGCCGGGCTGCCGACCGAGATCGGGTCCCACGGGCCGGGCGGCCGGGCCCACTACCGGCCCCGGGCCGGGGATCCCCGGCACTGGGACTGGTCCGGCGACACACCGTGAGCGGCCCGCCGCGCATCGGCGGAGCGGGGCATCTGCCGTGCCGTGGAGCCTGGTTCGGCCGGACCGACGGTTCATCAGGTCATCCGTCCCGGACTATTGACTGAATGTCCAACAGTCGGGATTCTCGTCGCATCATGCGTGCGGGACATGACAGTCGCCCGGGCGGTGGGGCGCGCTCGCACGCCCCGCCGGCGGTCCGGCTGCGCGGCCGCGCCGTCCGCCGACCGAAGGCGTGAGTGATCACCATGGTTCGACACACGCACAGCAGGCACGGGCACAGCAGACGCCGGCCCACCGCGGTCCTGGCGCTGCTGCTCGCCCTGGTGGCCATGGCGCTCGCCCCCGCGCCCGCCGCCTCGGCCGAGTCGGGGTGGTGGGTGCCGACCGCGCGCCCGGCCCCGGACTCCGGGGTCAACGTCACCGGTGAGCCGTTCAAGGGCACCGACGCGCAGGGCCACGTCCGCGGCTTCGTGGACGCGCACGACCACATCATGGCCAACGAGGGCTTCGGCGGCCGGCTGATCTGCGGCAAGCCGTTCTCCGACCTGGGCGTCGCCGACGCGCTCAAGGACTGCCCGGAGCACTACCCCGACGGCTCGCTCGCCATCTTCGACATGATCACCAAGGGTGGCGACGGCAAGCACGACCCGGTCGGCTGGCCGACCTTCAAGGACTGGCCCGCCCACGACTCGCTCACCCACCAGCAGAACTACTACGCCTGGGTGGAGCGCGCCTGGCGCGGCGGCGAGCGGGTGCTGGTCAACGACCTGGTCACCAACGGCGTGATCTGCTCGGTCTACTTCTTCAAGGACCGCGGCTGCGACGAGATGTCCGCCATCCGCCTGGAGGCGCAGAAGTCGTACGACATGCAGGCGTACATCGACAAGATGTACGGCGGCCCGGGCAAGGGCTGGTTCCGCATCGTCACCGACTCCGACCAGGCACGCCAGGTGGTCGAGCAGGGCAAGCTGGCCGTGGTGCTGGGGGTGGAGACCTCCGAGCCGTTCGGCTGCAAGCAGATCCTGGACGTCGGCCAGTGCAGCAAGGCCGACATCGACCGCGGGCTGGACGAGCTGTACGGGCTCGGCGTGCGCAGCATGTTCCTGTGCCACAAGTTCGACAACGCCCTGTGCGGGGTCCGGTTCGACGAGGGGGCGCTCGGCACGGCGATCAACGTGGGGCAGTTCCTGTCGACCGGCACCTTCTGGCAGACCGAGCAGTGCGCCGGGCCGCAGCACGACAACCCGATCGGTCTCGCGCCGGCGCTCCAGGCGGAGAAGGAGCTCCCGCCGGGCGTCACCGTCCCGTCGTACGCCGCCGGGGCGCAGTGCAACACCCGCGGGCTGACCGACCTCGGCGCGTACGCCGTGCGCGGCATGATGAAGCGCAAGATGATGCTGGAGATCGACCACATGAGCGTCAAGGCCGCCGACCAGGCCTTCGACATCCTGGAGTCCGAGTCGTACCCGGGCGTGATCTCCTCGCACAGCTGGATGGACCTCGGCTGGACCGAGCGCCTGTACAAGCTCGGCGGGTTCGCCGCCCAGTACATGAGCGGGTCCGAGGCGTTCAGCGCGGAGGCCAAGCGCACCGACGCGCTCCGCGACAAGTACGGCGTCGGCTACGGCTACGGCACCGACATGAACGGGGTCGGCGGCTGGCCCGCGCCGCGCGGCGCCGACGCGCCCAACCCCGTCAAGTACCCGTTCCGCAGCGTCGACGGCGGCTCCCTGATCGACCGGCAGACCGCCGGCCAGCGCACCTGGGACCTCAACACCGACGGCGCGGCGCACTACGGCCTGGTCCCGGACTGGATCGAGGACATCCGGCAGGTCGGCGGCCAGGACGTGGTGGACGACCTGTTCCGCGGCGCCGAGTCCTACCTGCACACCTGGGCGGCGTCCGAGAACCACCGGGCGGGCGTCAACCTCGCCGCCGGCTCGCCCGCCGCGGCCAGCTCCACCGAGTGGTGGAACCCGTTCGTCAGCTTCGCGCCCGGACGGGCCGTGGACGGCGACACCGGCACCCGCTGGGCCAGCGAGTGGAGCGACGACCAGTGGCTGCAGATCGACCTCAAGGAGACCAGCGTGATCCGGCGGGTCACCCTGGACTGGGAGCGGGCCTACGGCAAGGCGTACCGCATCGAGGTGTCCACCGACGGCTCCACCTGGCGCTCGGTCTGGTCCACCACCACCGGTGACGGCGGCCTGGACACGGCCCGGTTCCCCGGCGTCTCGGCCCGCTACGTCCGGGTGCACGGGCAGCAGCGCGGCACCACCTGGGGCTACTCGCTGCACGAGGTCGGCGTGTACGGCACCTGACGCCGGCGTCGTGCCCCAGGGCCGGTGGCGGGGGTGAGCTAGAGAGAAGAGGGAGGTTGTGGCGGAGCCAAAACC
>NZ_JBXQQB010000018.1:0-61575 GCF_057220535.1 Kitasatospora sp. NEAU-CNBT7 | reverse complement strand
TTTTGTTGTTTGGCTCCACAGCCTAGCTACCCATGCAGCCCACCGCCGCCCCCCCCCCCCCCCCCCCCCCCCCCCCCCCGCCCGGGCCGTCCGCCCGGACGGCCCGGGCGTGACCGCACCCCGGTGGAGGGAAGCCCTGATGACACGGATGCCGTCGGCCGAGCGCAGACGCCAGCTGACCGAGGCCGCGATCCGCGCGATGACCCGCGACGGGGTCCCGCGGACCACCACCAGGTCGATCGCCGCCGAGGCGGGCGTGTCGCTGAGCGTCTTCCACTACTGCTTCGACTCCAAGCAGGCCCTGCTCGAATCGGTGATCGAGGCGATCACCGAGCACTCGGTGGCGAGGGTCCGGGAGGCGATCCGCCCGCGCCCCGGCTCCCTGCGCGACACCGTCCGCGCCGGGTTCCAGGCCTACTGGGACCACGTCGCCGCGAGCCCCGGCGAGCACAACCTCACCTACGAACTCACCCAGTACGCACTGCGCCAGCCCGGCTTCGAGCACCTGGCGCGCCGCCAGTACGAGCTGTACTGCGCCACCTACGCCGAACTCCTCGAACAGCTGCGCGCCGCGACCGGCCTCCGGCTCGCCGTCCCGGTCCCGGTCCTGGCCCGCTACCTGGCCGCCATGACGGACGGTCTGACGCTGAACTACCTGGTGCTCGGCGACCCGGCGGGCGCCGCGGAGATCCTGGACCTGGTCGCCGACCACGTGGCAGCACTGATCCGGCCGCCCGCCGCTCAGCCGCCGTCCGACACCTGAACGCCCTCGGCGTCGGGCTTCGGCAGCGACTCCTGGACGAACGACACCAGCGCCTTCGGGTTGCGGGTCTGCAGGAACACCCGTCCGGGACCGGTGAAGTCGCAGACCAGGAACTGGCCGGTCTTCAGCGAGCGGATGGTGCGCCCGGCCGCGAGCCGGCGGACCGCCAGCGTGGTGCTGCTGTCGTAGGCGACGATGTGCCCGGTGGCGACGGTGACCTGCTCGCCGGGCGCCAGCACGAGGGCGTCCAGCGCGCCGTAGCACCCGAGCACGGCGCTGCCGGCGCCGTCCATCCGCAGCGTGAAACCGCCCTCGCCGCCGAACAGGTTCTGCATGCCCGCCCACTTGGTCTGCGGCTCCACCCCGGGCGAGCACCCCAGCCAGCTGCCCTGGGTGACCTGCAGCGGCTGGTCCGGGGTGACGTCCACGGCCACCACGTCACCCGGGAGCCGGTGCGCCAGGTCGACCCAGCAGCCCTCGCCCTGCGCCGTGAAGTGGCTGAGGAACAGCGAGCTGCCGCCGACCGCGGCGCGCTTGAGACCCGCCAGGATCCCGCCGCTCGACTTCGCGTCCACCTCGATGCCCGCACTGCACGCGTACATCGACCCGGACTGCGCCGTGAGCGTCTCGCCGGGCGCCAGTGAGCAGCGGGCCACCGCGAATCCGGGGTGGTGACGGGTGTCGGTCCGCATGGCGTCCTCCGGTGCTCGTCACTGCTGGTCGCCGCCGGCGGCGCCGGACGGGCGGCTCGCCGCGCTCCGGGGGCCGCACGGGCGCGGGCGGGACCCGCCCGTCCATGCTTCCACCGCCTCCGGCTCCCGGCATCCCCGCCGGGCTGGCCCGGGGCCGGTGCGGGGGAGCCGGGCGGGACCCGGACGGGTGCGGGCGATGGCGACGGGGGCCGGGCGCGGCCAAGGTGGTTCGTATGACAACGAGACTTGGGCGTGCTGACCGTGACCGCCTCGCCGCCGCCGTCCTGCACCCGCCCGGGGGTGCCGGCCGCAAGGCGCCGGCCGCGCGGGTGGACGAGCTCCTGCTGGAGGCGGCCATCGCGCTGCTCGGCCAGTACGCGGCGGCGGCCGCCGACGAACCGATCGGGCGGGCGGCCGCCACCGTCGCCGGCCGGCTCCAGCTGTGCGTGCCGATGACCGCGCTGGTGGTGGACGTCAACGAACCCGACCCGCCCGACCTCGCCCTGCACTGACGCAAGCGGAACCGACACACGCGGCGCCGACGCAGACGGCACCGACGCCGGCGCCCGCGGCGGAAGGCGACCGGCGCGCGGGCGTGTCGCGCCGGGCTCCGGGCGGGCGGGGCGTACCGTGAGGGGGCGAGGTCGGGGACGGCAGCGGCCGTCCCCCTCGCCCTGGTCCCCGGGCCCGGCCGCGTCCCCCCGACGGCCGGGCCCGGATCGTTGGGTGCCGGGCCTCTCCCGGCCCGGGACGGTCAGCTGCCGCCGTTGACGACCGAGTTCTGCACCGCGCCCGCGGTCAGCTGGCGCTTCGCCAGGATCGCGTCGTAGGTGCCGTTCACCACGAGGGTGTTGACCGCCTTGGTCAGGACGTCGCGCAGCTGGGTGTCGCTCTTGCGGACGGCGATCCCGTAGGGCCGGGGCTGGAGCTGCGCCCCGGCGACCTCGTAGCTCTGCCCGCCGTCGACGGTCTGGGCGTTGTAGAGCGCCTTCGGGTAGTCGGTGAGGTAGGCGTCGGCGCGGCCGGCGTGGAGACTGGCCAGGGCGTCCGCGTCGGCGTCGGTCTGCTGGACCTTCAGCGGCTTGCCGAGGTGCTCGCAGGCCTTCTGCTGCCGGGCGGCGAGGTCGTCGTGGATGGTGCCCTTCTTGACCGCCACGGACTTCCCGCAGATGTCGTCGAGGCCGGCGATCCGCTGCGGGTTGCCCTTGGCGACGACGATGCCGATCCCGGCCATGAAGTAGTCGACGAAGTCGACACCCTCGTTGACCTGCTTGTTGTTCTTGTCGACGCCCTGCTGGCGCTCGCGGGTGTCGGTGATGCCGGAGAGCCCGATGTCGTACTTCTTGTCCAGCAGCCCGGGCAGCACGTTGGCGAAGGGGCCGACGTCCTGGAACTCGAACTTGACGCCCAGCGACTTCTCCAGGGCGGCGGCGACGTCCGGGTCCAGGCCGTCCGCCACGCCCTGGGCGTTCTTGAAGATCACCGGTGCCGCGGTGAACGACCCGCCCACCCGGATCACGCCGGCCTTGCGGATCGCCTCGGGCAGCCGGTCGTGGAGCGAGTCCTGGCCGCCGCCGGTACCGCAGGCGCCGAGCAGGAGGGCGCCGGTGGTGGCCGCGGCGACGGCGGCGCAGTGGCGGCTGGTGGAGCGGGTCATCTTCGGTACTCCCGGATGGTCGACGCACTGTTCGGGAGTTCGGGACATGGCGGCAGGGCGTGCCGACAGCACCCCACCGGCCCCGTTCCGGTGAGACAGCGACCCGCCCGCGACCGCGGCCCAGGGGGAGGCTGATGAGACTATAACGACCGGTTCATGTCACCCTGCACCCGGGGGATCCGCAGGTCGCGGGCCCTCCGGCCGAGCCGCACAACGTGCCACCGTACGCGCCGAGTTCGGCGGTCCGGGGGCCCGCGGACCGGGCGGCGGGCCGGTTGAGCGGGCATCGGCTCCGCCGCCGCCCGGACCGGGGCTCCCCGGCGCTCGCCTGATCGGCCCAGCCGGATCGCCGCGCCCCGGGCGCGGGCCCAGGCTGGGGCCACGGGCGGGCGGCCCCGCCGCGCCCGCGCCCCGGGTGCCCGGGGACGAGTCGCACCACCCGTCCCGACGAGAGCGGAGCACCGTGAGCCCCCACCCGCACCCCGTCCCCGGACCGGGTGGTGTGGACGCCGCAGTCCTCGACGCGCTGTTCACCCAGTCGCCGGTCGGCCTGCACGTCCTCGACCCCCGGCTGCGGCTGGTACGGGTCAACACCGCCGCGTACCGGATCAACGACTTCCGCATCCACGAGATGCTCGGCCGACCGCTCTGGGACATCCTCACCGCCTTCCAGGTCCCCTCCCCGGACGAGGTCGAGGCACTGGCCCGCGAGATCCTGGAGACCGGCACCCCCGTCCTCGACCTGCGCCTGCACATCGCCGGCCCCGACCCCGCCGTCGAGGCCGTGGTGTCCGTCTCCGGATTCCGGCTCGAGGGCAGCGACGGCACGGTGCTCGGCCTGGCCACCTCGCTCACCGACATCACCGAACGCACCCGCGCCGAGGAGCGCCTGCGCCTGCTGGAGAAGGCCGCGGGCACGGTCGGGACGACGCTCGACATCTTCCGCACGGCGCAGGAACTGTGCGACCTCGCGCTCCCCGGCCTCGCGGACAGCGCCGCCGTGGACGTCCTCGACCTCGTCCTGCGCGGGGACGCGGCACCGGCCGGCGCCTGCCGCGGCAACGCCACCATGCGCCGCGCGGGCTTCCGCACGGTGGCCGCCCACCACCGCGAGGGCGTGCCCCGGGTCGGCGAGGTCGACACCTACCCCGACGGCACCCCGCACTCGGACGTCCTCACCGGCCTGCGTCCCCGGCTGATCCGGCGGATGGGGCCCCGCACCCACTGGCTCGACCCCGCCCGCCCGCGCGACGCCCGGCTGCTCGCGGCCGGCGTCCACTCGATGATGGTCGTCCCGCTGCGCGCCCGCCGCGTCGTCCTCGGCCTGGTCAGCTTCTACCGCTGGCACAACCAGGTCCCGTTCGGCCGCGCCGACCTGGCCGTCGCCGAACTGCTCGCCTCCAGGGCCGCCCTGTCCGTCGACAACGCCCGCCTCTACCAGCGCGAACACTCCGCCGCCCGGATCCTGCGCGCCCACCCGCACCGGCCCCCGGAGCTCACCGGAGCCGCCGCCGACACCGCCGGCGCCTACCTCCCGGCAGCGTTCGGCGGCGCCTTCGTCGACGTCATCCCGCTCTCCGGCGCCAGGGTCGCCCTGGTCGCCGGCGACACCACCGGGCGGAAGTCCTCCGACGCCGCCCAGGCCATGGGCGAACTGCGCGCCGCCCTCGCCGCCCTGTCCGACCTCGACCTCGCCCCCGACGAGATCCTCCACCGGCTCCACGACCTGGCCAACGGCCCCGAACACGACCCAGAACCGGGCGGCGTCCGCCCCGCCTTCGACACCCCCGCGACCGCCACCTGCCTCTACCTCATCTACGACCCCGTCACCCGGCTGTGCACCATGGCCAACGCCGGCCACAGCCTCCCGGTCCTCGCCCACGCGAGCGGCGCGACCGAACACCTGGAGATGCCCCGGGGACCGGCCCTCGGCCGCGGCATCGCCCACTACCCGCTCGCCGAACGCGTCCTGCCCGAAGGCGCCACCCTGCTCCTGCACACCACCGCCCTGCTCCCCGCCGACGGCCCCGCCCACCGCCTCCCGCTCGACCTGCTGCCCCCCATCCCGGCCGGTCCCACCCCGCCGCTGCAGGAGATCTGCGACGCCGTCCTCGCCGCCATCGCCCCGGCCCGCCCCCGGCGCGACGCCGCCCTGCTGCTCGCGCGCACCCACCAGCTCGACCGCCGCCACACCGTGTCCTGGACCCTCGACAACCGGCCGCAGGTCGTCTCCGAAGCACGGAAGCTGATCCGCGACCAGCTGGCGGCCTGGTCCCTCGACACCCTCGCCGACACCACCCAGCTGATCGCCAGCGAGCTGATCACCAACGCCGTCCGCTACGCCGACGGCCCGATCGACCTGCGCCTGATCCGCGACCACGCGCTGATCTGCGAGGTCACCGACGACAGCAGCACCGCCCCCCAGCTGCGCCGCGCGCTCGACAGCGACGAGCACGGACGCGGCCTGTTCATCACCGCCCAGCTCACCGACCGCTGGGGCGTGCGCCCGACCGGCCGGGGGAAGACCATCTGGGCCGAACAGCCGCTGGAGGCGGACGACGCCTGACACCTGCCGGCCGGGCCGTCCCGGGCCCGTCACCCGGGCGGTCGGCGCGGCTCGCCCCGCCCCCGGCGCTCCGAGAGGCTGGGATCTCCCGCTGTTCCCGCCCCTCCCCAGGAGACCCAGCACCATGGCCATGACCCCGCCCGTCCGCCCCCGCCGCCCGTGGGTGGCCGCCGCCGCCCTGCTCGCCGCCACCGCCCTCACCACCGCGCTCACCGCCGCCACGCCCGCCGGAGCCGCGGACCGGCACCCGGAAGGGCCGAAGCCGACCGTGGTGCTGGTGCACGGGGCGTTCGCCGACGCCTCCGGCTGGAACGGCGTCGTGGAGCGGCTGCAGTGCGCCGGCTACCGCGTGGTCGCCCCCGCCAACCCGCTGCGCGGTCTCGCCCAGGACTCCACGTACATCGCGAGCGTGCTGGCGAGCATCGACGGGCCGATCGTGCTCGCCGGGCACTCCTACGGCGGCGCCGTGATCAGCACCGCCGCCGCCGGGAACCCCGCCGTCAAGGCGCTCGTCTACATCGCCGCGCTGGTCCCCGACACCGGCGAGGTGATCGGCGAACTGGCCGCCCGATTCCCGGACACCGAACTCGGGCCGGCCCTGCAGCCGGTGCCGTTCAGCAACGCGGACGGCACCTCGGGCACCGACCTGTACATCAAGCCCGACAAGTTCCGCCAGGTCTTCGCCGCCGACCTGCCGGAGAACACCACCTCGGTGATGGCCGCGACCCAGCGCCCCATCAGCGCCTCGGCGTTTGCCGACACCGCCACCGCGGCGGCCTGGCACACGATTCCCTCCTGGGCGCTGGTGGCCCGCCAGGACAAGGCGCTGGGCGCCCAGCTGGAACGCTTCGAGGCCGAGCGCGCCCACTCCACGACCGTCGAGATCGACTCCTCCCACGTCGCGATGGTCTCCCACCCGGAGGTCGTCACCGATCTCATCCTGGACGCCGCCCACACCCACTGAGCGGCACCTCAATGCGGTGGCGCCCACCGCTGCGACCTGCGACCATCTGCGGATGATCACTCTCGCCGACGACCTCGGCCACCTCTCGTACACCGTCGCCGGTGAGGGCCCGCCCCTCGTCCTCGTGCACGCCGGCGTCGCCGACCACCGGATGTGGGACGGTGTGGTGCCCGCCCTCGCCGAGCACCACACCGTCATCCGCTACGACCTGCGCGGCTTCGGCGAATCCGCGCCCCCGACCGGCCCGTTCCGGGAGACCGACGACCTCGGCCGACTGCTGGACCATCTCGGCCACCGGCAGGTCCGGCTGGTCGGCGCCTCCTGGGGCGGCCGGGTGGCCGCCGACTTCACGCTCGCCCACCCGGACCGGGTGCGGTCCCTCGCGCTGCTCGCCCCGCCGTGGCCCGGCTACGACTGGTCGGCCGGGATGATCGCGTACGACGAGGCCGAGACGGCGGCCCTGGCCGCGGGCGACCTCGATGCCGCGGTCCGGGTGAACCTGGACATGTGGCTGCGCGGCCCGGCCCGCGGCTGGGCGGACGTCGCCCCCGGGCTGGCCGAGCAACTCCGGGACCCGGTACGGACCTCGCTGGTCAACCAGGACACCGTCGGCGCGCACTCCCAGGGCGGCCCGCGCGGCGACCTCGCGGCGATCGACGTCCCCACGCTGGTCGGGATCGGAGGCCTCGACGTCCCCGACTTCCAGGACATCGCCCGCCGCTACGCCGCCGCGATCCCCGGCGCCGAGCTGGTCGAGTTCCCCACGGCGGCCCACCTCATCGCGCTGGACGCGCCCGCCGAACTCCTCGCGGCGCTCGTCCCGTTCCTCGGCCGCTGAGCCCGCCGGCTGCCCGCGCCGTCGACCGGCCGCTGCCGGCGAACGCCTGACGGTTCGTCGGCAACTGCCCTAGGGTGGCGGCACGTTGCGCAGAGTGAGGGTGGGGCGATGGCGCGAAAGCTGCTCGAGGTGCCGGTCGAAGGCGGCCGGGCCGTGGTGTTCGAGGTCGAGCAGGCGGACCTCTCGGAGGACCTCCGGCTCGCCTCCGAGGGGGAGGCCGGGCTGACCGTACGGGCCCGGGAGAGCCTGGTGTCCGCCCTGGACACGCTCCGCCCGGCGGTGGCCGACATCCGGCGCTCGCTGTCGGCGGCCTCCCCGGACGCGGTGGAGATCGAGTTCGGCATCAAGGTCGGCGGCGAGAGCGGCGTGATCTTCGCCAAGGGCACGGCCGAGGCCAACATCGTGGTCCGGATGTCCTGGGACAGGTCCGGTGGCGGCGAGTAGGCGCGAGCAGTTCATCGTCCGGATCGGGCGAACGACGGGTGAGAGCCCCGCCGGGGTCGGCTTCCTGGTCGGCCGACGGCAGATCCTCACCTGCGCCCACGTGGTGAACACCGCCCTCGGCCGGCCCCAGCGGGCGCAGGAACGGCCGTCGGCCGACCAGCCCGTCCCGGTGACGTTCCCGCTGCTGGACGACGCCGGCGGGGCGCGGCCCGGCGCGCGCGTCGTCTCCTGGTCACCGCCCCCGGAGAAGGGCCTGATCGGGGCCGACGTGGCGGGTCTGCTGCTGGACGGCGACCCGCCGCCCGGCAGCGCCCGCGCGCAGTGGTTCCGCGGCGAACCACGCGATCAGGCCGTCTCGCTGTACGGATTCCCGGGCAGCCCGCCCCGCAGGGAGCACGGCGCCTGGGCCACGGCGAGGCTGCGCGGACGGGTCGGGATGGGCGCCCTCCAGATCGACCGGGCGGCCGAGTCCGCGCTGCGCACCCAGCCCGGCTACAGCGGCGGGCCGGTCCTCGTCGACGGCGGTCCCGGCCGCGGGGACACGGTCGCCGGGATGCTGGTCGTCGCCAGCAGCGACGACGAGGCCGGGGACGCCTACGCGACCTCCGTCCACCACCTCTCCGCCTGCTGGCCGCAGGCCTACGCGCTGTCCTCCCACCCGGGCGCGAGCGACGCCGCCGCGCGGCTGTTCAGGGACGCGCTGAGCGCGATCCTGGCCGACGCGGCGGCCGACTGCCGGCTGTCCCTGCCGCACGACCTCGAGTACTCGATGATGAGGGCCGAGTACCGGCGCGCCCTGGAACTCCGCTCGCTCGACGGGCTGCTGGCCGTCTGGGGGCGGGCCGGGATCCTCCGGACCGGCTCGCTGATGGCGTTCGGCCCGCACGACCTGGTGGTCCGGATCCGTAGCGCGCGGCCGCTGCGCACGATCCCGTACGCCGAACTGCCGGAGTACCGGGTCGTCCGGTACACCGTGGCGAACCGGCGCGGCGGGGAGATGGACTACGGCGTCCTGTTCACCCGCGGCGGCGACCGTTTCAACTGCGTCCCGGGCTTCGGCCCCACCGGACTCGGCGGGGCCGGGACCCGCCAGCCGATGGCCCGGACCCTGGCCCGGGTCACCGCCCTCGTCCTGGGCGAAAGGCAACCGACCGGTGACGGGCCGACCCCGCTGCACCGGGAGTACCTGGAGCAGTTCTTCCGCTAGCCACCCCTTCGGGGCTCAGCTCCGTGCCATCGTGGGGAGGAGCTGCTTCCAGGCGAGTTCGCCGCCGGCGGCCTCCATCACCGCCCACGGGTTCCAGAAGTCGCGGAAGAGGGCGATCCGGCCCCGCTCGTAGCGCACCACCGACAGGTAGGTCTGCCGGTAGTGGCCGCCGGTGGCGATCAGGGTGCACTCGCCGGTGAAGGCCGCGACCAGCAGGCCGGCGTCGCCGTCCTGGGTGGCGGCGTAGAAGTCGGGTTCGGAGAAGGTGACCTTCAGCTGCTCGCGGAAGACGGTCATCTGGGCGAGGAGTGCCGCCCGGCCCTGGAACCGGGTGGGGAGTCCCCAGGCGGGGTACGGGAATTCGAGCACGCCGTCCTCGGTGAAGCCGTCGACCCACTCCTCGATCCTGCCGTCCGACAGCAGGTCCAGGCCGTACCTGAACAGGTCCTCGAGTGCCTGGGGCGTGGTCATGCGGGTCCCTCTCCGGTGGATGGTCGGGCGGGTGGGCGGTGGTCAGCGGGTGGCGGTACCGGTGGTGACGATGCGGCCGAGGATCCGGTCGATCGCCCGGTCGGGCAGCAGCCTGGCCAGCACCCGGCTGCCGGTTGCGTCCCGGCCGACGCCGTAGCGGGTCCTCGGGCGCTCGGCGACCAGGGCGCGGAAGACCACCCGGGCGACGTCGTCGGCGGTCGTGCGGCTGGTCCGGGCCTGGGCCGCGTTGGCCGCCATGAACTGCGGGAACGTGTCCTGGTAGAGCGCCCGGACGGCCTCGGGGGCGCTGTCCAGCGCCAGGGCGCCCGCCTCGTGCATCTTGTCCCAGATCGGCGTCAGGACGGCGCCCGGCTGGACCACCGAGACCGCGATCCGCTGCGGGGCGAGCTCGCGCCGCAGCGCGTCGCTGAGCGCCTCCTTGGCGAACTGGGCGGCGGCGTAGGCACCGAGGTAGGGGATCGCGACGTTCCCGAGGCCGGAGGTCACATTGACGATCCGTCCGGTACCGGCCCGCAGCAGCGGCAGGAAGCCCTGGACCACCAGCAGCTGGCCCGTGACGTTGGTCTCCAGCTGGCGGCGCAGGAGTTCGCCCGGCACGCACTCGAGGGGGGCCGTGACGGCGATGCCCGCGTTGTTGACCAGCCCCCACAGCCCGGATCCGCCGAGGAGTCCGGCGACCTCGTCCGCGGCGGACCGGACCGACTTCTCCTCCGTCACGTCGACCACCAGCGGGGTCAGCCGTCCGGGCGCGGCCTCGCGCAGCCGTTCCCCGTCCTCGGGGCGGCGGACCCCGGCCAGGACGTGGAACCCGACCCGCGCCAGGTGGAGCGCGCAGGCCCGGCCCAGGCCCGAGGAGGTGCCGGTGACGACCACGGCGCGGCCCTGCGGTCGTACGGGACCCGACGACTTGGACACGTGAATCCTCCGGGTTCGGGGCGGTGCGGGGCGGCGTGGGGCGGTGCGGTGGACAGGGCGCCCGCCGTGTGCCGCCGGCGGGCCGGTGTGCCCGCTCCGCGCGGGCGGGTCCCGTCGGACGGTGGGCAGCCCGGGTCGTCCGTCCACGGCCGGTTCGGCCGGTCCCACCCTAGGGGGTGCCGGGGGGAAGATCCGGGACGCTCGGGCCGGGAGCCGGTCGGGCGCGTCCGTGACCCGGCGGGCCTCACTCGATGGGGTGAACGGCGCGGCCCGCCCGGCATGGCGGATAGTGCACTAACGATCGGCTGGCCATGGTTGCGGGCAGGTACCCCCTTCGTCCCCGAGGAGGAGACATGGCAACAGCCACCCAGGACGTCATCACCGTCAAACTCGAGCGCACGTTCCAGACCATGGACGCCAACAACGACGGCTACGTGGACTGGTCGGACTACCAGAAGCTCGCCGACCGCTACATCCAGGCCTACAAGCTCGGCAAGGACGACCGCCGGGCCAGGGCCCTGCAGACCTTCTGCCAGATCTACTGGCTGGAACTGCTGCGCCACGCCGGTGCGGACACGGACCGGCTCACCAAGGACCAGTTCGTGATGGCCAACCGCCTCGCGTCCATCGACACCAGCCGGCTCAACATGGCCGACGGCGCCGGCCACGTCATCTTCGACGTGATCGACGTCGACGGCGACAACGAGATCAGCAAGGACGAGTTCAAGCGCTTCCTGCGGGACGTGTGGCGGACCGAGGCGCCCGACTCCATGGACGTCTTCATGAAGCTGGACACCGACGGCGACGGCGCGATCTCGCGCCAGGAGTTCATCCGCGCGGTGCGTGAGCACTTCCTCTCGAACAACCCGGACGCACCGGGCAGCCTGTTCTTCGGGCACGTCTGAGCGGACCCGCGCGAGCGGACACCGCGGGGGCGTGACAGGACGTCACCCCGCGCCGCCGTCGGGGGCGTGCAGCGGGGGTGACCTGTCCCGCGACCGTACGTCCGCCCCGCCGGGAGCACCCGCCCGGAGCACCCGCCCGCCGGTGACGGCACCCCCGTCCCGGCGGGCGGGTGACCCCCGGGCCCCCGGCTTCCCGGCCCCCGGCACCCCGGCTTCCCCACCACCCACGTGTTCCCCGTCCCCGCACCCCTGCCGTGGGCGGCTCGACCCCACCGCGAAAGGCCATCCGATGCTGACGCAGCACCCCCACACCTCCGGCGACGTGGGGACCTTCTACAACCGCCACACGGATGTGTACGACAGTGCGCTCGGCGGCAACATCCACGTCGGCTACTGGGACGACGAGGCCGACGCCAGCCCCATGCGCGAGGCGACCGACCGGCTGACGGACCTGGTCACCGACCGCCTCGCCCCGGCCGAGGGGCAGCACCTGCTCGACGTGGGGTGCGGCCACGGCAGCACCGCGGCCCGGATCATCGCGCACCACGCCGTGGAGATCACCGGCGTCAGCGTCAGCGACTACCAGGTCGACCTGGCCAACAGCCGTCCGCAGCCGCTGGACCTCCCCGGCCGCGCCTCCTTCCGGCTGGCCGACGCCATGGAACTCCCCTTCCCCGACGAGACCTTCGACGGCGCCTACGCCATCGAGTCCCTGATGCACATGAAGGACAAGGCCGCGGCCCTCGGCCACCTCGCGCGGGTCCTGCGCCCCGGCGGCCGCCTCGTCATCGCCGAGCACCACCTCGACGGTGACCTCGACCTCCCCGACGTGGCCCGGATGGCCGACGCGCAGGCGTTCTTCAAGTTCGCGCTGACCGGCGACCTCTACCGGCGGCTGCTGCGGGAGGCCGGGCTGAAGGTGGTGGACCACACCGACATCACCGAGAACGTCCGGCGCTCCTACGACAGCATGACCGACGCCTGGCGGGAGGCCGCCCGTACCGATCCCGACCGCAGGGCGGCGGGCGAGTGGCAGACGGCGGCCGACCTGGGCGCGTGGTGCTTCGCCGTTCCCCAGCTCCGCTACGGCCTGCTGACCGCCGTCCGCCCCTGAGTCCCGCCCAGTGCCGAGTGCCGCCGAGGTCGTGAGCCATGTCCGCCCCGCCCGCCCCGCCCGCTTCGAACCGCTGTCCGTACCGGCTGGACGGCGGCGCAGCCGATGTCCACGGTGAAGCCGCGGCCCTGCGCGCGCTGGGACCCGCCGCCCGCGTCGAGCTGCCCGGCGGGGTGCCGGCCTGGTCGGTGACCGACCCGGGGCTGGTCCGGCGGCTGCTGGTCGACCCCCGGGTGTCCAAGGACGCGCACCGGCACTGGCCCGCCTTCCTCGACGGCGACCTGCCCGCCGACTGGCCGCTGCGGATCTGGATGGACATCCGCACCGTCCAGACCGCCTACGGGCCCGACCACGGCAGGCTGCGGCGGCCGCTGGTCCCCGCGTTCACCGCGCGCCGGGTCCGGGCCCTCGCCCCATGGATCGAGGAGATCACCGCCAGGCTGCTGGACGGCCTCGAGGCGGCGGCCGCGGCCGCCCCCGGCGGGGTGGTGGACCTGCGCGAGCACTTCGCCGCGCGCCTGCCGTGGCTGACCGTCACCGCGCTGGTGGGCCTGCCGGAGACCCTGCACGACGGCTTCCAGGCCGTCAACGACACCGTCTTCGGCACCGACCTGACGGCGGAGCAGGTCGCCGCCAACGCGGCCGAGGCCGCGCAGCTCCTCGGGGACCTGCTCGCGGCCAAGGCCGAGCACCCCGGCGACGACGTCACCAGCGCCCTGCTCGCCGCCCACCACGCGGGGCAGCTCGACCGGCGGGAGCTGGCCGACAGCATCTGGATGACCCTCGGCGCCGGCTACGGCACCACGGCGGGCCTGCTGGACCACGCCGTGGTCAACCTGCTCACCCACCCGGCCCAGCTGGCGCTGGCGGTCTCCGGCCGGGTCGGCTGGGACCAGGTCGTCGAGGAGACCCTGCGCCACCAGGCCCCGGTGGCCAGCTTCATGATGCGCTTCCCCACCGAGGACCTGCACGACGAGGCGACCGGGCTGACCTTCGCCCGCGGCGAGGCCCTGGTCGTCAACTACGCGGCGGTCGGCCGCGATCCGGGCGTGCACGGCCCGGACGCCGACCGCTTCGACCTCACCCGCACCACCGCCCGCGAACACCTGGCGTTCAGCCTCGGACCCACCTACTGCCTGGGCGCCGAACTCGCCCGCCTCGAAGGGCGGACCGCGCTGGCGGCACTGTTCGCCCGGTTCCCCCGCCTCGAACTCGCCGTCGCGCCCGCCTCGCTGGTCCCGCTGCCCTCGCTGATCTTCAACGGGCACCGGGAGATCCCCGTACGGCTCGGAGGACCTTCCCGCACGTGAGCACCGACCCGCAGACCCTCCACCGGTTGACGGCGTACCAGCAGGACGTGTGGGCCGCCGGGTCCCGTGCGCCGCAGTCACCCCAGTTCAACTGCGTCCTGCACGAACGCCTGCGCGGCAGCGTCGACCGCGAACGGCTCGCCGCCTGCGCGGAGCTGGTGCTGCACCGCCACGAGACGTTCCGGCTGCGGTTCGCCGACCGGGCGGGGGTGCCGTTCCAGCGGGTGGCGCAGGAGCGGGTCCCGGTCACCGTGGTCGACCTCTCGCACGAACCCGACCCGGGCGCCGCCTGCGCCCGCTGGATGCGCCGGTCGCTGGCCTGCGCCCTGCCGCTCACCGGCGGCCCGCTGGTGGAGGCCGCGCTCCTGCTGGAGGGCCCGGACGTCACCCACCTGCACGTCAAGGCGCACCACATCGTCGCCGACGGCTGGAGCCTCGACCGGCTCGGCCACGAGATCCTCCACGCGTACGGGCAGGCGCCGGACGGCGGTGCCCGGCGCAGCGTTCCCGCGGCGCCCTCCCCGCTGGCGTCCGTCGGGCCGGACGCCGCGTACCGCGCCGGTGCGGACGGCGAACGCGACCGGGCCTTCTACCGGGAGTACCTGCGCGGTGCCGCGCCGGCACTCTTCGGGCGCACCCGGGGGGAGGGCCCGGGGGAGCGCGGCCGCCACTCGTTCGTGGTCGACGGCGCGCTCGTCGGCCGGATCCGCGCGGCGGGCTTCTGGCCGTTCACGTACGTGGCGGCGATGCTCGGCACGTATCTGACGCGGGTGCACCGCACCGAGGAGGTGATCCTCGGCGTCCCGTTCCTCAACCGGACCTCCGAACCCCACCGGGGCGTGCTCGGCCAGTTCGCCAACACCCTGCCGCTGCGGATCGCGGCACCGGGCAGCCGCACCGTCGGGGACCTGCTCACCGGGATCCAGGACACGACCCGCCGGCTGCGGCGCCACGAACGGCTCTCGCTCGGTGACATCCTGCGGGAGGCGCCCGCGGTCGGCCACGGCCCGCGGCAGCTGTTCGACGTGACGCTCTCCGCCGTGAACTGGTCCCGGCGGGAACAGGTCGGCGGCCTGGTGCGGCGGACGGCCCTGCGCGCTCCCTCGCACGACCAGCACGCCCTGGGCGTCCTGGTGTCCGCCTTCGACGACACGCCCGACCTCCGGGTCGACCTGGACCACGCCCGAGACGTCTTCGACGGGGACTCGCCCGTCACCGCGCTCGCCGACCACCTCACGACCCTCCTGGAACACGGCGTCGCGCGGCTGGACCGGCCACTGGCCGAAGTACCCATGCTGTCGCCCGCCGAGCACCGGGACCTCACCGCCGGGCGGGCCCGCGGCCGGCGGGTACCCCGCGCAGACCGCGCCACCGTGCACGGACTGTTCGAGGCGCAGGCCGCCCGGCACCCGCAGCGGACCGCGGTCGTCGCACCCTCCGGCGACACCCTGACCTACGCCGCGCTCGACGCCCGGGCCGACCGCGTCGCGCGGGCCCTGCGGGCACACGGCGTCGGCCCCGGCGACCGGGTCGCGGTGATGATGCAGCGGGGGCCGGACCTGCCGGCCGCCCTGCTCGGCACGCTCAAGGCGGGCGGCGCGTACGTACCGGTGGACCCCGACCTGCCGGCCGAGCGGGTGCGGTTCCTGCTGCACGACAGCCGGGCCAAGGTGATGATCGTCGACGACGACGCCTCCGGCGTGCCGCCCGGGGACGCGACCGTGCGCCGGGCCGGGGACCTGCTGCACGCCGGGGAGTTGCTGCACGGCAGCGCGGACCCGGTCGGGCCGACCGCCACCCACCGCGACCTGGCGTACGTCATCTACACCTCCGGCTCGACCGGGGCGCCCAAGGGCGTCATGGTCGAGCACCGCAGCGTGGTCAACCGGCTGGCCTGGATGCAGCGCTGCTACCCGCTCGGCCGGTCGGACGTGCTGCTGCAGAAGACACCGGTCTCCTTCGACGTCTCCGTCTGGGAACTGTTCTGGTGGGCCACCGAGGGCGCCACCCTGGCCCTGCTGCCGCCCGGCGGCCACCGCGACCCGCGCCAGGTCCTGGAGGCCGTCCGCGCACACCGGGTCACCGCCGTGCACTTCGTCCCCTCGATGCTCGGCCCGTTCCTCGACCTGCTGGAGGACCCCGCCGCCGGCGCGGCCGTCCGGTCGCTGCGGTACGTCTTCTGCAGCGGCGAGGCCCTGCCCGCCGCCGGCGTCGAGCAGTTCAACCGCCTGGCCGCCCGGTGGCGCCGCGAGAACGGCACCGGTCCCCGGCTGGTCAACCTGTACGGCCCGACCGAGGCGACCGTCGACGTCTCGTCCTACGACTGCCCGGGCGACCCCGCGCACGGCATCGCCCGGGTACCGATCGGCCGCCCGATCGACAACACCGCACTCTACGTCCTGGGCGCCGACGACCTGCCGCAACCCGTCGGGGCCGCCGGCGAACTGTGCATCGGCGGAGCCGGCGTCGCCCGCGGCTACCTCGGCCGCCCGGAGCTGACCGCCGAGAGGTTCGGCGACGATCCGTTCACGCCGGGCGGCCGCCTCTACCGCAGCGGCGACCTGGCCCGGTGGCTCGCCGACGGCACCCTGGAGTACCTCGGACGGCTCGACGACCAGGTCAAGATCCGCGGCCACCGGGTCGAACCCGGCGAGGTGGCCGCCGCGCTGCGCACGGTGCCCGGCGTCCGGGACGCCGTCGTGGTCGGCCGCACCACCCCCGACCGGGGGACCGTGCTGGCCGCCTACTACGTCGCGCACGCCCCGATCGGGGCACCGGAGCTGCGCGAACGCCTCGGCCGGGCGCTGCCCGCGGTCATGGTCCCGGCGTCCTTCACCCGGATCGACGCCGTGCCGCTGACCCCCAGCGGCAAGGCCGACCGCAACGCGCTGCCCCGCCCGCACGACACCCCGGACGCCACCGGAAACGCCCGGCCGCCGCGCAACCGGGCCGAAGCGGTCCTGGCCGAGGTCTGGGCCGGGGTCCTGGGCCATCCGGCCGTCGGGATCCACGAGGACTACTTCGCCCTCGGCGGCGACTCCCTCCTGATGCTCAGGGTCCGCGCCGAGGCGGAGGCCCGCGGCCTGACCTTCTCCCTCACCGACCTCCTGCGCCACCCGACGGTGGCCGCCCTCGCCACCCGCACCCGGGAGTGCCACGCGCCCGAGGCCCTCCCGCAGCCCTTCGCCCTCGTCAGCGACCTCGACCGGACCCGGCTGGGCGACGCCGGGGACGCCTTCCCGCTGACCCGGCTCCAGCTCGGCCTGCTCTACCACAGCCGTCGGCACGAGAGCTCGGCCCGATACCGGGACGTCTTCCGCTACACCCTCGACATGCCCTGGGACGAGACGCAGTTCCGCCGCGCCTTCGACCGGCTGACGGCACGGCACCCGGCGCTGCGCTCCGCCTTCGACCTGGCCGGCGCCGAACCGCTGCAGGTCGTCCGCCCCCGGGTGGACGGCGGCCTGGACATCGCCGACCTGCGCCCGCTCGACGGTAGGGCCGCCGAGGCCCGGGTACGCGCCCACATCGAGGAACGGCGCCGCCACCGCTACGCCTTCGACCGGGCGCCGCTGTACCTGTTCCGCGCCCACCTGCGGCCCGCCACGGTCGACCTGGTCCTCAGCTTCCACCACGCGCTGCTCGACGGCGGCAGCGTCGCCACGCTGCTCCAGGAACTGCTCCGGGACTACGCCCACGGCCTGGGCCTCGGCGCCGAGCCGGTCGAGGACACGGCGCTCCCGTCACCGGCCGCCCACGTACGGCTGGAGCAGGCCGCCCTGCGGTCGACGCAGGCCCGGCAGTACTGGCGGCGGAAGCTGGCCGGCCACGAGCCCCTGCCGCTCGAGTCCTTCCCGCCGCACCGGCCCGGCACCGCCCGACCGGCGGCCTCGCGCCGGGTCGACCTGCCCGCCGACCTCGTCGAGGGCGTGCGGCGCCTCGCCGCCGAGCACACCCTGCCCGTCAAGTCCGTCCTCCTCGCGGCGCACGCCCTGACGCTCGCGATGCTCGCCGGCACCAGGGACGTCACCACCGGGCTGATCACCCACGGCCGGCCCGAGCTGCCCGGGGCGGAGCGGATCGCGGGCCTGTTCCTCAACACCGTGCCGGTCCGCCTGGACACCGCACGGGACAGCTGGCTCGCCGTCGCGCGCGAGGCCCTCCACCAGGAACGGGAGGGCCACCCCCACCGCCGCCACCCGCTGAGCGCCATCCAGGAGGACCACGGCGGGCCCGTCCTGGACACCGCGTTCAACTACGTGCACTTTCACCAGCTCGCCGCCGTCCTCGCGCTGCCCGGCCTGCGGCTCGCCGAGTTCCACAGCTGGGAGGAGAGCGACTTCCGGCTCCTGGTGAACGCCGTCACCGAACCCGACGGCACCGGCATGTGGCTGCGGATCGACTGCGACGGGACGACGTTCTCCGCCGAACAGGGAGACAGCTTCGCCGCCGGCTACCTCGGCATCCTGCGGCGCATGGTGGAACAGCCGCACGCCGAACCGGACTTCGCCTTCCTCGCCGCCCCGCCGCCGGTGGCCCCCCGCACCGCGCACCCCACCGCGAACCCCATGCCGCACCCCACCACGCACCCCACCGTGACGGCCCGCTTCGCCGAACAGGCCGCCCGCACCCCGCACGCCACCGCCCTGGTGCTGGGCGACGAACGCTGGAGCTACGCCCGGCTGGCCGACACCGCGGAACGCGTGGCGGCGCGGCTGCACGCCCTCGGCCCCCCGGCGAACGCCCGGATCGGCATCGCCATGAACCGCTCGCCGCTGGCCGTCGCCGTGCTGCTGGGCGTCCTGCGGGCCGGCTGCGCCACCGTCCCGCTGGACGTCGGCTACCCGGCGGCCCGGCTGGCCGCCATGCTGGCCCAGGCCCGGCCCTTCCGCGTCGTCACCGAACCCGCGTACGCGCACCTCGCCGGCGATCCGGCGCTGCCGCTGCCCGCCGAGGCACTCGCCGCACCGGCGCCGCCGGACGGCCCGGCCCCGCCCGGACCGGACACCGGGAACACCGCGTACCTCCTGTTCACCTCGGGCTCCACCGGAACGCCCAAGGGCGTCGCCATGCCGCACCGTGCCCTGGCCGGCCTGGTCGACTGGCAGACCCGCGCGCCCAGCGCCGCCGTCGGCGGGGTGACCCTGCAGTACGCGCCGCTCAGCTTCGACGTCTCCTTCCAGGAGATCCTCTCCACGCTCTGCTCCGGCGGCACCCTGTGCCTCGCACCCGACGCCGAGCGGCGCGACCCGGCCGCCCTGCTGCGCCTGCTCGGACGCGAACGCGTCGAACGGGTCTTCCTCCCCCCGGTGGCCCTCCAGCAACTCGCCGAAGCCGCCCGTGCGCTGGGCCTCACCCCGCCGGCCCTGCGGGTGGTGATCACCAGCGGCGAGCAGCTGCGCATCACCCCGGAGATCCGCGCACTGTGCGCCGCCCTGCCGGGAGCCGTGCTGGAGAACCAGTACGGCCCGACCGAGACCCACGTGGTCACCGCGTACACGATGACCGGCGACCCCGAGGGCTTCCCCGCGCTGCCACCGATCGGCCGACCCGTCGACGGCGCCGAGGTGCACCTCCTGGACGAGCGGATGCGACCGGTCCCGGCCGGTACACGCGGCAGCATCCACCTCGGCGGCCGCTGCCTCGCCGACGGCTACGAGGGCCGCCCGGACCTCACCGCCGAGCGCTTCCTCCCGCACCCCTGCGCCGACCCGGACCGCAGGCTGTACCGCACCGGCGACCTCGGCATGACGCTACCCGGCGGCGACCTCGTCCACCTCGGACGCGAGGACACCCAGGTCAAGGTACGGGGCTTCCGCGTCGAGCCCGCCGAGGTCGAACTCGCCCTCACCGGAATGGCGGACCGCCACCCCGGCCTCGCCGACGCCGCCGTGGTGGCCCGCCGGCGCGCCGACGGTGAGACCGTCCTCGCCGCCTTCCTCCTCGGCGAGGGCACCGCCGACGACCTGGCCCGCATCCGCGAGCGGCTGCGCGCCACCCTGCCCGACCACCAGGTCCCCTCCCACCTGCAGTGGATCCCCCGGTGGCCGCTGACCCCCAGCGGCAAACGCGACGACGCCGCCCTGCGCCGCCTCCCGCCCACCGCACCCGGCCGCGCCCCCGCCACCGCGCCGCGCGACGCCTACGAGCGGGCCCTGACCGAGATGCTGGCGGATGTGCTGTCGCTGGACACCGTCGGGGTCCACGACAGCCTCTTCGACCTCGGCGGCACCTCGCTCACCGTGATGCGGCTGGTGGTCAGGATCGAACAGCGCTACCGCGTGCACCTCCCGCTCGCCGAGTTCATCGCCGCACCCACCCCCGCGGGCCTCGCGGCCCGGCTGCGCGACCGCGGCGCGCGGGCCGTCCACGACCCGCTGGTGCAGATCCGCCCGCAGGGCACTCGCCCACCCCTGTTCCTGGTCCACCCGATGGGCGGCAACGTGCTGTGCTACCTCGCCCTCGCCCGCCACCTCCCCGACGGCCGGCCGCTGCACGCCCTCCAGGCCGCCGGAGCCGACCCCGGCACCACACCGCTGCGCAGCGTCGAGGAACTCGCCGCCCGGTACCTCACCGCACTGCGGACCGTGCAGCCGCACGGCCCGTACACCATCGGGGGGTGGTCGTTCGGGGGCTTCGTCGCCTTCGAGATGGCCCGCCGGCTGCGCGCGGCGGGCGAGGAGGTGGCCCGCCTGCTGGTGCTGGACACCACCGCCCTGCACCGGGGACCACGCGCCCCGCACGGCGACGACGCCCTGCTCGGCTGGTTCCGCCACGAACTGCTCCGGCCCGGCGACGGCGCCGGGACCGGCTCTGCCGGGCCGGGCCCACGCGAGGAGAAGTTCGCGGCCATGGCCCGTCTCGCGGCCGAGCGGGGCATCCTGCCGGCCGGCAGCTCCGGGGCCGCCGTCCGCCGCCTGTTCGACGTCTACCGGGCCAACTGGCAGGCCACGCTGGACTACCGGCCACCGCTCGAGGACCAGGACCTCACCCTGATCCGCGCCTCCGAACCGCTGCCCGCCGTCCTCGCCGACCTGCACCGCGCCGCCGGAACCTGCCACCAGGACCCCCGCAACGGCTGGAGCGGCATGACCCGCGGCCGGATCGACGTCGTCGGAGTCCCCGGCGACCACCTGACCATCATGGAGGAACCGCACGTGGCCCACCTCGCCGCCACCATCGCCGCCCTGACCGGGACCGGCCCCGCCCGAACCGGCCGGAAGAGCTGACACCATGACAACCCGACAGCGGGCCAAGGCCCTGGTCATCGGCGCCGGCGTCGGCGGCCTCGCCTGCGCGCTCACCCTGCGGCGCGTCGGCCTCGACGTCGAGGTGTACGAGCGCGCCACCGAGCTGCGCACCACCGGCTCGGCCCTGTCGGTCATGAGCAACGCCGTCACCGCCCTCGCCACCCTCGGCATCGACCTCGCACTCGACAAGCGCGGCCGGGCCGTCGAATCGTTCAGGATCATGGACCGGCGCGGCCGGAAGATCAGGGACCTGCCGTTCAAGGAGGTCTGCGACACGGTCGGGGCGCCCAGCTACTGCCTCGGCCGCGCCGAGCTCCACGAGGCGCTGCTCACGGAACTCGGGGACTGCCCGATCCACCTGGGGGCGACCGCCGCCGGCTTCGGGACCACCGGCGCGGGCGTCACCGTCCGGTTCACGGACGGCCGTTCGGCGAGCGGGGACGTCCTGATCGGCGCCGACGGCATCAACTCCGCGGTCCGCCGCCACCTCGTCGGCCCCGAGACCGCCCGGGACGGCGGCTACCTCGTCCGGCTCGGCATCGTCCCCTTCCGGCACCCGCTCCTCACCCCGGGCGGTGTCCGCCACTACTGGGGCAGCGGACAGCGCTTCGGCCTGATCGACATCGGCCACGGCCGCTGCTACTGGTGGGCGACCACGAGCACGGCCACGGCCGTGGCCGCGTCCACCGGCGGGCCGACCGCCGACGGGCCGACCGCCGGCCACGTCAAGGACACCCTCACCGACGCCTACGCCGACTGGGCGGACGAAGTGCGGGAAGCCATCCGGGTCACCCCGCCGCAGTCCATCCTCACCGTCCCCTCCCGGGACCGCGCCTTCCTGGAACGGTGGGGCGACGGCCGCATCACCCTGCTCGGCGACGCCGCGCACCCCATGCTGACGGCGCTCGCCCAAGGGGCGGCCATGGCCATCGAGGACGCCGTCGTACTGGCCGGAAAGCTCGCCGGGACCACCACCGGCGACGACCCCGCGCCGGCCCTGCGCGCCTACGAGGACCGCCGCCGCGACCGGGCGCGGGCCATGGTGGCCGAATCCCGGGCCGTCAGCGACCTGGAACAGGCGGCCCGCCCCGCCCGGCGCCTGCTCCGGGACGGCTACTTCCGGCTGGTACCCCGCCAGATCCTCGCCCGGAGGCTGACCTCGGCGCTCACCTACCCGCACTCCCCGGCCGCCGGACCGGGCGACGTGCGGCGCGAACTCAGCCCCCTGGAGCGCCTGTACCGGATCGCCGACCGGACCTCGCCCCTCAACGTCCTCGCCCGGGCCCGCGTCCACGGGCACCTGCCCCCGGCGCTGCACCGCCGCGCGCTCGACGCGCTCCAGCTCCGGCACCCCCTGCTGCGCGTCGCGATCACCGACGACGGCACCGGAGCGCGCCCGGCCTTCACCCCGTGCGACGGACAGCAGATCCCGCTGCGGCACGTCGAGCTGCCACCCGACGACCCCGAGGCCGACACCCGGTGGGAGCGGGAGGTCAACGACCACGAACTGGCGGAGTCCCTCGATTCGGGCACCGGGCCGCTGATGCGCGCGGTGGTGATCACCTCCGGCGGGACCGGCGGCGGGGACCAGGGACGCGTCCACGACCTGCTGCTGACGGCATCGCACACCATCGCCGATGGCAAGACCTGCCTGTCCCTGCTCCGGGAGTGGATCGACCTCGCCGCCCGGGCCGCCACCGGTGCACCGCTGCCGCTCACCCCGCTGCCCGTACGGCCCGCGACCGAGGACCTGCTCCCGCGCCGCCACCGTGGCGCGGCGGGCGTCGCCGGGCTCGAGGCCATGATGGCGCGCGACGAGGCGGACGCCGGGGCGAGCCCCGCCCAGCGGGTCGTCCCGAGCCGGCAGGTGCCGTTCGAGCAGCGGCGTACCCGGATGGTGCACCGGTACCTCGGCGCCGACCGGCTGGACCTGCTGGTGGAGGCGGCCGCGCGCCACGGCACCACGGTCCACGGGGTGCTGGCCGCCGCGATGGTGACGGCCGTCGCGCGGGATGCCGGGACCCCGGCGGGCGGGCACGTCTCGATCGGCTCGCCGGTCGACTTCCGGGGCGATCTCGACCCGGCCGTCGCCCTCGACGAGGCCGGCACCTACGTGGCCACCGTCCCCTCCCGGGTCCGCTACGAGCCCGACCGGCCGCTGTGGTCGACGGCCCGGGAGATCAGCCAGGACCTGGTGCGCCGCCGGGCCCGCCAGGACCACCTGGCCATGCTCAGCCTGCCGCGCTGGGCAGGGCTGGACTCGCCGCAGGAGTGCGAGGCGTTCATGCGGTTCATGGACGAGCGGGGACCGATCAACCTGTGCCTGTCCAACGTCGGCCGCTACGCGTTCCCCGACCGGGTCGGCCCCTGGCAGGTCAGCGACGCCCAGTTCCTGACGGGCATCTCGATCATGGGCGCGATCGTGGCGACGGCCACCACCTGCCACGGCCGACTCGCCTGGAACTTCAGCCATGTCGAGCACCTCGTCCCGCAGGCGCGCGCACGGCGGATCGCCGACGAGTCCGTGCAGAGCGTGCTGTCCGCGCTCCCGGGGTGACGGTTCACGGCGTCGTCACCATCACCTCGTCACGGGCGCCGGACTCCGGACGGCACACCGGCCCTGTCCCGCATCAGCTGCGCGATGTCGGCCAGGGTCGGCGCGTCCGCCAGCTCGTCCTGGTCGATCACCAGCCCCGAGTCCTCCTCCAGCACGATGGAGAGTTCCACCGCGAAGAGCGAGTCCAGGCCCAGCGCCGCCGGGGTGGCGGTGGGGGAGAGCAGTTCGGGCCGCACCTGGAACCGGTCGGTCAGGACGCTGGCCAAGATGTCGTACACGTCGTCTCTCCGGAACGGTCGGTGCGAGCGGGAGCGTGCTCGGGCGGCGGCGCGCCCGGCGTGCCCGATGCCGAGCGGCGGCTCAGTCGTATCACGCCGTAACGCCCGACGGACGCAGTGACTCGCGGCCGTGGGGTCAGGAGAACTCCTGGTCGGGTGCGGCGAGATGGAACGGGACGCCGCTGCGGCGCGCCTCGCCGAGCCGCCCGAGCAACTCGAACTGCTCCGCCGGCACCAGCGGCTCCCACTCCCGCAGGCTGCGCACCGCGTGGTCGGTGTGCTCCGCCGGGTCCAGGACGATCGCGGAGATCTCCGCGGCCGCCATGACACCGTCGGGGGTCTCGCCGGGGTCGAGCATGCCGCCCGCCGAAGCGAGCGGGTTCGCCGATTTCTGGGCGGGATTCGAAGGCTCCACCAAAGCACCGTGACGGCTGCTGGACGCGCCCCACGGGCTGCCGGGGTTGGATCGACGAAGCAGGCTGAATCGTGGGCGCGGCTAGTGTTGCGGACATGGCTGTCATGGATGTCCGCAACGGTTCCAAGGGTTGGCTCGTCATGTGGCTTGAACCACTGGGTGAGGATCGATGGCTCAGGCCGGACGAGACGTTCCGGGTTCGATCCGACTACAACGGCGATGAGCCGGCCTTCTCCATGACCTTCTGGGTGGATGACAACGACCGGTCGGCGGGGATCGAGAACGTCGCCGTCTGGATCGAGAACGGTGACTTCTACGCGGAAGTCGCCGACCGGGCGGGCAACCTCATCGAGTGCGGGCACCAGAGACCTGCCGAAGTCGACAGGCGATGGCAGGCCACGCTCGAAGAGGCGAATAGGCGCGCGACAGAACGGAAAGCGGGAGGAGAGACGGTCTGATGACCAGGTGGTGCCCTGGCGATCAAGAGCGCTGGGGCCAGGTGCACCCGGGCGTGGGGACGAACACGACCGCTGCCGCTACCGCTCGAACAACGTCTTAACGCGCCGGCCCGATCCCCTCCGGCAGGACGGCGACCACGAAGGCGACGGCTTCATCCGGCGTCTCGAAGCGCGCGAGCAACTCGCTCCGGTTCCGTACCCCGTAGAACCCTTCGTCGTGCGGCCAGATCGTGTACCCGACCTGTGTCGTACTCCGTCGCGCCGTGGTACTGGTGGAGAACCAGAGGGTGAAGTGGCTGGTCACCGGCATCAGTTGGCGGAGCGCCGGCTGGCTGTACGCGGCCGCCAACAGCGCATGCACGCGCGGGAACCGGTTCATCGGCGGCATGTGGATGCCGTCGAGCTTGAGGCACCACGCCAGCTCGACAACACCGAGCGGCTCCCGCTCGTGCGCGAGGGCCCAAGGGCGGAACTCGATGCACGGAGCCTGTTCCTTGGTCTCCTCGAGACCCGCTCCACCGGTCCAGGCCACCACCGCCCTGACCACCTCGGCCGGATCGGCGGTCCACCCGCAGGCCAGGCTCCGGCCGTTGCTCTGGAGATACACCCAGAAGGCAGGCCGCTGCCCGTCGGCCGGACGCACCGACACCCGCCGGCCGAGCCCCGAGTCGACGTACACCGCTATGCCGCTCCACTGCCCGTCCGGCGCAGGCAAGACGACCCCGAGGCCCTCCGCCACACGCCCCAGCGTCTCCTGGAGCACCCCGCCACCCCAGTAAACCTCGCCGGACCCCACCCCGAACTTCATCCCGCCAGTATGCCGCTGCGCGCATCAACGGTCCCAACGGACCCAGACATTGCAGCAGCAACACCTGAAGTTCAGGAGATCAGCTCAAAATCCGGGATGGTCGCTCAGCGGGCCCGATGAGCCGCCAGCCAGCTGAGATGGAACGACGCGCCGCTCGGCATTCTCGGGAACCCGCTCGTACTCCAGTTACCACCCAGTGGGCGGGCCAGCTGATGTCGGGCCGGTCGTCCCGGACCCGGTGCGGCGGCCGTTCGGCGGGGACGCCTGGAGCCCGTCACCCCGTGGTACGGGTGGCGGGCTCCCAGAGGCGGAGGCGCGGCGGGTCAGTCACGCAGGGCGAGCAGCAGGGCCGGCACGATGAGCAGCAGCAGCCACGGTTCGGCGAGGGCGGCCACGCCCAGTCCGGTGTAGACGGCGGCTTCGGCGGCCCGCTGCCGGGTGCGGCGGCGCTTCTTGTCAGCCTTCTTGTCGGCCTTCTTGTCCGTCCTCCGGGCCGCACTGTCGACCTGCTCGGCGCAGTGCCGGTCGCTCTGCTTCTCCAGGGACACGGGAAGCTCGGTGTGGTTCTCCGACATCGTTTTCTCCTCGGGGTTGTTGGTGGTGGAGGGTGGGTGTTGGTGGTCCGGTGGTCCGGTGGTCCGGTGGTCAGGTGGGCGGTCAGGCCAGGTCGGCGTCCGGGATCCAGGAGCCGTGGATCATGGCGGGGACCCGGCGGGGCAGGTGGACGGTGGCGACCGGCGGCAGGGTCAGGTCGGAGGCGTCCAGGACGAGCAGCTTCGAGGCGTCCGCGTTCAGGTCGCTGACCACGGTCAGCAGGTACCCGGAGTCCTCGCCCGCAGCGTCGGCGGACGCCACGAACACCGCCTCGCTGGGGAGTTGCCCGGTGCCGACCGGACGGAGCTGCCGGGCGCCGGTGGCGCGGTCGTACTTGACCAGGGTGTGGTTGCCGATGCCCTGGTCGTCCGGGAAGGCCAGCGCGTACTGGAAGCGGTGTTCGCGGCCGATGAAGGCGTCGTTGATGGTCGGGAACTCCACCACCAGGTCGTCCGTGTCCTGCTCGGTGACCCGGCCTGCGCCCAGGTCGATGGTCCAGCGGCGGCTGCGCGAACCGGAGTTGGGCTCTGCGCCGCGGTCCGGAGCGCCGACCCACCAGTTCCACGAACGCTGCCAGCCGGCGCGGCCCACCGCGGGCCCCTCGACCACGATCCGGCCGCGGGCGTCCTCGTACGCGTTGGCGAGGTGCATCGCGTAGCCCTGGCCGATCTCGAACCAGCGGACCTTGGCCGCGCCGCCTTCGCCGCGCGGCATCACGCCGATCCGCGACGTCTGTGCGTCGCTCCAGCCGTACGGGATGCCGGAGTGCTCGTTCGGGTCGAAGGTGACCGAGCCCTCCAGGAAGACCACGTGGTGCTCGGTGATGGCGAAGTCGTGCTTCAGCGCGGCGCTCGCTCCCGGCACCTCCTGGCTCGTCAGGACCTGGCCGTCGGCCGAGGCGACGTGGTGGATCAGGTAGGGCGGGAAGGGCGAAGAAGCGAAGAAGTGCAGCTCGCCGGTGGCCGGATCCTCCTTGGGGTGCGCGGTCATGGCCGAGGTCAGCTTGCCGTTGAAGTCGTAGGCGCCGACGGTCTCCAGGTCCCGGGTCAGCTCGAACGGCAGGTTGGCCTCGCAGAGTGCGAGCAGTCGGCCGCCGTGCTCGATGACGTGGGTGCCGGCGGTGCTGGCGGTCAGGTCGGGGCCGTGCTCGGTCATGTACGGCGCGCCCTCGAGGGCCGGGGTGTGCACCCAGCGGTTGCGGTACCACTCGGCGCGGCCGTCACGCAGCCGGATGCCGTGGACCATGCCGCTGCCCTTGAACCAGTGGGTGGGGGTGACGCCGGGCTTGGGGTTGTGGCTGTTGCGGATCAGACGGCCGGTCAGTTCGGGGGGCAGGGTGCCCTCGACGGTGAGGCCGGTGGCGGTGATCTCGTCGGCGACGGGGGTGTAGTGGCCGGTCAGGTACGGCTTGCTGCTGGTCATGGCGGGTTCCTCGGGTCTGTCGTGGGGTGGGTAGGGCTAGTGGGGCTCGTGGGGCTCGTGGGGTGTGTCGTGTGTCCTGTGCCTTGCGGCGGGCGTCACCGGCGCTCGGCGCGTGCCTTGAGCTCGTGGAGCCAGGTCTCCAGGGACTGCCGGAGCGCGTCGCCGAGCAGCTCCGGCTCGGCGTCGACCGGGGCGCCGGCCCAGGACTCCTCGGTGCGGACCGTGACGACGCCCTCAGACTCCTCGAAGGTCCACACGTGGATGCCGTCGATGCCCTGCACCGGGCCGCCCCAGACGATCCGCTCGCCCGGCACGACCTGGAGGACGGTGGAGGTGATGTCGAGCCCGTGGGTGGACCAGCGGAAGGAGGTGCCCGGGACGAGCGGGCCGAGGATCGCGGCCCTGGTGACGTCCGGGTGCCAGTCCGCCCACGCGTTGATGTCGGTGTGCAGGCGCCAGACGGCGGCCAGCGGGGCGTTCACCGTGGTCGACAGCCGGACGACGACGGGGGCGTTCTCGTCGACGGTGGTCTCGGGGCCGGTGATCGCGGTGGCGGCGGTGGTGTTGGCGGAGTCGGTGTTCATGGTGGCTCGTGTCCTTCCGGGTCTGGGGGGAGGGTCAGATCTAGGAGTGGTTAATCACTCACTCTTTGGCCCGAAGAAGCGGCAGCCCGCTGTCGATGGGCTGCCACGTTGCGGGCGGGTCCTCAGTAGTGCCGGATGCCCGCCGTGAGGGTGCGCGTCCAGGGCGCGTCCACCTTGTCGGCGTCCATCGCGGCCACCAGGTGACACAGCATGCCGACGGCGAAGAACTCCTGGACCTGCCGGTCATCACCCCCGGAGGCCCCGCGGACGTACTCGACCATGCGGGCGTACCCGGCCCGCACGGCGTCGCGGATCGCCGGCTCGGAGACCGCGGCGGCCTGGGCGTGCATCTGCACCAGCAGCAGATCCTTGTCGCTGATCAGCCGGGCGTAGGCATCACCCATCGCGTACAGCACGGCCTCCGGCGAGCTGCCCTCGGCGGCGGCCGCGCCGCCCTCCAGGCTGGCCCGCACCCGGACGAAGCAGTACTCGACCACGGCGACGAACAGGGCTTCCTTGCTGGGGAAGAGCCGGTAGACGTACGCCTGCGAGATCCCGGCGGCCTTGGCGACCTCCGTCGTCGTGGTGCCGAAGTAACCCCGCGAGGCGAAGGCGCCGATCGCGGTGCGCAGCACCGTGTCGCGGCGTTCCTCGGCGGTGGAGAGTTGGCGTTGGCGTTCCGTTTGCATGTGAGTACTCAACCACTCACACTTTCGAGGTGTCAAGCGCCGGGGCTCGCGAGGTCGGGCTGACCCGGTGGCGGAGCCCGGGCTGGCGCGGGAGAGAAGGGGTGCCTCCGGTCGCCCCTGGGCGGAGTGGTCGTCCGTCCTCGGGGCGGAACCGCTCGATGGCGTCAGGGGCGTGCGGCAGTCGTCCGGAGAATCAGACGCCGCTGTTGTCGACGAGTCCCACGACGTCGAGGTATTCGATTTTCGGCGGGACGCCGTAAATTCCCGTCACCTTTTCGACGATCTCCGCCGTGAAAAATGCGCGGGCCTTCGCCTCGTCGTCCCAGAGGTAGAAGTTCCGCGCCTGAACGCCGCCTTCGTCGAGCATGAAGCTCTTGAAGCGAAGGCCGTCCATGCCTTCGAACGGCGCCCGGAGGTCGCTCGCAATCTTGGCGAGAGTTGAACGGTCGAACTTGTCGGGCTGCGTGAACGTCACGAGCACGCCGATCATCATGCCTCCTGTCGATTGGGCGGGTAAATGGTCGATCGAGTGGCGCTGGAGGCGATATTCCAGTATACGCGGCCTGATATTCCGGCCGCCCGGCCGCGAGTCGGATGTGCTCGCCCGCGGCCCGGGGCCGGCGGATGCTCAGGGGTTCGCGAGGGTGATCGTCTGCGGGTTCGGGTCGGTGTCGAGGTTCGGGGGGAAGTTCGCCGGGAGGCTTCCCGGGGAGGTCTGCGGGATGTACGAGCCGGGATCGGCCTCGGTGCGGCCCGGGGTCAGGGGGTTCGGGCCGAAGACGCGCAGGTTGAAGATCTGCGGCCGCCCGGTGCAGGGGGTGTCGACCTGGACCGTGTGTGCGCCGGCGTCGAAGTCCGGCAGGTCCACGTTCACCCACTGGATCGTGTAACCGAGGGTGCAGGTCACGGTGACCGGGACGGTCGCGAGGTTGGACGACTGGATGACTCCGTCGCCCACCAGCATGGTTGCCGACGGGGAGGTGACCGGACCGGTCGCGCCGACGGTGTGGCCGGTGCCGGTGATGTGACCGGTGCCGGTGGTGTTGTCGTGGCCGGCGGCACTGTTGTTGGCACCGACGTTGGTGACGTTGCCGTCGCCGTTGTTCACCACGATGGCCGAGCCGAACGCGGGCACCGCGGGGCTGTCTGCCGACACCCGGGCCGCCGTGCCCGCGATCAGGAGCGCGGCGGAGGCGACGACGGTGGCGGAGCGTGCGGAGAGCACCTTCATGAGCGGGAGGTCCTTGCTGTTCCGGGGCGGGTCGGCGCGGTGGGCCGCACCGCCGATGATTCGGGACGGAGCGGCCCTGATCCCGACCGGCGGCACGTGGCGGGCCCGAAAGTCACCCGTAGTGGTCAAGCGGAGATCCGTCCGCCCGGCCGGGGCAGCCGCGGTCAGCGGGGTGTCAGCCTGCGGTCAGGCGGATGGGCCAGGCTGAGGGCACGTCAGGGAGTCCCGGAGAACGGGAACCCGGGACTGGGAGAGGTGCCCGGAGCGGTTCATCGGGTGCCTGGCCGGCAACGGCCGAGCAGGGTCCGCAAGGGCCCGCGCAGGTTCGAATCCTGCCCTCTCCGCCCGAGCAGCCCCGGCCGGGCCGGGCCGTGACGGCCGGTCACGTCCGCGGTGCGTGGCGCAAGCGGTCCCGTGCCCCGTAGTCCGGCCGCCCCGAGGCGGGCACCGTCGGTGTCGGTTCGATGTCGTATCATTCGCCGACGTCGGTGGCCCGGCGCGGGAGCGCGGGCCGTGGGGGACGGGGACGGACGGGCGTGGCGCCCGGGCACGCACCCGGGCCGACGCGGGACCCGGGCGATCTCTCGTCCGGGCGATCCGCCCCTGCCGGTTCTGCGACTCGTGCAAGGGGATCGAAGCTCGATGACCATCCGTACACCGCTGCGCCGTGTCCGCGCGGCAGCGGCCGTGGCAGGCGCCGCCGTCACGTTCCTCGCCGTCCTGCCCGCCACCCCGGCCTCCGCGGCGGGCGGCGGCTTCACCACACCGAAGTCCACCACCCTGGTGAACGCCAACTCCGGGAAGTGCCTGGAGGTCGCCGACTGGCGTACCGACAACGGCGCCCCGGTCCGGCAGTGGGACTGCCACGGCGGCGCCAGCCAGCTCTGGGACTTCAAGCAGGCCGGCGGCGTCACCATGCTGGTCAACCGCAACTCCGGGAAGTGCCTGGAGATCGCCGACTGGCGGATGGACGACGGTGCGCCGGCCCGCCAGTGGGACTGCCACGGCGGCTGGAACCAGGGCTGGCTCTACTCGGGCGAGATCGGGCCCCACAAGGAGCTGGGCCTGTCCAACCTCAACTCCGCGGCGCTGCTGGAGGTCGCCGACTGGCGTACCGACAACGGGGCCCCGGCCCGCCAGTGGCGGGGCGCGACCAACCGGGTCGTCGACGGCAACAAGGCCTGGATCACCGGCATCAAGCTGCTCTGACCGGCCCTGAGGTCCGTCGGTGCGGGTCCCTGCCGGGTCGGCGGGGACCCGCACCGCCGTCCGCCGTGGACCCCGGCGCCGGGATCCGAGGCGCGACGGGTGGTGCGGAGGCACTGGATCGACCAGACCCCGGATCAACCCGCCACTGCTACCGACGTGGAGAACGCTCCGGACGGTCCGGCGGGTGCGCCGCGCTCTCCCGGCACGGCCGGCACGGTCACGTCGGGGGAGTGCCATGGCGCGGGTGGCCGACCGGGTGGCGCAGCGCGGCTTCGTCGAGGACCACCTCGAGCTCCGGCCGGCGCTTCGGGGGTGCGGTGCAGCAGTTCCTCGGTGCGGTGAACCGGCGCAGCGGCCGCCCGCGTACTTGCGTACGAGTGTCCACAGCCCGGGGAGAACGCGGTGTCCGTAGTCGATCGGTCGGTCTTCTCGTGGCACCAGCAGTGCGCAGCAACGGAGTTGGTGCGCGCCTTGACCGAGTGCACCAGCGCCGACCGGGCCAGGCGGCTCGCCGAGCAGGCCGCGCCGGACCTCGCCGCGATGCAGAACCCGTACCGGCGGGCCTTCGCGCTGGCGGTCCCGGCGGTGGCCCTGGTCGCCCTCGGCGACCCGGTCGGCGCCCGGCGGCTCGTCGAGCGGGCGGAGCCGATCGCCCGGGCCGTCGACTACGGCAGCAACCGGGCGAACGCCCTCACCGGCCTCGGCGCGGTGCTCCACGCGGCCGGTGATACGGCCGGGGCCCGGCGCCTGCTGGGCCTCGCCGAACAGGCCGCGCTGGCCGCCACCCACTCCGAGGACCGGGTCGGCGCCCTCGGCGAGGTGGCCGAGGCGCTCGCCGGCCTCGGTGACACCGACGGCGCCATGCGGGTGGTGGCGACGGCGGAACGGATCGTGGCCGACGAGCCGGACGACGTCTACCAGTCCCGCGCGATCTGCGGGCTGTCGGCCATGCTCGTCGCCGTCGGCGAGCCGGCCCGGGCCGAGGAACTGGCGGCCACCGCCCGCCACTCCTCCTACCGGTACGGCGCCCACGAGCACCTGATGCTCGCGCTGGCGGGCCAAGGACGGGTCGAGGACGCCCGCCGGGTCATCCGGAACCTCGGCGACCCGGAGCTGATCGGGGACGCGACCCGCGCGCTGGACGAGGCGCTGACCACCAACACCTTCCACGTCGTCCCGCCGGTTCCCGGCCTCGACCTCCCGGTGCCGGAGCCGGCGCCGGGACCGGTCCCCGCCGAGCCGGCGCTCCCGGCAGGCCCCGCCGTCGAGCCGCGCCCCGCAGCCGCCCGCCGACCGCCTCCGTCGTCCCCCGCGGAACCCGGCTGAGGTTCTCCCCGAGCAGCGCGCGGCCCTGGGCCCGAACCAGCGGGTCGTTGCCGACGCAGAGGACCTGGGTGCGTCCGGGATGTCCGCGGCGCCGCGGCCGTGCGATCCACGTCCGGACCGGCATCGGGGGTACCCGACCCCACCTGGTCGGCGGCGCGGACGTCGCGGATCCCGGTACCCGGTCAGGCCCGTCGGCGGGGCCGGCGGCAGCGGTACGCGGGGTGGCGGACCGGGACGGTCCGGGACGGACGGCGACTCCCGTGGCCGGACGGTACGCGGGTGCCGCCCGCGAGGCTCGGCCCGAGCCCCGGGCGAGGAATCGGGGCGGATGCCCTGGACTTACTAGGACGTCCAACTATATGGTCGACGGCAGGTCCGCGGTGTCAGGGAAGCCGGTGCAAGTCCGGCACGGTCCCGCCACTGTGACCGGGGAGTTCGTCCTCGCAGGTGAAGGCCACTGGCAGCCAGCCGGGAAGGCCGGGGGACGGGCGTCGATCCGGGAGTCAGGATACCGGCCGCGGGTGTTCCGTGTTTTCCACGAGGATGGAGACGACACGCCATGACTCCGGGCTGCTCCCGATCCACCACCCCTGGCTGTCCTGCGCCGACGAGCGCCGGGGCCCACACGCCCTGACGTCCCGTCCGGCCGCCGCAGGCCGATGGACGGCGGTCGCACCACCGTGCGCCCGCCCGTCGACGGCGGCCCTCCACTCCTCCTCTCCGCACCTCTCCGCACCCAGGACGAGAGAAGGAACCGATGGTCCGAGAACTCACCCACTACATCGCCGGCAAGCACGTCGCCGGCACCTCCGGCCGCTTCGGCGACGTCCACGACCCCAACACCGGCCGGGTCCAGGCCCGGGTGCCGCTCGCGAGCCGCGCCGAGGTCGGGACCGCGATCGCCGACGCGGCCCAGGCCCAGCCCGAGTGGGCCGCCTGGAACCCCCAGCGCCGGGCCCGGGTACTGCTGCGCTTCCTCCAACTGGTCGAGCAGGAGAAGGACAGCCTGGCCCGGCTGCTCTCCGCGGAGCACGGCAAGACCGTCGCCGACGCCCACGGCGACCTCCAACGCGGCCTGGAGGTCGTGGAGTTCGCCGCCGGGATCCCGCACCTGCTGAAGGGCGAGTTCACCGACAACGCCGGCTCCGGCATCGACGTGTACTCGATGCGCCAGCCGCTCGGCGTGGTCGCCGGCATCACCCCGTTCAACTTCCCCGCGATGATCCCGCTCTGGAAGGCCGCGCCCGCGCTGGCCTGCGGCAACGCCTTCATCCTCAAGCCCTCCGAGCGCGACCCGTCGGTGCCGCTGCGCCTCGCGGAGCTGTTCCTGGAGGCGGGCCTGCCGCCCGGCGTGCTCAACGTGGTCAACGGCGACAAGGAGGCCGTCGACACCCTGCTGGAGGACCCGCGGGTCGAGGCGCTCGGCTTCGTCGGCTCCACCCCGGTCGCCCAGTACGTCTACGCCACCGCCGCCGCGCACGGCAAGCGGGCGCAGTGCTTCGGCGGCGCCAAGAACCACATGGTCATCATGCCGGACGCCGACCTCGACCAGGCCGTCGACGCCCTGGTCGGCGCCGGGTACGGCTCGGCGGGCGAGCGCTGCATGGCGATCTCGGTCGCCGTCCCGGTCGGCGAGGAGACCGCGAACGCCCTGGTGGCGAAGCTGGTGGAGCGCATCGCGGCGCTGAAGGTGGGCCGCTCCGACGATCCCGACGCCGACTTCGGCCCGCTGGTCGGCCGTGATGCGGTGGACCGGGTCCGCGGCTACCTGGACATCGGCGTCCGGGAGGGCGCCGAACTCGTCGTCGACGGAAGGGACTTCCGGCTGGAGGGGCACGAGGACGGCTTCTTCCTCGGCGCCTCGCTGTTCGACCGGGTCACCCCGGCGATGCGCATCCACCGCGAGGAGATCTTCGGCCCGGTGCTCTGCGTGGTCCGCGCCGCCGACTACGAGGAGGCACTGCGGCTGCCGAGCGAGCACGAGTTCGGCAACGGAGTGGCGATCTTCACCCGGGACGGCGACACCGCCCGCGACTTCACCCGCCGGGTGAACACCGGCATGGTCGGGGTCAATGTACCGATCCCGGTCCCGATCGCCTACCACACCTTCGGCGGCTGGAAGCGCTCCGGCTTCGGCGACCTCAACCAGCACGGGCCGGACTCGATCCGCTTCTACACCCGCACCCGTACCGTCACCTCGCGCTGGCCCTCCGGGGTCAAGGAGGGCGCGAGCTTCACCATTCCGACGATGGGATGAGCGCCGTGCACGACCTCACCGAGGACCAGCGGGCGATCGCCGACGCCACCCGCGCCTTCGCCGCCGAGCACCTCGCCCCGTACGCGGTCGAATGGGACCGCACCAAGCACTTCCCGGTGGACGTGCTGCGCAAGGCCGCCGACCTGGGCCTGGCCGGCGTGTACGTCCGCGAAGACGTCGGCGGCTGCGAACTCGGCCGCCTCGACGGCGTGGTGGCCTTCGAGGCGCTGGCCACCGGCTGCCCGTCGATCGCCGCCTACCTCTCCATCCACAACATGGTCGGCTGGATGATCGACCGGCACGGCACGGCGGAGCAGCGCGCCCGGTGGCTCCCCGCCCTGTGCACGGCCGAACAGCTGGGCAGCTACTGCCTGACCGAGCCGGGCGCCGGCTCCGACGCCGGAGCGATCGCCACCCGGGCGGTCCGCGACGGCGACGGCTGGGTGCTGGACGGCGTCAAGCAGTTCATCTCGGGGGCAGGCGCCGCCCAGGTGTACCTGGTGATGGCGCGCACCGGCGCGCCCGGACCGGCGGGCATCTCGGCCTTCCTGGTGGACCGCGACGACCCCGGCCTGTCCTTCGGCCCGAACGAGCGGAAGATGGGCTGGAACGCGCAGCCGACCAGGCAGGTCGTGCTGGACGGTGTCCGGCTGCCCGCCGACCGCCTGCTCGGTGCCGAGGGCGACGGCTTCCGGATCGCCATGGCCGGCCTCAACGGCGGCCGGCTCGGCATCGCGGCCTGCTCGCTCGGCGGCGCCCGGGCCGCGCTGGACCGCGCCGTCGCCCATCTCGCCGACCGCGAGGCGTTCGGGACCGTCCTGCTGCACGCCCAGGCGCTGCAGTTCCGGCTCGCCGACATGGCCACCGAACTGGAGGCCGCCCGCGCCCTGGTCCGGAGCGCGGCGGCCGCGCTGGACCGCGCCGACCCGCGCGCGCCCGAGCTGTGCGCCATGGCCAAGCGCCTGGCCACCGACACCGGGTTCGAGGTCGCCGACCAGGCCCTCCAACTCCACGGCGGCTACGGCTACCTGGCCGAGTACGGCATCGAGAAGATCGTCCGCGACCTGCGGGTGCACCGGATCCTGGAAGGGACCAACGAGATCATGCGCGTCATCGTCGCCCGCGGCCTGACCGGAGCCGCATGATGTCCGACAGCGACACCGAGGAGGTCGTGATCCGCCGTGAGGGCCGGACCGGCCGGATCGTTCTCAACCGGCCGACGGCGCTCAACGCCCTCACCCACCCCATGGTGCGGCGGATCACCGAGGCGCTCGACGCCTGGGAGCGGGACGACCGGATCGCCACGGTCGTCGTCACGGGCGCCGGTGACCGGGCCTTCTGCGCCGGGGGCGACATCGTCGCGATCCATCGCGCCGCCACCGGCGGGGACGTGGCCGCCGTCGAAGGGTTCTGGCGCGACGAGTACCGGCTCAACGCCCGGATCGCCCGCTACCCCAAGCCCTACGTCGCCGTGATGAGCGGCATCGTGATGGGCGGCGGCGTCGGCGTCTCGGCGCACGGCAGCGTACGCATCGTCACCGGCACCACCCGGATCGCCATGCCGGAGGCCGGGATCGGCTTCGTCCCCGACGTCGGCGGCACCTACCTGCTCGCGCTCGCCCCCGGCGAGCTGGGCACCCACCTCGCGCTGACCGCGGGCTCGGCCGGCGCGGCCGACGCGATGGCCTGCGGGCTCGCGGACCACTTCGTCCCCGGCGAGCGGGTGGCCGCGCTGCTCGACGACCTGGCCGCGCTGCCCGTCCACGACGCCCTGCTGCGGCATGTCGGGGCCGCGCCGCCCGGCCGGCTGGAAGGGCAGCGGGCCTGGATCGACGCCTGCTACCAGGCCGATACCGTCGAGGAGATCCTGGAGCGGCTGCGGGCCGCCGGCGAACCCGAGGCGAAAGAGGCCGCCGACCGGATCGCCGCCAATTCGCCGACCGCCGTCAAGGCGACCCTGGCGGCCCTTCGCCGGGCCCGCAGGCTCGGCCCGCTGGAGGCCGTCCTCGACCAGGAGTACCGCACCTCGTGCGCGGCGCTCGCCACCCCGGACCTCGCCGAGGGCATCCGGGCCCAAGTGATCGACAAGGACCGTTCGCCGCGGTGGGACCCGGCCACGCTGGACGCCGTCCCGCCCGCCGCCGTCGACCGCTACTTCGCCCCGCTCGGCGCGGCGGAACTCGGCCTCGCCACCACCACACCCCTGGAGCGCTGGTGACCCACCGCATCGGATTCGTCGGACTCGGCAACATGGGTGGCCCGATGGCCGCCAACCTCGTCAAGGCCGGGCACCGGGTGGCGGGCTACGACCTCGCCCCGGCAGCGGTACGGCAGGCGGAGGCGGCAGGCGTCCGGCCGGCGACCTCGCCCGCCGACGCCGTGGCCGGGGCCGAGGTCGTGATCACCATGCTCCCGGCCGGGCGGCACGTCCTGTCCGCCTACGCGGACCTGCTGCCCGCCGCCCCAGCGGGGACGCTCTTCGTCGACTGCTCCACCATCGACGTGGCGGACGCCCGGGCCGCGTACGCCTCGGCGGTGCAGGCCGGCCACCGGGCGGTGGACGCTCCGGTGTCCGGCGGCGTGGCCGGGGCCCGGGCCGCGAGCCTCACCTTCATGGTGGGAGCGGCGGAACCGGACTTCGGTGCGGCCCGGCCGGTGCTCGAGACGATGGGCCGCAAGGTCGTGCACTGCGGACCGTCGGGGGCCGGGCAGGCGGCGAAGATCTGCAACAACATGATCCTCGGCATCTCGATGATCGCGGTCAGCGAGGCGTTCGTGCTCGGCGAGAGCCTCGGGCTCAGCCACCAGGCGCTGTTCGACGTGGCGTCGACCGCCTCCGGGCAGTGCTGGGCGCTGACCAGCAACTGTCCGGTGCCCGGCCCGGTGCCGGCCAGCCCCGCCAACCGCGAGTACGCGGCGGGGTTCGCCGCGGCGCTGATGGCCAAGGACCTCGGACTGGCCGCGGGCGCGGCCGAGGCCTTCGGGCTACCGGTCGAGCTCGGCCGGCGGGCGGCCCGGCTCTACGCGGAGTTCGCCGAGGGACACGGCAGCGGCCTGGACTTCTCCGCGATCATCACCAGCATCAGGGAGGGCGTCAAGTGACCGGTTACGGGACGATCCTGGTCGAGCGCAAGGGCCGGGTCGGGCTGATCACGCTCGACCGGCCGAAGGCGCTGAACGCGCTCAACACCCAGCTGATGAACGAAGTCGTCGCCGCGGCAACGGAGTTCGACCGGGATCCGGAGATCGGCTGCCTGGTGGTCACCGGCTCGGAGCGGGCCTTCGCGGCCGGCGCCGACATCAAGGAGATGCAGTCGCTCGACTTCGCCGGCGCCTACCTCGGCGACTGGTTCGCCGCCTGGGACCGCTTCGGCGCTCTGCGCAAGCCGGTCGTGGCGGCCGTCGCGGGCTACGCGCTGGGCGGTGGCTGCGAGTTGGCGATGCTGTGCGACATCCTGCTGGCCGCCGACACCGCGAAGTTCGGCCAGCCGGAGATCAAGCTCGGCGTCATCCCGGGGATCGGCGGCTCGCAGCGGCTCACCCGGGCGGTCGGCAAGGCCAAGGCGATGGAGCTGTGCCTGACCGGCCGGATGATGGACGCGGAGGAGGCCGAGCGGGCCGGGCTGGTGTCCCGGATCGTCCCCGCCGCGGATCTGCTCGCCCAGGCGATGGCCACGGCCGACGCCGTCGCGGCGATGTCCGGACCGGCCGCCGTCATGATGAAGGAGAGCGTCAACCGCGCCTTCGAAACCACCCTCGCGGAGGGCGTGCGCTTCGAACGCCGGCTCTTCCACGCCACCTTCGCCACCGCCGACCAGAAGGAGGGCATGGCGGCCTTCGCCGAGAAGCGCCCGCCGTCGTTCACCCACCGCTGACCCGCCGCCGGGGTGGGGCCGTGCGGCGCCCGGGTTCCGACGGACGTCGCGACCTCGACGCGGCCCCCGACCTGCGGATCCCACCCCGACGGAGTCTCACCATGTGGGCGATCGGGTGACATTCGGACCGCGGGCCGGGGCAGTGGGCATAGGGTGAGCGGTGCAGCTGGTTCACCCCGTCCGCCAGGCGGGGTGTCGTAAGAGGGAACCCGGTGGGAATCCGGGACTGCCCCGCAGCGGTGAGTGGGAACGACCGCCGTCATACGCACTGGGCCCGGGAGGGTCTGGGAAGCGACGGCCAGTAGGTGTCCGCCCTGATACGGGCGGGTGTGCCCGCGAGTCCGAAGACCTGCCCGCTGCCCGTGCGCGACCATCGCGCGCGGACATCCGGTGACCTCGTGGGCGGGTCGGCGTACACAGCAGGCGGAGCCGTACCCGGTACGGGTGTCCGTCCGGCTCGTCGTACCTTCGCGCTCCCGTCCCTTCACCGGGTACTTGAGGAGCAAGACTCGCGAAGGAGAGTCCCTTGACAGCGAAGTCCGCAGCCGCGGCCACCCGCGCCACCGTGTACGGCTACCCCCGCCAGGGCCAGGGCCGGGAACTCAAGAAGGCGATCGAGGGGTACTGGAAGGGCACCGTCACCGCCGACGCCCTCCAGGACACCGCGGCCGCCCTGCGCCGGGCGAACTGGCAGCAGCTCGCCGACGCGGGCGTACGGGAGGTGCCCACCGGCGACTTCTCGCTCTACGACCACGTGCTGGACACCACCGTCGCCGTCGGCGCGATCCCGGCCCGCCACCGCGCGGCGGTCGACGCCGACCCGCTCGACGGCTACTTCGCCATGGCGCGCGGCACCCAGGACGTCGCGCCACTGGAGATGACCAAGTGGTTCGACACCAACTACCACTACCTGGTACCCGAACTCGGCCCCGACACCGCCTTCACCGCCGACTCCGCCAAGGCCGTCGCGGAGCTGCGCGAGGCGCTCGCTGCCGGCCACGACGCCCGCCCGGTGCTGGTCGGCCCGGTCACCTACCTGCTGCTCGCCAAGCCGGCCCCCGGCGTCGCCGCCGACTTCCGGCCGATCACCCTGCTGGACCGGCTGCTGCCCGTCTACGCCGACCTGCTCGCCGACCTGCGCGCGGCCGGCGCCACCTGGGTCCAGCTCGACGAGCCGGCCCTGGTGCAGGACCGCGCCCCGGCCGAGCTGAACGCCGCCGCCCGCGCCTACCGCGAGCTCGGAGCCCGCACCGACCGGCCGAAGCTGCTGGTCGCCAGCTACTTCGACCGACTCGGCGAGGCCCTGCCGGTGCTCGCCAAGGCCCCGGTCGAAGGACTGGCGCTGGATTTCACCGGACCGGCGGCCGGCAACCTGGACGACCTCGCCGCCGCCGGTGGACTGCCCGGCAAGCGCCTGGTCGCGGGCGTGGTCGACGGCCGCAACATCTGGATCAACGACCTGGAGAAGTCACTCGCCACCCTGGCCACCCTGCTCGGCCTCGCCGACACCGTCGACGTCGCCACCTCCTGCTCGCTGCTGCACGTCCCGATCGACGCCGATGCCGAGCGCGACATCGACCCGCAGATCCTGCGCTGGCTGGCCTTCGCCAGGCAGAAGGCGCAGGAGGTCGCACTCCTGGCCCGCGGCCTGCGCGAGGGCACCGGCGCGATCACCGCCGAACTCGCCGCGAACCGGGCCGACCTCGCCTCCCGCGCCACCTCCCCGATCACCCGTGACCCGGCGGTCCGCGCCCGGGTCGCCGCCACCACCGCCGAGGACGCCCGCCGCGCCCAGGCGTACCCGGAGCGCACCGAGGCCCAGCGGGCCCGGCTCCGGCTGCCGCTGCTGCCGACCACCACCATCGGCTCCTTCCCGCAGACCTCCGAACTGCGGCTCGCCCGGGCCGACCTGACGGCCGGCCGGATCGGCGCCGACGCCTACCGGGAGCGGATGGAGGCCGAGGTCCGCGAGGTGATCGCCTTCCAGGAGAAGGCCGGGCTGGACGTCCTGGTGCACGGCGAGCCCGAACGCAACGACATGGTCCAGTACTTCGCCGAACAGCTCACCGGCTACCTCGCCACCCGCCAGGGCTGGGTCCAGTCCTACGGCACCCGGTACGTGCGGCCGCCGGTACTGGCCGGGGACATCTCCCGCCCGCACCCCATGACCGTCGACTGGTTCCGCTACGCGCAGTCCCTGACCGACCGCCCGGTCAAGGGCATGCTCACCGGCCCGGTCACCATGCTCGCCTGGTCCTTCGTCCGCGACGACCAGCCGCTCGGCGACACCGCCCGCCAGGTCGCCCTCGCCCTGCGCGACGAGGTCGACGACCTGGAGGCCGCGGGGGCGGCCGTCGTCCAGGTCGACGAGCCCGCCCTGCGGGAGACGCTGCCGCTGCGCGCCGCGGACCGTCCGGCCTACCTCGACTGGGCCACCGAGTCGTTCCGCCTCGCCACCTCCGGAGTGCGGGCCGACACCCAGATCCACACCCACATGTGCTACGCCGAGTTCGGCGCCATCATGACCGCGATCGACGAGCTCGACGCGGACGTGATCTCGCTGGAGGCCACCCGTTCGCACATGGAGGTCGCCGGAGAGCTGGCCCGGGCCGGCTACCCGCGCGAGGTCGGCCCCGGTGTGTGGGACATCCACTCCCCGCGCGTGCCCGGTACCGACGAGGCCGTCGAACTGCTGCGGGCCGGGCTCGCCGCGATCCCCGCCGAGCGGCTGTGGGTCAACCCCGACTGCGGCCTGAAGACCCGCGGTTGGACCGAGACCCGGGCCTCGCTCGACAGCCTGGTCGGTGCCGCCCGCCGACTGCGGGAGGAACTCGCCGGCTGACGGCCGACGGGAGACCGCAGGGGGCGGGCGCGGGACACCTTCCACGCCCGCCCCCCTGCCCGAAGACCTCGCGCGAGGGCAGTGGGTACCCGGCGACCACGCCCGGTCATCTCCGGAGGACAGCGAGAGCCGGCCGGCCCGGGCCGCGAGGAGCGACAGGACAGCTGTGGCCGACCGACGGGCAACGGGCCTTCCAACTCGCCGTCCAGATCGCACTGTTGGAACACCGGCCGATACCCGGGCCCGGCCGGTGCGGGATGATGGGTGACATGACCGAGCCGATCGAGCCCGCTGTCCCGTTCTCGCCGATGGACGCCCTGGACACGGAGGGCCGGGGGAGCGCAGCCGCCGCCCGCGGACCCGCGGGCAGAACCCGGGCGCCGCTGTGGGCACTTGCCGGCTTCGCCGCCGGCGCGGCCGTGGTGGCCCTCACCTGGGCCGTGTCCGCCAGCGGCGTCACCCGGACCGCCCCCAGCACCGAGACGTTCGGCGTCGACGGCACGCTGACTCTCGGAAACGACGTGGTGGTAGCCGGAACGACCTGCGCGGGCCGGGCCCCGATGGACGACATCCGATGGGGAACGGACGTCACCGTGGTCGACGAGCACGGCACGGTCGTGGCCGTCAGCGCGCTCGGCGGGGCCACGCCCGAAGGAGACGGCGGCTGCCGGTTCACGGCCACGCTCAGCCTGCCGACGGGACCGACCTTCTACCGGGTCACCGTCGGGCGGCGGGACACCTTCGTCCTGACCGCAACGGAGGTGGAGAGCCGGCGCTTCGTGCGCGCGATCCGCTGAACAGGGGGAAGCGCCGACATGCGCGGGCGGTGTGCCCGCCGCGTGCAGGGCGCCTGGAGGTTCGGAACCGGGGCACCGGTGGGCGGCGGGCGGGTGGCATGATGTGGCGGCCATGATGACCGTCACCGTCGCCCCGGGGCCATCCCGCCGTACGGCCGCACTGGATGTGCGGCTGGTGCGGGCGTCGGCCTTCGCCACCGTGAGCGTGGCGCTGGCCGCGGCGGCGCACGGCGCCGCGGGCAGGGCGGCGGTGGGTCTGCCGCTGGTCGCGCTGGGCTGGCTGCTGGTCTGCGCCGCGGCTGCGGTGGCGGCCGGCCGCCGCCGGACCCTTCCGGCCATCACCGCGGGCGTGGCCGCCGGGCAGCTCGGCCTGCACCTGCTCTTCCGTACCGGGCACGCCATGGCCACGCCGCTCTCCACGCCTGCCTCGATGCCGGGCATGCCCGGGATGCCTGGGATGCCGGCGGGGGCCCACCGGCCGGGCGGCCGGGCGGGATCCGGTCCGGTGCCGTCGGCCGGGGCCGGGGCCCACGCCGGGCATGTGCACCACGCGGTCGCCGCCGTGCACGGCGGCGTTCTCGGCCTCTCACCCGGCATGCTGGCCGGCCATGCCGCCGCTGCGCTCGCCACCGGCTGGCTGCTGCACCGGGTCGAGGTGGCGCTGTGGCGGCTGCTCGACCTCGCGCGGACGGTCCGGGCCGCCGCCCGCCACTGGAGCCGGCGCGCCCGGCGCACCCTGGCCGTCCTCATCGGCACGGCCGTCCCGCCGCCGGTGGCTGTCCCACGCACGTGGCCCGGCCGTGACGCCGTCCCGCGGCACCGCCGGTCGGCGCTGCTGCGCCACAGCCTGGTCCGCCGGGGACCGCCCGGGGTCGTCACCGCCTAGGCACGGACGGACGGAGTTGCCGCTCCGCCCGATGCCTTCGCGTTGCCAAAGGCGGCCGCACCCCGTTCCGGGGCGGCCGCCGGACACCCCGTCAGCGTTCCCGCACCGCGCCCCGCCGGCGTGCCGACCTGCCCGGTCGGTGCGCGGCCGCGCGGTGCCGATCTCCCGGATGGAGACCACACCCATGCGTTCCACCCTCTCCCGCCGTCTGGCCGCCGCGTCGCTGCTGGCCGGTGCGGCCCTGCTCGCCTCGGCGGTTCCCGCGTCCGCGCACGTCACCGTGCAGCCGGGCACCGCCGCCCAGGGCGCGTACACCGCCGTCGCCTTCCGTGTCCCGGACGAGAGCGACACCGCGTCCACCACGAAGCTGGAGGTGACCCTGCCCGCCGACCACCCGGTGGCCTCGGTCGCGACCCGGCCGCTGCCCGGCTGGACCGCCACCGCGGAGAAGACCAAGCTCGCCACGCCGCTGAAGACCGACGACGGCGACGAGATCACCGAGGCGGTCTCGAAGATCACCTGGACGGCCGACGCGAACGCGAAGATCGCGCCCGGCCAGTTCCAGGACTTCGCGCTCTCGCTCGGCCCGCTGCCCAGCGACACCGACAAGCTCGTGTTCAAGGCCCTGCAGACCTACGACGACGGCACCGTGGTCCGCTGGATCGAGGAGGGCAAGGACGGCCAGCCCGAACCCGAGCACCCCGCGCCCGTCCTGACCCTCACCAAGGCCGCGGCCGAAAGCGACACCCACGGCATGACCGCGACCACCGGGGGCCAGGCCGCCCCGCCGGCCGCCGCGCGCGCCACCTCCTCCGACAACGCCGCGCGCACCCTCGGCGTCGTGGGCATCGCGGTCGGCGTGGTCGGGGCCGCGCTCGGCGTCCTCGGCCTGCGCCGACGCAACGAGGGCCCGCAGGCCTGACCGTCCCGGAAGCGCCGCGACCCGGCCGGACCGTCCGGCCGGGCCGCGGCCGTCCCCGCGACCGCCGTGGCCGGGGTGGTGCTCACCCGTCGTCCGGCACCGGGTGACGGTACGACTAGTTCACCCGGGTGGGTGCAGTCCGCGTATCGGTCCCGATGCGAACGGCCCCGGCCGCCCATAAAGATGCCCGTCCTGTTGATCAACCGATGGGCTGTCGCCATGCTGCGCACCGTGCTCCGAGTAGTCGTCGCCGCCTCCCTCGCCTCCGCCGTCACGGCCGTCGCCGTGCCCCCGGCCACCGCCGCGCCCGCGGTCCCCGCCACGCGGGCGGCCGACGACGACCTGACCTCACCCTGCGGACCCGTCCGCGACTACCGGGCCTCGGACTGGTGGCGCACCACCACGGAGCCGCAGATCGCCCAGCCGGTCGCGGCCAAGGCGACGCAGGAGAGCTGGCAGTGGCGCAACGACGTCAACACGCTCTGGCGCGGCGACACCCGGGAGAACGTGGAGGACATCTTCCGGGCCGGCTTCGTCCCGCGGGGCGATCTGGTGACCCCGCTCGCCGAGTACATCGTCCAGGGCGGTGGGCAGAACAGCGCGCACCTGAGCACGAGTTGCGAGATGTGGGTGGCCCAGAAGTTCGCCACCTACGGCGCCGCCAAGACGGGCTGGGTGTACGAGATCTACGCGCCCGGCGGCATCGACGTCAACGCCACCGCCCGCCTCAACAGCTACCAGTCCCCGTACCTGTGGAACAAGGAGATCGACTTCCCCGGCGGGCTCGAGGGCCGGTACCTCAAGGGCGCCTGCAAGTACCGCCTGACCGGCACCGACCCGGACACGAAGGTCAGCACCTTCGAGAACCTCGGCTGCAAGTCCAACCCGGACTTCGCTCCCTACGCGGGCTGAGGCGCGCGTCGCCGACGGGTCGAGCGGTCGAGGAACGACGGGTCGAGCGGTCGACCGGTCGAGGAACGACGGGTCGACCGCCCGGGCGGCTGCCCGGCCGGCGGCGGGGGAGGAGGGCAACCTCCGCTCCGCCGCCGGCCGTTGTGCTCAGAGCCGCGGCGTGCGCGGCGGCTCCGTACGGCGGCTGCCGGTCGCCTCGAAGGCCGCGCCGAGGGCCAGCAGCGCATTGTCGTCGTAGGCGCGGCCCGCGAAGGTCAGGCCGACGGGCATGCCGGTGTCCGCCATGGCGCCCATGGGCACGGTCACCGTCGGGATGCCGAGGTGGCGGGGCACCAGGTTGCCGTTGGCGACCCAGACGCCGTTGCGCCAGCCGAGGTCCGCGGACGCCTCGGAGACGTCCATGTCCGCGGGGCCCACGTCGGCGACGGCCGGGAACACCACGGCGTCCAGGCGCAGTTCGTCCATCCAGGCCTCCAGGTCGACCCGGCGGGTCTCCTCGAGCCCGCGCAGCCCCGCCTCGAGGTGCGGCATGTCGGTGAACGATGCGTACGGGCGCTCGCGGACGAACCGCGGGTACTCGCCGATGGTGTCGTCGAAACCGGCGTAGCGGTCGGGGAGTTCGCCCTCGTGCTTGGGGAAGATGCGCTCGCCGTCGACCTCGGTCAGGGTGGCGAGGGCCGGGTCGCCGTTGGCGCACAGGAAGTCGTCCCACGCCCAGGCGGACAGGTCCTCGATCTCGACGGTGAGGTAGTCGCGGCCGACCAGGCCGCGGGTGAGCAGCGAGGGCGCGCCGGGCCGGTCGGCCTCGTAGTTCGACACGACGGGGAAGTCGACCTCGACCACCTCGGCGCCGGCCGCCTCCAGGTCGCGGCGGGCAGCCTCCCACAGGGCGATCACCGAGGGGCGGGTGTCGATCCGCTGCCCGGTCTGGCCGCCGATGCCGCCGTCGGGGTTGGTGCCCGCGTCGGGGTCGGCGTTGATGTACATCCGCGGCACGCCGACGCGCTTGCCGGCGAGCGCGGCGGCCGCCGTCCCGGCGTCGGCGGGGGCGAGCGCCGGGTACGAGGCGGGACGCACCTGCGACGCCGCGGGCAGCGGGACCCACGGCTGCGCGCGCCACAGGTCGCCGCGGGTCTGCGGGTCGTCGGCCACCACGACGTCGAGGAGTTCGAGCAGGTCGGCCATGGTGCGGGTGTGCGGGACCACGACGTCCATGGTCGGCACCAGCGGCCAGTTGCCGCGCACCGAGATGACGCCGCGGCTGGGCGTGTAGGCGCACAGCGCGTTGTTGGACGCGGGCGCCCGGCCCGACGACCAGGTCTCCTCGCCGAGGCCGAACGCGCCGAACGACGCCGCCGTGGCGGTGCCGGAGCCGTTGGAGGAGCCGGAGCCGTACGCGCTGGTGAGCCAGTCGGCGCTGTAGGGGCTCTCGGCGCGGCCGTACACGCCGCGCTGCATGCCGCCGTTGGCCATCGGCGGCATGTTGGTCAGCCCGATCAGGACGGCGCCGCCCGCGCGCAGCCGCTCGATGGCGAAGGCGTCGTGCTGGGCGGTCAGGTGCTCGAACGCCGGTGAGCCGGAGGCGGCGGTCAGGCCCTTGGCCAGGTAGCTGTTCTTCGCGGTGTACGGGATGCCGTCCAGCGGGCCGAGGGTCTCGCCGCGGGCGCGGCGGGCGTCGGAGGCCTGCGCCTCGGCGCGGGCGTCCGGGTTCATCACGACCATCGCGTTGAGCGCGGTGGCGGTGCCGGGCCGGTCGTACGCCTCGATCCGGGCGAGGTAGGCGTCGAGCAGGCCGACCGCCGTGGTCTCGCCCTTCTCCAGCGCCGCGCGCAGATCGGCGATACAGGTCTCCACAACGTCGAATCCGCGCGTCATGCGGGTGCCTCCTGGCTGGTTGGTACGGGACGGGCGGGCGGGTCGGGGTCGGTGAACCGCCCGGATGGGGCCGGGCCGGTCCGGGCATGCGTCGGCCGCGTCCGGTCGTACTGACTAGATTTTCAGTCTAGACTACGGATCTAGATCTCCAGAATCGAGGGGTGAGGCCATGCCGACGCCAGAGACCGGGCCGGGTGCCGCCCCCCGGCCTGCTCGGACCCCGGTGGACCGGAAGCGCCAGCCCAGCGGCGACGAGGCACGGGGACGGGCGATGCGGGCCGCCATCAGTGCCATCGCCGAGAAGGGCACCGCGGCCGTACGGATGTCGGACATCGCCGCGCGGGCCGGGATGAGCACCGGGCACATCCTCTACCACTTCGGCAAGAAGGACCGCCTGCTGCTCGAAGTCCTCGCCTGGAGCGAGGCGGACCTCGGCCGGCAGTTCCAGCAGGCCGCGGACGAGGCCGCATCCCCCGGCGAGAAGCTGGCGCTGTTCGTCCGCTACTACCTGCCCCGCCACCCCGGCGACGAACGCTACGCCCTGTGGACGCAGGTCCTGGCCCAGCGTCACGACGACGCCGGCCGGGACCTCCTCACCGCGCTCTCGGACACCTGGGAGGAGCGCCTGGAGGCGATCGTGCTGGAGGGGCGGGCCCTGGGGCGGTTCGCCGAGGTCGACCCGTCCGAGTTCGTCATCAGGGCGGTGGCCATGCTCAACGGGCTCTCGGGGGACGTGATGTTCGGCCGGTCGCGCTGGCAGCACGCCTCCGCCAACGCGTTCGCCCTGGCCGCCCTGGAACGCGAACTGCGGCCGTCCGATCAGGGCTGACGGCGCGTCCGGTCGCCGGGGTCCGCGCCGTGCTCCGGGCCGGCGCCGGCGGCCGTCACGCGGCGTCGATGCCGACGCGGGGGGTGAGGGCGGCGTACTCCAGCGGGGCCGAGGGGTCGATGGAGAGGTCCAGCGGGGCCGGCCGGGCGCCGGAGCGGACCAGGAGGTCGCCGATCGCCGCGATCATGGCGCCGTTGTCGGTGCACAGGCGCAGGGCGGGGACCCGCAGGGTGATGCCGGCGGCGGCGCAGCGCTGTTCGGTGAGGGCGCGGATGCGGGAGTTGGCGGCGACGCCGCCGACCACGACGAGGGTGCCGATGCCGTGGTCGGTGCAGGCGCGGACGGCCTTGCGGGTGAGGGTGTCGGCGATGGCCTCCTGGAGGGCTGCGGCCGCGTCCGGGACGTTCGGTTCGGCGCCGGCGGCCCGTTGGCCCTCGACCCAGCGGGCGGCGGCGGTCTTGAGGCCGGAGAAGGAGAAGGCGTACGGCGGGTCGCTGGGCCCGCTGAGCGGGCGGGGGAGGCGGACCGCCTTCGGGTCGCCGTCGCGCGCGGCGCGGTCGATGGCGGGGCCGCCGGGGTAGGGCAGGCGGAGGATCCTGGCGACCTTGTCGAAGCACTCGCCGGCCGCGTCGTCCAGGGTGTCGCCGAGGTGGACGATCGGGTCGCGGGCGAGGTCGCGGACCAGCAGCAGGGAGGTGTGCCCGCCGGAGACGATCAGCACGATGCTGGGGTCGGGCAGCGGTCCGCCGTCGAGGGTGGCGGCGGCGACGTGGCCGGCCAGGTGGTGGACGCCGTACAGCGGGACGCCGAGGGAGAAGGCGTAGCTCTTGGCGGCGGCCACGCCGACCTGGAGCGCGCCGGACAGGCCGGGGCCGGTGGTGACGGCGACGGCGCCGATGTCGGCGAGGGTGAGCCCGGCCCGGTCCAGCGCCTCCTGCACGACGGGGGCCGCCGCGTGGACGTGGGCCCGGGCGGCGATCTCGGGGACCACGCCGCCGAAGCGGGCGTGCTCGTCCATCGAGGACGCCACCGCGTGCCCGAGCAGCACGCCGTCGCGTACCAGACCGGCGCCGGTCTCGTCGCAGGACGACTCGATCCCCAGCACCACCGGCGATCCCGCCATCGTCACCCTCACCCAACCTTGTCGCAGTCTGCTATCACCTGCATATATTGTGCAACAAGGTGTGGGGGTGGCCGGACCACCGCCCCGGCCCGGTGCTTCTGCTCACCGCGCTGGATCCGGGGCAGCGTTCGGTTCCGGGCCCGGGGAGGCGGGGGAGGCGAAGGTGACCGGGGCCTCGAAGTTGGCGCGGCGGGCGGCGCGGCGGAACACCGTGAGGACGGCCGGCCCCACGATCAGGACGCACACCCCGGTGGTGACGGCGCGTCCGGTGTCCCAGCCGAGCGAGGTGGCCAGGTCGAAGAGCAGGTAGCGGTGCCACTGCTCGGTGAACGGCAGCCCGGGCAGATAGGCGATCGAGCTGTTCGGGTCGGTGGCGAACGGCCAGAACGACAGGTTGAGCAGGAACCCGAAGAGATAGCCGGAGACGGCGCCGTACCCCGCGAGCATCAGCACCTCGGCCCGCCCGCGCAGCCGCGGCAGCAGCCCCGCGAGCAGGCCGACGAACGCGCAGCCGAACATCTGGTACGGCATCCAGGGCCCGACACCTCCGGTGATCAGGGCGGAGGCGAACAGCGAGGTGCAGCCGAGGGTGAAGCCGAAGCCGGGGCCGAAGACCCGACCGGCGAGGACCAGGATGAAGAACACCGTCTCCACCCCCGCGGTCCCTGCACCGAGCGGGCGCAGACCGGCGTTGACGGCGGAGAGCACGCCGAGCATCGCGAGGGCCTTGGCGTCGATGCCGCCGGCGGAGATCTCGGCGATCACCACGGCGAGGACCAGGACCAGCAGCGCGCCGAAGATCAACGGCGGCGCGTAGTTCGACCCGAACTTCCCCGGGGCGACCACGAACGGCCAGGTGAAGGCCGTCAGGCCGATGAACGAGGCCAGCGCCACCACGAGCCGGGCACGGACGGGGACGCGGACGGCGACCCGGGCCGCGCTCACCGGGCGACCCGCTCGGCGCCGAGGACCTGGGCGACCTGGCGGGTGGTCAGGTACGGCAGCGGGGCGAGGATCTTGGCGGTCTGCGGGGCGAAGGTCGGCGAGGCGACGATCACCTCGGTGGTCGGACCGTCGGCGACGACCTCCCCCTCGGCCATCACCACCACGCGGTCGGCGGCCGCGGCGACGAACTCGACGTCGTGGGTGCACACGACGACCGTGCGCCCCTCGGCGGCGAGGTGGTCGACGATGCCGATCAGCGCCTCCTTGCCCGGGTAGTCCAGCCCGCGGGTGGGCTCGTCCAGCAGGACCACCTGCGGCGCGGCGGCCAGCTGGATCGCCAGCACCAGGGCCAGCTTCTGACCCTCGGACAGGTCGCGGGGATGGCTGTCGTCCGGGATGCCCGGGGCGAGCCGGTCGAGGATCTGCCGTGCGGTGTGCCCGGCGCCGGGGGCGGCGTCCAGGTCGCCCTGGGCGAGCTCCTGGGCGACCGACTCCAGGTAGAGCAGGTCGGTCGGGGTCTGCGGGACCAGGCCGACCAGCCGGCGGGCCTCGGCCGCGGAGACCTTCTTGGGGTCGGCCGACGCCTTGCCGTCCGTCCCGGCGACCTCGACGGTGCCGCCCTGCCGCGGGCCGGAACCCTGCAGGGCCCACAGCAGCGAGGACTTGCCCGAGCCGTTGCGCCCCATCAGCGCGGTGACCTGACCGGCGCGCAGATCGAGGTCCACCTCCCGGACGGCGAGGACCTGACCGTGGCGGACCACGACCCGCCGCGCGGACAGCACCGTCGCGCCGTCCGGCTGTGCCCGCCGCGGCGGCGGGACGGGGTGCCCAGCCAGCTGCTCCCGGAGCGGGGCGGCGGCCCGGCGGGCGTCGCGGACCGAGAGCGGGAGCGGCCGCCACCCGGCCAGGCGGCCGAGGTCGACCACCGGAGGGGCGATGCCGGTGGCGGCGAAGACCTCCGCGGGCGGCCCGTGGACCACGGTGCCGTCACCGGGCAGGTAGGCGACCCGGTCGGCGTACTGGACGACCCGCTCCAGGCGGTGTTCGGCGAGCAGCACGGTGACGCCGAGGTCGTGCACCAGGCGGGTGACGGCCGCCAGCACCTCCTCGGCCGCGGTCGGGTCGAGCGCGGAGGTGGGCTCGTCCAGGACCAGGATCCTGGGGTGCGCGGTGAGCACCGAGCCGATCGCGACCCGCTGCTGCTGACCGCCGGAGAGCTCGTGCAGCGCGCGGTGGCGCAGGTCGGCGAGGCCGAGCAGGTCGAGGGTCTCCTCCACCCGCTTGCGCATCACCTCCGGCGGGATCGCCAACTGCTCCATCGCGTAGGCGAGTTCCTCCTCGACGGTGTCGGTGACGAACCCGGCCAGCGGGTCCTGGCCGACCACGCCGACCACGTCGGCCAGTTCGCGCGGCGGATGGTCGGCCGTGTCGCGGCCGTCCACCGTCACCCGGCCGTGCAGGGTGCCGCCGGTGAAGTGCGGGACCAGCCCGTTGACGGCGCCCAGCAGGGTGGACTTGCCGGCGCCGGTACGGCCGACCACCAGGCAGAGTTCCCCCTCGGGGATGTGGAGGTCGACGTCGCGCAGGACGGGGGCGGACCCGCCGTCGTACACCACGGCGACCTGGTCGAAGCGGATCACTCGGTCACCTCGGTGCGGGGACGGGCGGTGCCGGCGGCGGTCCCTGCGGACCGCTTCACCGGCAGGGCGGCGGAGGCGGGTGCCCGGCCGGGTGGCGGGGAGAGGACACCGGCCGAACCGGCCAGCAGCAGGGCCAGCACCGGGACGGCCGGAAGGGCGGGCCAACTCAGCGGGTAGAGCGACGGGTTGAGGTCGGTGGCCGCGTAGCCGACCGAGACGCAGAGCAGAACGGCGGCGGCCACCCCGCAGCCCGCGACACCCCACTCGGCGGCCCGCCACGGGTCGGGACGGTACGTGGTACGCCGCACCCGGCGCCCGCCGAGCGCCAGACCGCCCGCGCACAGCGCCGAACCGGCCGCCAGCGCGGGCAGCCCCAGCACGGCGGGCGCGGTACCGTCGAGCAGCCCGTACACCCCCGCGCACAGGCCGCACATGCCGAGCAGCATCAGCGCGCCGGTCACCCGGCGGGAGGCGCGGGTCGCGGTGCCGGAACGGCCGTACCCGCGGGAGTCCATCGCGGCGGCCAGGTGCAGCGAACGCTCCAGGGCGTCCTCCAGCACCGGGACGACGATGCTGCGCAGAGCGCGGATGCCCTTGCTCCGCCCGGCCCGCAACCGCCGGGCCCGCACGACGCGCTGGACGCTCTGGACGAGCTGGGGCGCGACGCTGAGCGAGACGGTGACGGCGACGCCCAGTTCGTACAGCGCGCCGGGAAGTACGCGCAGGGCGCGCTTGGGGTTGGCGAGGGTGTTGGCCGCGCCGATGCAGCACAGCAGGCAGGCCAGCCGCAGACCGTCGGTGGCCGCCGACAGGGTGGCCTCCAGCGAGACCGGTCCGCCGATCCGGATCCCCGCGTACCAGGCCGGGGTGGGGAGGTGCGGCAGCGAGAAGAGCAGGTGGTCGTGCGGGGTGATGCCGGTGGCGAACACGCAGCGGAAGGCGACCCGGATCGCCACCACGGTCAGCGCCAGCCACAGGTAGTACTTGAAGCCGCCCGCCCAGGGGGCCTCCGTGCGGCGGGCGGTGACCACGTAGCCGAGCACGGCGAGCACCAGGAACAGCAGCAGCGGATTGGTGGTGCGGCTCGCGGCGGTCGCCATGGCCAGCGCCCAGATCCACCAGGCGAACGGGTGCAGGTCGCGCGGTACCCGGCCGGGGGTGCGCTGGTCGAGCTGGTTCACCGGATCACTCGGCCTGTCGTCGGCGTCGGCGCAGCGCGGTGACCGCGGTGGCGGCGCCGAGGGCCACCACGATGACGGCGCCGGTGACGGCGGGGGCGATCGAGCCTGCGGAGTGCGGCGCGTCGGGGGCCGGGGCCGCGTCCACGATGCCCGCGGCCGGGGAGGCCGGGGAGGCCGGGGCGGTCGGGGCGGTCGGGGAAGCGGCGGCGGAGGCCGGATCGGTGGCGGTGCCCGGCGAGGCCGGGGCGCTCTCCGTGGCGGTGGGCTCCGCGGGGGTGGCGTCGCCGGCGGATGTACCCGGGTCGGGGGTGGTGCCGCCGGGGGACGGCTTGGTGGCACCGCCGGAGCCGCCGGCCGCGTTGCCGCCGCCCTTCGTTCCGCCGCCGCCCGCACCGCCGTCGGCGGTGCCGCCGGCCCCTCCGCCGCCCGGACCGCCGCCCGCGGGCGGGGTGGTGGGCGGCTTGGGCGCGCTGCTCTGGCCGGAGCCGCCGCCGGGCGCCGGGTTGTGGGCGCGGACGCTGTCGGGGGAGAAGGCCGGGCGGCCCTCGGTGCCCTCGATGTTGGTGCCGCCGAAGATCCACAGGTCGACGCTGCCGGGCTTGGGCTGGTAGCTCATGGCGCCGAGCTGGCTGTACGACCAGGTGTCCTGGCCCGGGTCGGCGTGCCAGTACGACCAGTACGCGGTGGCGGGCGGGGTGAGGACGCACTTGTCCTGATCGGGCGTCGGGAACTGCTTCCCGCCCTGGAACCCGCTGTAGCCGATCCGGCAGATGAACGCCGGCCCGTCGTGTCCGGTACCGGTGGTCTTCCAGCCGCCCTGGTTGAGCAGGGCGTAGCCGGTGGTCGGCGTGGTGCCGCAGGAGCGCAGCAGCGGGCCGCCCCAGTGGCCGAGGTCGACCGCGAGAACGACGCCGGAGGTGGTGGTGCACTGATCGATCGGCAGCGGCGAGGCCGCCGCCGGGGCCGCGGCCGTACCGACCCCGCCGAGGGCGAGGCCCAGGGTCACGGCCGCGGCGGCGGCCGCGCGGACGAGGGGGCGCCCCGTGCGGCGAATCACCGGTGCCGTCCGGGGACGGCGGCCGTCCGGCGGCGGGTGGCGACCAGCACGCCGCCGCCGGCCGCGGTCAGCAGCAGGGCCGGGATCACCAGTCCGAGCACATCGGTGCCGGTCCAGGCCAGGCCGTCCGCCGGCTCGCCGTCGGTGGCCCGGGTGCCGGAGGGGGCGGGGGCCGCGTCCGTGCCCTGGCCGGCGGGAGTCGACGTGGCCGGGGCCGGGGAGACCGAGTCGCTGCCGCTCGGGGACGGCGAGGCCGAGTCCGACGGGGAGGACGGCGAGGCCGAGTCCGAGGGGGAGGCGGAGGCCGAGGTGGACGGCGATCCGGTCGGGGTCGGCGTGCCGGTTCCGGTGCCGAGGTCCCGGTGCAGCGTGCCGAAGGAGATGCCGGTGACGCCGCCGAGCGCCTGGGTGGAGGCGCGGACGTCGGAGCCCTGCTGTCCGGCGGTGGCGACGTCGAAGCCGCCGTCGGCGTTCTGCTGTCCCGCCAGGAACTCCACCGCCTTGGCGATCTGCGCGGCGTAGGTGCTCTGCCGCAGGGTCATGCCCTGGACGGCGAGGGCGGCCGAGTTGGTGGAGTCGCCGGCCGCGCCGGGGAAGCCGCCGTCCGGCTGCTGCTGGGCGGCGAGCCAGGCGAGGCCCTTGTCGACCGCCGCGGCCGCCTCGTCGCCCGGGACGAGTGCGAGGGCCATCACGGCCATCGCGGTGCTGTCCACGTCGGAGTCGCCGGCGGCGGGGATCAGGCTGGGCCAGGAGCCGTTGGCGGCCTGGAGGCTCTTCAGGTAGGCGATCGGTGCGGCGGCGTGCTCGGCGTCCCCGGCCCGCAGCTGGGCCATCACCCCCAGGGACTGGGAGAACACCGAGGTCGCCCAGAGGTAGTTGCCCGGCGCCGCGCAGCCGTTGTCGAGGTCGGCGTGGGCGCAGACGGCCTGGGCGAGCGCGGCGATCAGGTCGTGTCCGCCGAACGCGTGCGGGTCGCGGCCGACCACCTCGGCGAGCAGCGCCTCCTTGCCGATCGAGCCGCCGCCCGCGAACTCGGTGCCGATCCCGGTCCAGTCGTTGACGGTACGGTCGTTGGCGTCCTTGCCTTGCTGGTCGAGGAAGTCGACGATCTTGCGCAGGGCGGTGTCGTCGGTCCCGGTGGCGGCGAGCGCGTAGGCGCCGTCGATGGTGAGGCCGAAGTCGGCGAAGGTCGGGAAGGCCTCGTAGTAGTGGCCGTCGACCAGGTTGGCCGGGGCGGTCAGATAGGCGCTGCCCTTGGCCAGGTCGGGTGCCTTGCCGGGCTTCGGGGGCTGCGTGCCGCCGCCGAGGTCGCGGGTGACGCTCGCCGGGTCCGTGCCGGTGAGGGCGAGGATGGCCTGCTCGGTGGCGGCCGGGTCCGAGTCGGTGGTGCCCTCGTCGGGGCCGAAGCCGCCGTCCTTGTTCTGCCGGGCGGCGAGCCAGGACTTGGCGGCGGTCTGCTCGGCGGTGTGACCGGTGGCCTTGAGCCCCTGGGCCGCGCCTGCGGTGGTGGAGGTGTCGCCGCCGGGGGCGCCGATGTACGGGAGGTAGGAGCCGTCGGCCTGGTGGCTCGCGGCGAGCCGGTCCGCGGCCTGCTGCACCAGCTGCTCGTGGCCGCCCGCCCTGCCCAGCGCCAGCACGGTGAGCGCGGTGGTGGACGGGTCGGACTCGCAGTTGTCGCCGGGCACGATCATGGCTCCGGCGATACCGCCGTCGGCGCACCGCAGCGCGTCGAAGCGGGCGAGTGCGCCGGCCGGCGGGGTGACGCCACCGCGCTCCAGGGCGATCACGGCGAGGGCCTGCACCCACGGCGAGGCGGCGCCGAGGAAGTCGCCCGCGGCGGTGCACTTCCCGTCCTCGCCGGCCGTGGTGCAGACATGGTCGGTCAGCGCGGCGAGCAGGTCGTGGCCGCCGAACGCGCGGGGGTTGCCGCCGGTGCTCTCGGCGACGAGGGCCAGCAGGGCGGCGGCCCGGGAGTCGGGCCTGCCGTTCGGGCCGTCGGGAAGGAGGAAGGCGTCGGTGTGCGCCTGGAGGAAGGCGACGACCTTGCGCAGGGCCGGGTCCTGGGTGCCGGCCGCGGCGAGGGCGAGGGCCGTGAGCGAGGTCCTGGGGTAGTCGGCGCCCTCGAAGGCCCAGTTCTCCATGTGGTCGCCGTTGACCAGCTGGCCGGCCAGCCAGGCCGCCGCGGCGGCGGGGTCGCCGGTGGCGGGTGCCGGGCCGGTCGGGTCGGAGGTGGCCGAGGCGGATGCCGACGCAGAGGCCGAGGTGGACGCCGAAGCGGAGGCGGAAGCGGACGGGCTGGCCGAGTTCTTCGCCCGTACCGAGTCCGGGGTGAACGAGGGCGCCCCACTGCTGCCGCCGATGTCGGTGCCGCCGTACACCCAGGCCTCGACCTCGCCCGGCTTCGGCTTCTGGGTGCCGGCGCCGAACTGGCTGTAGGACCAGGCGTCCTGTCCCGGTTCGGCGATCCAGTAGGACCAGTAGGCGGTGGCCTGCGGGGTGTTGACGCAGGGTTCCTCGGCGGGGGTCGGGTACTGGGTGCCGTTGCCGAACGTGCCGCTGCCGAGGCGGCAGACGAAGGCGGGGCCGTCGTGTTCGGTGCCGGTGGTGGTGAACCCGGCGTTGTGCAGAAGGTTCAGGCCGGTGGTGGGGTGGGCGTCGCAGCCGCGCACCACGCTGCCGCCCCAGTGGGTGAAGTCGACGGCGACCACGGCGCCGGTGGTGGCCGTGCACTCCTCGATCGGGTCGGCGGCGGCGCGGTCGGGGTGGCCGATCATCACGGCGCCGCCCGCGGTGATCGCGATGGCGGTGGCGAGCAGGAGGGAGGCGGGACCCCGGCCTCTGTGTCCCGTACCCGTACGCGTGCTGTTGACCCTCACCGGCGACTCCCTGATCGGTCGAGGCGGGGTGCCGACGGCGCAGCCGACCGGGTCCCGGGAAGGGGGCCGATCCGGACCGCGTCGTAGTCCGCGACGACGCACGTGTTGCTGACAAGCCCCTCGGCGCAGGCATTCCGGCTCACCCGCCGCTCGGCGACGGGTCCACGGTTGCGGGTCAGCGCCGGAGTTGGACCGGCTTCCCCTGACTGCCGAGGGTGAAAAACCGGTTCATCAGACCATGCGGCCGAGCGGGGAGTCAACGAGGCGTCATGTCGCCTTCGCCACCTCGTGACCACCCGTGAGGTGCGATAGCGTCCCCGGTGGCCGTGTGGGGGAACCCGGTGCGAATCCGGGGCTGACGCGCAGCGGTGTGGGGCGGATCGGTGCCGCCCCGAGCCCGAATGCCCGCCCGGCCGCGCACCACGAGCGAGAGCCAGCCCACGCGATCCGGGCGGCGGCCGCCCCAGCTGTCGTGCCCCCGAGGGGACACCGGACCGGCGCGGGTCGACGCCCCCACCCAAGGAGCCCGACCGTGCCCTTCCGCCCTTCCTCCGCCACCGTCGTCGCCCTGGCGGCCGGCGCCCTGCTGCTGTCGGCCGTCCCGGCCGGCGCCACCGCCTCCCCGGCCCAGATAGCGACTTCCAAGTCCACCGGCGTCACCTACCTGAAGTCGCTGCAGGCCGCGGACGGCAGCTACGTCACCGGCGGCGGGCTGTCCAACGAGTGGGCGTTCAGCGCCCTCGCGGCCGCCGGAACGGCCGCCGTCGACGTCACCCCGGGCGGCGACACCACCAAGAACGCCCGGACCGTGTACCGCAACCAGCTCGCCGCCGCCTCCTGGCCCAGCGCCTCGCCGGTCGTCACCGACTACGAACGTGCCACCCTCAACGCCTATGCGGCCGGCATCGACCCGGCCCGGGTCGGCCCCGGCCGCAATCTGATCGCCGACCTCGCCGCGTACTGGCAGAGCGCCGAACCCGGCTACTACGGCCCGTCCGCCAACTTCAACGGCACCGTCTTCGGCCTGCTCGCACTCGGCGGAGCCCGCACCCAGGCAGGTGCCCGGCGCGTGCCGCAGGCCCTGATCGACGCCACCGTCACCGCGGTACGCGCCAACCAGCACAACGACGGCGGCTGGAACTACGGCAAGGCCGCCGGCAACCCGACCGCCCTCGCCCAGGGCAGCGACATCGACATGACCGGCGCCGCGATGGCCTCGCTGTGCAGCAGCGGAGTGCCCGGCACCGATTCGGCGATCGTCGCGGCGAAGAACTTCCTCAAGGGCAAGCTGGTCTCCTCCGGCGCCTTCAACTCCATGTTCGGCGCCAACACCGACTCCAACGGCTGGGCCGTCTCAGGCCTGAACGCCTGCGGCATCAACCCCCAGGGCGCCGACTTCACCAGCGGCAGCGGCAAGACGCCGATCGACTTCCTGATCGCCCAGCAGTTCAAGCCCGGCGGCGGCTTCAAGTACCTGCCCACCGACACCGTTCCCGCCGCCTATGCCTCGGTGGACGGGCTGCGCGCCGTCGCGGGAGCCGGTTTCACCGCCGTCCCGCCCGTGCCGGTCACCGCGGGCGCCCCGACCTGGGTCGCCACCGGTACGTTCACCGCCGGGACGGCCGCCCGCCTCGCCCTGGTCGTCGACGACGGCACCGGCACCGCGGGGTTGAAGGTCTGCGCGGTCACCCTCACGCCGACCGGCACCACCACCACGCTGGGCGCCGTTCTGGACGCCGCCGCCACCGCGACCCCGAGCGGCTGCGTCACCTCGGTCACCCCGTCCACCGGCGGCGGCACCGTCACCGCGATCAACGGCACTGCCAACAGCGGCGGTTCCACCTGGAAGGTGGGCCTGGACGGCGGCACGGACAGCGCCGCGACCCGGGCCACCGTGATCAACGTCGGCGACACGGTCTCGCTGCGCTACGGCAGCTGACCCACCGGCAGCAGGAAGCTACGGCGGCACTCCAGGGTCGGCAGTGCGTGCTCGGGCACCGGACCCCGGGCCCGGCGCGCGCGGTCGGCCACCGCGCCCTCGCGCACCGCGGTGTGCACCGCGCGGGCGACCCGCGCGCCCCAGGGCGAGCGCGGTCCGCCGAACGGCTCCGCGCCCTCCCCGGGACGGGCTCGCCGCACCGCGACACACACCGCGTCGGAGGGCGTCCCCGAGCAGTCGTACCCGGCGTCCAGCAGCGCCTGTACCTTCGCCTCGGTGGCGGTGGCCAGCAGGTTCACCAGACCGGCATCGGACACCGCCGCCGGGACGACCGCCAGGATGTTGATGGTCCCGGGCCCGTGGGCGGCCTCCGCTTCCGGTGCGGCGGCCCAGCTCGGCACCCCGATCCCTGCGGTGACCACCGCGGCGGCCCCGGCGTCGCACGCCCAGGTCACCGCGTCGACCGGGGCGGCCGTCATCAGGCCGGCCCCGGGCCCGGCCAGCCTGTGGGCCGCGGCCAGCTCGGCCAGGTGCCGGTCCGGATCCATCCGGCCGTACCCCGGCCGGACCTGGGCGTTGACCACCCACTCCCGGTCGCCCAGGCCACCGCCGAGCACCGCGCTGCTGACCATCCGCCAGCCCGGCCCGGCCCGCCACACCAGCAGGTGACGGCAGGCACCGTCCTCCACCCGGTACGACCGCTCGAGCACCAGGCCCTCACCGTGCCTGGTCCGCGCCGGACGGAGGTCCGCCTGCTGCTGCGTCGCTGCCACGAAACGGGTCCGCCTTCACCTCGGGCGATCCCGGCACCCGGCGGGCGCCACCGGCGGCCGGGCCCCCGAGCCTCCGGAAGCTCCCGGGATCGAGGCCCCGAGACTACCGAACACCCTCTGGCCGTGGGCGGGCGGACGGAGGATCATCACCACCCGGGTCCACAGAGCACGTCGGTTTCACGGAGCGCGTCGGATCCAAGGAGCGCGTCGGATCCACGGAACAAGGGGGAGGACAGGTTCGGATGAACTGGTTCAGGTGGGCAGCGGGGGGTTATGTGGCCCTGGTCGGGACGCTGGCCGCGTTGGGCGGGATCCGCGAGGACGCGGCGTTCTACCTCGCGGCGGTGGTCCTGACCCTCCCGGTCGGCATCGCCGCGCTGATCGGTGTCTACGTCCTGCGCGGGGCGCTGACGGGCCTCGGCGGACTGTTCGCCGCCACCACGCAGCCCGACGGCGCGGACGCGTCCTGGCTGGTCACGGCGGCCACGGTCGGCAACACCGCACTCTTCACCGGCGCGGCGCTCGTCACGGTCCTGCTCGCCAACCGCGTGCTGCGCGGCCACCGGGCAGCCGCCCGCTGAGGGCTCACCCACCGCGCCGGGGCGGTGCTGCGGGGCAACCCGCCGTCCCCGGCCGCACACGAGAACCGGGGGCGGTTCGGGCGGCTCAGCAGGGAACCGTGCTCGGGTAGGGCAGGCCGATGGGCGCGGCAGGTGTCCGCCCGGCGGCACGGCGGGCCTCCATCGCGGCGGCCGCGCCGAGCCGGCCCCGGTCCCTGGCCTCCTGGAGCCGGCCGATCAGGTTCGTGTTCCGACCGGGGCATTCGAGCGGGGATCCGACGCCGGGACGGTCCGGCGAGTATGCGATGCTCCCGTCCAGATGCCGACAAGGAGCCCAAGGTGAAGCAGATTCGGTTTGACGCCGCCGTCGAGGACGGGCTGAATGTCCACCGCTATCTGCCCGGGACCGATCTGCCGGTTGAGCGGCACTGGCCTGGTCTCTATGAGTGGTGGTCCGACGGACCGACCCCCTGGACGGAGTACGCGGTCAACAACAACAACACCGAGGAGATCGCGGTCTATCTCGGCCTGGTCTGGCGCTTGACCGATGGCCTGGCCCGCTATGGAGTTGCGACGTACTACCACGATGCCGCCGCCCGAATCCTCGGTCAGCAGCCGACGTTCGTCGACTGGGAATACGAGGTCGACGCCGAAGCTCTCGAACCCGTAAGTCGCGATCACGGATTCGTGCCTGGCTGTTCCTGCGTTCCGATCCGGCCGGCGCCGACCGCATGGCAGTCCGAGCACGCGGCTCAGGCAGGTGTGTTCAGCATCACGACTCCGCGAGACCTGGTCGGGCTGCTGCAGGCGACGTTGCCCGACGCCTCCGCGGAGGTCGCCGTCTTCGGCGTCGAACCCGGCCCGGATCGCATTGCCGCGCTGACGCAATCGCTCAGCGGCCCGGTCCGCCCCAGCCTGGCAAAAGTCCTGCGACCGGGGGATGTGTTCGTCGATCTGACCGTCGGGGTCGATCTGGGCCACTACGACTCCATCACCGTCGCCGCCCATACGGACCGAGGCGCGCACCTCCAGCAGTTGGCCGAGGACTACGGTCGACGAGTCGCCGAGTACGAGGCGAAGGCTGATTCCCTGCCCGATATCCCGGCGTTCCTCGCCGCCATGCGCGACCTGGCCGGCATCGGCGCTTGAGGGCGGCCGAGGGCTCCCCGCCGCCATCCCGATGCGGCTTCGCCGCGAAGGCGGCGACGCGCCGGGCCGTGGCCGGGCGTGGAAGCTGTCCACGGACGACCGGGTGCTACCGGTAGCCGCGTACTGGCACACCAACTTGACCCTGCGCCAACTCGCGCCGCTCTTCGGCGTGTCCGAGTCCACCGCCGATCGCGTCATCGACCACCTCGGCCCCAGGCTCGCGCCGGCCCCGCGCGGGCGCTCCGCCAAGGACGTGGACGGGTTCGCACCCGCGTCGAGCGCGCTTTCGCCCGTATGAAGACCTCGAGGATCCTGTGAGAGTGCCGCTTGGGAGGCGACGGTGTGCGCCATGCGATGCACGGCGTTGCCCGCCTACCCGATCTCGCTCTCATGGGCTGACTCCCGCCGCATACGGGACCTGAGAGGTCCACGGGAGACCGGCCGCGGGG
>NZ_JBXQQB010000017.1:81520-184211 GCF_057220535.1 Kitasatospora sp. NEAU-CNBT7 | reverse complement strand
CTCTGGTCCGCCAACGGCACCTGGGAACGGCTCCTGCAACAGGTCCAGGCCGCGGCCGACGCGGCCGGCGAGATCGACTGGGACATCTCGGTGGACTCCACCATCGTGCGCGCCCACCAGCACGCGGCCGGCGCCCGCACCGACCCACCGCCGGCCCTCACCGACTCAAAGGGGGACGAGGCGCTGGAACACCAGGACGAGACTCCGTGGCAGAGCCTCGTCGGCCGGCTGGTGGAGGTGGTGCGGGAGGCGAGGGCCTGGGGCGTTCACGCGGCGGCTTCACCAGCAAGATTCACCTGAGCGCGGACGGTTTCTGCCGCCCGCTGTCCCTGATCGTCACGCCGGGGCAGCGGGCCGACTGCACCCAGTTCCTGCCGGTGCTGGAGAAGATCCGGGTCCCGCGGTTCGAGTCGGGCAGGCCCCGTAAGAAGCCGGACAGCGTCGCGGCCGACAAGGCCTACAGCAACGGCCCTTGCCGCGAGTATCTGCGGCGGCGCGGCATCCGGCACACGATCCCGGAGAAGGCCGACAGCCGGGCCGCCCGCCTGCGCAAAGGATCGCAAGGCGGACGGCCACCCGGCTTCGACGAGGACCGGTACAAGAAGCGCAACACCGTCGAGAGGGCCATCAACAAGCTGAAGAACTCCCGCGCCGTCGCGACCCGCTACGACAAGCGCGGCTACGTCTTCCTCGGCACTGTCACCGCGGCCACCCTGGTCATCTGGCTGCGGGCTTGAGGCCCTCTCACAGGGCGAAGGGCCGGTATTCCAGAGCCTGATCGACGACCTCGACAGCTGTCAGCTCCCGCCCCGTGGGCCAAAAGATCAAGTTGCCCACATAGCCGGCCGGACAGCCGAGGGCTTCGCCCAATGCCTCCAGTACGCCGTACGTTTCAGCATCGTCGGCGTAGTGCGCATCCATGATCTTCTGCACCAACGCAACGGCCGTTGCACGAGTCATCACCGTCACAGCCACCCCTTCCAGAAGAGGGTCAGCCTAGACAGTCACATGATCGACCGGACAGCTCCTAGGCGCTTCCCGAGCGTTGGGCTGCTGACCACCGGAAACATCTTCTGGATCGGGGGCGTGATGACAGCCAAGCGAAGTCGTCTTGAGAAGCGGCGTACGGCTCTGGGCTACAGTCAAGAGAAGATCGCCGAACTGCTGCGCATCGCGACGTCCACCTACGCGCGTTGGGAGACCGGCAAGGCTGATCCTCGGCCTTACCAGCGGCCGAACCTTGCCAAGGTTCTCCGGGTCACACCCGACGAGTTGGAGGGCCTCCTCGCACCCGAGGTGACAGCACTCAGACATCCGGCGGCCGATGGCCCCCTTGCGTCCCCTGGTGATACTGACGACATGAAGCGTCGCGACGTCTTGAGTCTGCTCGCCGTGACCGGCGCGCTGATCGCACTGCCGCGCCCCAACACTTCCCCGACACGTCGGGCTCCTGCCAGCTCCCTCGTTGAGACCGGCCCCGAGCTGAATGCGCACTTGTGGAAGGTGTTCAGCCTCTCCGACTCAAAGCAGGCTGTCCTCCCCATCGTCCGGCATCAGCTCGGGCTCGTCGCGAAAGGGCTGGAGGAGAGCCGGACAGACGCCTCCCGCAAGGAACTCTGCGCACAGGTCGGGGATCTGTATCAGCTCGCCGGCGAGATCTTCTTCGACGCCAACCGGTACATGGACGCGGCGCGCTGCTACACGCTGGCCGCCAGCGCGAGCCGCGAGGCCGGCAACGCGGACATGTGGGCGTGCGCCCTGACGCGGCATGCCTTCGTCGAGCTGTACGAGCGGCGCTTCGCGATGGCGGCGCCGATTCTGTCTGCGGCGTCCCAGGTGGCTCAGAGGGGCGATGGGCAGCTCTCCACGCGGCATTGGGTGGCCGCGGTCCAGGCCGAGGCGTACGCGGGCCTCGGCGACCTCGATGGGTGCAGGCGCGCACTCGACGAGGCCGAGCAAGTTCACGGCTTGTCCGGACAGATCCACAACGGTGGCTGGCTGCGGTTCGACGGCTCGCGGCTGGCCGAGGAGCGCGGGACCTGCTACCTGGAGCTCGGCCGGCCGGACCTGGCCGAGGCAGCGCTGACGTCGGCCCTTGAGCAGAAGCTCTCTCTGCGTCGCCGAGGGGCGGTGCTGGCCGAACTGGCGACGCTGGGCGCGGAGCGCGGTGACCTCGATCAGGTGGTGCACTACAGCCGCGCTGCTATGGAACTGGTCGACCAGACGGGCTCGGGCTACATCGGCAAGAAGCTGGAGGGCCTCCAGGCCCGCCTTGTCCCGCTCATGGGCGATAGGCGAGCCTCGGAGCTGCACCAGCAGATTTCGGCGCTGTCGAGCGCCGCCTGACGAAGGAGCAACTGAATGTCGGACGAGGGCCGGATCTTCCGCGAGGCGTGGATCGCGGGCGTGACGAAGCACTACCCCGGCGAGCCGAGGCCGGGCTACATCGCCCCCTGGGAGGAGACCCCCCACTGGGAGCGGCAGTGCGCCGCCGCCGTCTACGGGCAGGTACTGGACTTCGTTCGGGTAAGCGCGGGCAACACGGCCAAGCTCAGCCGTGAGCAGAAGGGACGCTTTGTCGCGACCTGCTGGATCGCGCAGATCCACAAGCACATCGAGAATCCCAAGCCGGGCTACGTAGCGGATTGGGACGAGCTGCCGAAGTGGCAGCAGGAGACCGACGCGGACGTCTTCGAGCGCATCGAACAACAAGCGAGCTAGTGCCGCATCAGGCAGTACTCTCCCCCGCTGCGCCGTGCTTGGCCGGTGTGGTCGTTGTGCCGGATCGCCGACTCCGGCCCGCTCGGGTTCGCCCTTGTGGGCCGGACGGAGCAGGTAGACGCCCACGCGTCGAGTTCACGTTCGAAGATGCGGCCGTCGTGGTGCCGGTCACCGATCAAGGTCTGCCCCGGCGGGGATCCGGCATGGTCTGGTTCGACGTGGAGCATGCCGAGAAGGGCCTGACAGAAATGGCCCTCCGACCAGAGGATGCAGGTCAGAGGGTTCCGTCGGTAAGGCGGCGGACGAGCAGGCCTGTACGCCGGGTTCTGTCTCCCGGGGTGCTTGCGCGGCCCGGGGAGGCGGCCATCCATCTAGGGCTGCCGTTGCCGGCAGCCTCGTGCGGTCTACCCGCGGACTCGGGCGAGCAGCCCTCGAACATCCGCGCACGGTGCCCGAGGGCACCGATCTTGACCTTGCTCCGAGTGGGGTTTACCTAGCCGGCCGAGTCACCTCGGTCGCTGGTGGTCTCTTACACCACCGTTTCACCCTTACCTGCGGCCGAAGCCGCCGGCGGTCTGTTTTCTGTGGCACTGTCCCGCGGGTCACCCCGGGTGGGCGTTACCCACCACCCTGCTCTGTGGAGCCCGGACGTTCCTCGGCGGGCCCCCGAAGGTGCCCGACGCGGCCGCCCGGCCGGCTCGTCCGCCGTACTGGTCATCGTAGCGGTTCGCGGTGGCCGCCCTGGACGGGCACCCGCGGTGGCGGGTCGAGGCGGTCGGCCACCCGGGCCGCCGTGCCGGCCGCCCAGGGCGTGGTGGAGACCAGGCCGACCAGCAGGATCACCACGCCGAGGCCGGCCACGATCCACCAGCCGCGGTGGCTGGCCTCGGTGAACCCGGGCGACCCGGCCGCGGCCGCCGCGGTGACCACGGTCCCGAGCACCGCGACGCCCAGCGACTGCCCGATCTGCCGGCTGGTGGAGGCGACGGCCGCGGCCACCCCGGCCTGGGCCAGCGGCATCCCGGACACCGCCGCGTTGGTGATGGGCGCGTTGACCAGGCCGAAGCCGAGCCCGAACAGCGCGTACGCACCGATCAGCAGGCCCGCCGGGGAGTCGTCGGCCAGCCCGGTGAGCAGCACGCCGCTCGCGGCCATCGCCGCCCCCGCCACCAGCAGCGGCAGACGCGGCCCGCGCCGGCCCACGATCCGCCCGGAGAGCGGTGCGCAGACCAGGGTCAGCCCGGCCATCGGCAGCGTCCACAGGCCGGCTTCGACCGGGCTGTAGCCGCGGACGTCCTGCAGGTAGAGCGTGTTGAGGAAGAGGAAGCCGCCGAGCGAGGCGAAGGCGCAGACCGCGGTGACGGTGGCGCCGGTGAACGGGACGCTGGCGAAGAACCGGGGGTCGATCAGCGGTTCGGCGACCCGGCGCTCCCACAGCGGGAAGACCGCCAGCGCGGTGAGCGCGACCGAGCCGAGCAGCAGGATGACGGGTGAGGTCCAGCCGAAGCCGGGCCCCTCGATGATGACGGCGGTCCCGGCCCCGAGCAGCAGCACCATCAGCGCCTGCCCGACCAGGTCGAAGCGGCGCGGCCGGGGTGCCCGGGACTCCGGGACGTAGCGCCAGGTGAGCAGGAAGGCGGCCAGGCCGACCGGGATGTTGATCAGGAAGATCGACTGCCAGCCGGCGCTCTCCACCAGGCCGCCGCCGATCAGCGGGCCGAGCGCCATGCTGATGCCGACCACTCCGCCCCAGACGCCGATCGCCTGGGCCCGTTCGCGCCGGTCGGTGAAGGTGTTGGTGATGATGCCCATGGCGACCGGGTTGAGCATCGATCCGCCGACGGCCTGCACCGCCCGGAACGCGATCAGCCAGCCGAGCCCCGGCGCGAGGCTGCACAGCAGCGAGCCGAGGACGAAGACCACCAGCCCGGTGAGGAAGATCCGCCGCCGTCCGACCCGGTCCGCGACCGAGCCGGAGAGGATCAGCAGTGAGGCGAGCACCAGGGTGTACGCATCGATGATCCACTGCAGGCCCGAGGTCGGCGCGTGCAGGTCCTGCTGGATGGCCGGCAGCGCGATGTTGACCACGGTGTTGTCCAGGCCCACGATGAACAGGCTCAGGCAGCAGATCGACAGGATCAGGACGCGGCGCCGCCGGTCCGGGCCGGGGGCCGGGGCACTCGCGGGGGTCGGGGCACTCGCCGGGGTCTGTGCGCTCACACCGTTGATCATGCCACCGGCCCGGGCCGCACCGGCCCCGCGCAGCGGCGGGCCGCTCAGGCCGGGGCGAAGCGGACGGTCCGGGTGACCGGGTCCGCGGTGGTGAGCCGGACCAGGATGCGTTCCCCGAGCGGCAGCCGCAGCGACCCCTCGCACTTGGCGACCACCGCCGGCTCGCGCAGCTGGACGGTGCCGCTCTCCGGCCGGCGCTCGTCGACGTCGATCACCACCGCCTCGAAGTCCTCCCCCACCCGGCCGCGCAGCAGCTCCGCCTCGACCAGGTCCACGCAGGCCCGTTCCAGCTCCCGGGCACGCCGGTCGCCGCTCTCCATCAGCCCGGGGACGGCCGCCAGCGACTCCCGGACCCAGTCCGGCACGTCGGCCCCGGCCGCCACGGCCACGCAGATCTCCTGCGCGTAGCGGTCGCCGAGCCGGCGCAGCGGGGCGGTGCAGTGCGCGTACGGCGCGGCGAGTGCGGCGTGGCCGGGGTCGGCGGGCGGCCGGACGCCCTTGGCGGCGTCGAAGGCGTGGTAGCCGGCGCCGCGCAGCAGGCCGGTGCACTCGTTGAGGAAGGCGGCGTCGGCGGTCCTGGCCGGGTCGAGCGAGCGGATCAGTTCCGGGTAGGGCATCCGGTCCGGCCACTCGACGTGCAGGGCGGCCGCCACCCGGCGCAGCCGGGCGTACGCGGAGGCGGGTGCGGCGGGCAGGGTGCGCAGCAGGCCGATGCCGGCGTCCAGCATCAGGTCGGCCGCGGCCATGCCGGTGAGCAGGGAGACCTGGGCGTTCCAGGCGTCGGCGGGCCGGGGCGCGCGGTAGACCAGGCGGTAGCCGCCGTCGGCGGTCTCCACCTCCTGTTCGGGCAGGGGCAGGCTGACGCCGCCGCGGTCGCGCTCGCGGGCCTCCCGGAGGCTGCCGATCTCGGCGAGCAGGGCGAGCTGGGGGTCGGCGGTGCCGGTGTCGACGGCCTGCTGGACGCCGGCGTAGTCGAGCCGGCGGCGGGAGCGGACCTGGGCGCGGCGGACGTCGGCGAGCAGGACGGCGCCGTCGGCGTCGAGGTCGAGCTGCCAGAGCAGGGCGGGGCGCCGTTCGCCGGGCAGCAGGCTGGCGGCGCCCTCGGAGAGCCGGGCGGGGTGCAGCGGGACGTTGAGGTCGGGGAAGTAGTAGGTCTGGATGCGGCGGTGGGCCTCGATGTCGACGGCGCCGCCGGGGGTGACGAAGGCGGCCACGTCGGCGATGGCGTAGTGGACCCGGTAGCCGGTGCCGCGGCGGGCGAGGTGCATGGCCTGGTCGAGGTCGAGCGAGCCGGGCGGGTCGAGGGTGAAGAGTTCCAGGTCGGTCGCGTCGAGTTCGGGCAGCCGGGGGAGGGAGGCGGTCCGCTCGGCCTCGGCCAGCACCTCGGCGGGCCACTCGGCGCGGACCTCCAGCCGGCTGCGCAGCTCGGCGAGTTCGGTGTTGATCCGCGCGGTTTCGGCGGCTCGGACCCTCAGGTGTCGACGCGGCATGGTCGCAGCGTACGGCCGGGGCGGCCGGTGGGCGCGTTGGAACGGCTCGTAAGGTGGTTGTGGCGAACGGCGGTTGTGGCGAAGGGGGATCGACGTGACGCGCAGGGAACCGGCCGCTCCCCCGGTGGTGCGGGGTGCCGGGGCGGCGGTCTCGGGTGCGCTGGCGGCGGTCGGCGTGCTGCACGTGGTGTGGATGCGCTCGCCGTGGCCGCTGGAGAGCCGGGCGGCGTTCGCGGACGCGGTGGTGGGGGTGGCCGAGGAGCAGGCGCCGACACCGGCGATGTGTGCGGGGGTGGCGGGTCTGCTCGGTGCGGCGTCCTGGCTGCTGGGGCGGCAGGCCGGGGTGGTGCCGGGGCCGGGTGCGGGCGGACTGCCGCGGGCGGGCAGCGCGACCGTCGCGGGGGTGCTGCTGGTGCGCGGCGTGGCCGGGCCGGTGCTGTTCGGCCGTGGCCGGATCCGGCGGTCGGCGCGTTTCGTCCGGCTGGACCGCCGGTACTACGCGCCGCTGTGCGTGGCGCTGGGGGCCGGGGCGGCATTGGTGGCGGCCCGGGGGCGGGGCGGCGGCGCGTAGAGTGGCGGGGTTCGCTGCCACAAACTGTTGAGGGGTGTCGCCGTGCTGGTCCTGCTGCCGCCGTCGGAGGGGAAGGCCGCTTCGGTGGCCGGGGCGCCGGTCGAGCTCGGTGCGCTGTCGCTGCCCGGGCTGACCGGGGCGCGGACGGCCGTGCTGGCGGCGCTCGTGGAGCTGTGCGCCGGTGACGAGGAGCGGGCCCGCGAGGTGCTGGGCCTGAGCGTGGGGCTGCGCGGTGAGGTGGCCCGCAACGCCGGGCTGCCGGCGGCCGGCACGCTGCCGGCCGGTGAGGTGTACACCGGGGTGCTCTTCGACAACCTGGGGCTGGCCAAGCTGGACGAGGCGGCGTACGCGCGGGCCGAGCGGTCGCTGCTGGTGTTCTCGGGGCTGTGGGGTGCGGTGCGGATCGGTGACCGGATCCCGCCGTACCGCTGTGCGATGGGGGTGAAGCTGCCGCCGCTGGGGGCGCTCGGAGCGTACTGGCGGGGCGCGCTGGCCGATGCGCTGCCCGAGGTCGCGGACGGGCTGGTGCTGGACCTGCGCAGCTCGGCGTACGCGGCGGCGTGGAAGCCGGCCGGTGAGGTGGCCGCCCGGACCGCGACCGTGCGGGTGCTGCACGAGCGCGAGGTGGACGGCGAGCTGAAGCGCTCGGTGGTGAGCCACTTCAACAAGGCGACCAAGGGCCGGCTGGTGCGCGACCTGCTGACGGCCGGGCTGGAGCCCGGCTCGCCGGGCGAACTGGTGGACGCACTGGCGCAGCTGGGCCACCGGGTGGAGGTGTCCGCGCAGGGCACCGCGCGCCGGCCGTGGCAGCTGGACGTCGTGGTGGCGGAGATCCACTGACGGCGGGACACCGGCGGGTGGGGGCCTGGCCGGCCCCCACCGGTCAGCGCAGGTGGGCGGTGTCGTTGAGCAGCCGCACCGAGGCGTTGCCGTCGGAGTAGTACTGGACGGCGCACAGCGAGGCGGCCGACAGTTCCATCCGGTACACCGAGTCGGGCGGGGCGCCGAGCGCCAGCCGGACCAGGGTCTTGATCGGGCTGACGTGCGAGACCACCAGCACGGTCTTCCCGGGGTAGCGGGCGAGGATCTTGTCGCGGGCGACGCCCGTGCGGTGGGTGAGGTTGGTGAAGCTCTCCGTGCTGCCGGTGGGCCTCGCCTTGGCGGAGCCGAGCCAGGCGTCGAGGTCCGCCGGGTACCGCTGCTGGACCTCGGCGAAGGTCAGGCCCTCCCAGGCACCGAAGTCGAGCTCGCGCAGCCCGTCCTCGATCCGGACCTCGAGGCCGAGCCGGTCCGCGACGGCCTGGGCGGTCTGCCGGGTGCGCTGCATCGGCGAGCAGACCACGGCCTGCACGGTGCCCCGGGCGGCCAGCGCCTCGGCGGCCCGCTCGGCCTGCCAGCGGCCCTTCTCGGAGAGCGCCGGGTCGCTGCCGCCGCTGCCGGAGAACCGCTTCTCCGGGGTGAGCGGCGTCTCGCCGTGCCGCAGCAGCACGAAGGTGGTGGGCGTGCCGAGGTCGGCGGGAGCGGCCCAGCCGGCCCTGGGTGCGGCGGGCTCGGCGAGCGGTTCCCCGGCCACCGGGGCCGCCGCGTCGACCGCGGGCGCGGCGGAGGGTCGGGTCGTGGGCTCCCACGGGCGGCCGGCCTGGCCCGCGTCCATCGCCTCGTTGGCCAGCCGGTCGGCGTCCTTGTTCTGCTCGCGCGGGATCCAGCGGTAGCTGACCTGGGCGCGCGGCAGGACGGTGCGCGCCTCGGCGGCGAGCGGCTGCATGTCCGGGTGCTTGATCTTCCAGCGTCCGGACATCTGCTCGACCACCAGCTTGGAGTCCATCCGGACGTCCACGGCGGCCTCCGGGTCGATCGCACGGGCGGCCTCGAGGCCGGCGATCAGGCCGCGGTACTCGGCGACGTTGTTGGTGGCCCGCCCGATGAACTCGGCTGCCTCGGCGATGATCAGGCCGGTGTCGCCGTCGCGGACCACCGCGCCGTAGCCGGCCGGTCCCGGGTTGCCCCGGGAACCGCCGTCGGCCTCCACGACCAGTCTGCGGGGGGCCACCGGGTCAGGCGCCCGAGTCCGCGGTGCGGACCAGGATCCGTCCGCAGTTGTCGCAACGCAGCACCGCGTCGGCCGGCTCGGCCTTGATCGCGTTCAGGTCGGAGACCGCGAACTCGACCCGGCAGCCCTCGCAGCGGCGCTGGTGCAGGCGGGCCGCGCCGACGCCGCCCTGCTGCTCCCGCAGCCGGGTGTAGAGCTTCAGCAGGTCGGCGGGCACGGCGGCGGCGACCACCTCGCGGTCCCGCTGGACCTTGGCCACCTCGGCGTCGATCTCGGCGAAGGCGGCGTCGCGGCGAGCCTCGGCCTCCTTGAGCACCACCGTGGCGTGCTCCAGACGGGCGGTCAGCTCGGTGACCCGGGTCTCGGCGGACTCCAGGCGCTCCATGACCTCCAGGACCACGTCCTCCAGGTCGCCCTGGCGCTTGGCCAGCGAGGCGGTCTCGTGCTGGAGGTTCTCCAGGTCCCGGGGGGAGGTGACGGCGCCGGAGTCCATCCGCTGCTGGTTGCGGGCGGCCCGGGCACGGACCTGCTCGACGTCGCCCTCGGCCTTGGCCTGCTCGCGGGAGGTGTCGCCGAGCTGGGCCTGGGCGGCGACGACCAGGTCCTTCAGCGCGGTGTGGTCGGCCCCGGCCTTGTCGATCTCGGCGTGCTCGGGCAGGCTGCGACGCCGGTGGGCCAGCTGGTCGAGGCGGGAGTCGATGGCCTGCAGGTCGAGCAGGCGGATCTGGTCGGCGGGCGCGGCGTTCAAGCGGGGAGCTCCTGGTGTCAGTCGGGCGGCTGCGGTTCGGTCAGCCGGCGACGCGGTCGGGTGGTGACGGCGGGCGGGCCGCGTCGTGGGGTGTCAGGGGGTGAACGGCATCGGCGCGTGCGCCGTCCACGGGTCGGTGACCAGGTCCGAGACCCGGGCCTCCAGCAGCCAGCCGTTGCGGTTGGCGACGGTGAGCAGTTCGCTGGCGGCGAGGCCCAGCCAGGGCCACTCGGTGGCCCAGTGCGCGGCGTCCAGCAGGGCGATCGGGGCGGCCTCGGTGGCCTCCGAGACGGGGTGGTGGCGCAGGTCCGCGGTGAGGTAGGCGTCCACCCCGGCGGCCCGGGCCTCGGCCAGGAAGCTGTCGCCGGAACCCCCGCAGACCGCGACCCGGCCGATCATCCGCTCCGGGTCGCCCGCCACCCGCACGCCGGCGGCGGTGGCCGGCAGGCCGGCGGCGACCTGGGCCGCGAACGCGGAGAGCGGCAGCGGCGGCTCCAGCAGGCCGATCCGGCCGGAGCCGCGGCGGCCCTCGGGGTCGGTCGGGTCCGCCACCAGCGGGCCGGTGACCCGCAGGCCGACGGCGTCGGCGAGGGCGTCGGAGACCCCGGGGGCGGCGTGGTCGGCGTTGGTGTGCGCCACGTGCAGGGCGATCCCGGCCCGGATCAGGGTGTGCACCACCCGGCCCTTGAAGGTGGTCGCGGCAACACTGGTGGTGCCGCGCAGGTAGAGCGGGTGGTGGGTGACGATCAGGTCGGCGCCCCACTCCACGGCCTCGTCCACGACGGCCTGCACCGGGTCGACCGCGAACAGCACGCGCTCCACCTCGGCCTCGGGGTCGCCGCAGACCAGGCCGACGGCGTCCCAGGACTCCGCCCAGCGCGGCGGGTAGACCTCTTCGAGCACGGTGATCACGTCGGACAGTTTCGGCACCTGTCGAGACTACCGCGAAGCGCAGGCGGCCCAGTCCCGGCAACCCGTACAGCTGCTCGTCAACCCGCGCGCCGGGGCGCATCGGCGCCTCCCCCGCCGGCCGGACCGGGTGCCGGGCGGTCGCGGCGGTCCACAGCGCGGGGGTCGCAGGTAATCGAAAACGAATCGAGATCACCCTTACGAGTGAAGTGACCCGAGGGGCGTTGAGTGGCTCCCGTTTCCGAAAGTAACTTCGGTGCTGCAAACGGGAGCCGCCCCGGCCAGGGGGGTCGGAAAAGGGGCGCTCCGCCGAACTCCGCACCGCGCCGTTCACGGCGGCCCGGTGCCGGACCGGAACCGGCGGGGCGGGAGGCGGCACCCGTGAATCCACCAGGACCGACCGGCAGACGAAGGGGTGTGAAGCGGATGGGGAAGGGCACACCGCTGCGTCCGGCCGGGGAGGCAGGGCCGGTCCACGACGGGCCGGCCGGCCGCGACGGCACGCTGGTGGAGCTGGTACGGGCGGCCGCGGCCGGCACCGGGGCAGGGGAGGACCACGACGGCGGCCGGCTGACCGCCGTCGAGGGCCCGCGGTGCACGGTCCGGCCGCCCGGCCGGGACCTCCCCGCGCGGGGGTGGGGGCCGCACCTCGGCCCGGCCGACGTGCCCGACGCGGTCGCCGTGGCCACCGCCGTCGATCCCCGCGCCTTCGAATTCGCCGCCGACCGGGAGAAACGCCACGAGCCGAATTCCCGCGACGGCGGCCGCGGTCCGGCCGGGGAATTCACCACGCCCCGTCCCGCCGACGATCCGCAATTCCGCCGGCCCGCCGAGGAACTCCACCGCGCCACCCGCGGCCTGCCCGAACCGGCGGCGCTCCCCGGTTCGGCGCTCCCGGACCGGCCGTACGCGCCCGGCGGCCGGGGGCACCCCCGGTTCGGCGCCGCCGGCCGCGCCGAACCAGCCGCCGGCCGCGGCGAACCGGGGAGCGCCAGCGCGTACCGGTCGATACCTGCCGGACCCGGCGGGGCCGCCGCCGAGGACGTCCGCACGGCGGGCCCGCGCAGACCCCCGTGGGCGGTCGACCCCGTCGAGGGGAGGGGGTCGACCGGGCGGCGGGGTTCGGCCCGCCCCGCCGTGGCCGGCCGGCGCCCGGGCGGGGTCCTGCTGGGCGGCCGGTACGCCCTCACCTCGGCGGTGCGCAACGGCGCCGCCGGCGGCGTCTTCCTCGGCCGGGACACCGTCACCGACACCGATGTGGTGGTCAGACAGGCCCGCGCCCGGATCGGGGCGGGCCGCTCCGGCACCGACGCCCGGGCCGCGCTGAGACACGAGGCCCGGCTGCTCGGCCGGCTCGACGGCCTGGAGCTCGCCCCCCGCCCGCTGGAGCTGATCGAGCAGGACGACGCGCTCTTCCTGGTACAGGAACGCGTCCCCGGCCACCCGCTCGGCAGCTGGGTCGCCGCCCGGCTCCGCCGGGACGCCACCGCCGGCCTGCCCTGGGCCGAGGCCGGCCCGATGGCCCTGGCCCTCACCGGCCTGCTCGAACGCGTGCACGCCGAGCGGCTGGTCCTGCGCGACCTCTCCCCCGGCCACGTCATGGTCCGGCCCGACGGCGCGCTGCGCCTGGTCGGCCTGGAGCTCGCCACCGGGACCGGCACGGTCGCCGGCTCCGCCGGCACCCCGGGGTACCGCGCGCCCGAGCACCACTGCCTGCGGCGGATCGTCCGCACCGAACCCACCGCCGACCTGTACGCCCTCGGCGGCCTGCTCTTCCTGCTCGCCACCGGCCACGACCCGCTGCTGGCGGAGGACCTCCCGCGGGCCCGGCCGGTCGAGGAGCGGCTCACCCGCTGGCTCGCCCTCGCCGCCCGGGAGGGCGGCACCGCCCGGCGGCTAGCCCCCGTCGTCCTCGCCCTGCGCGAGCGCGCGCCCGAGCGGCGCCTGCCGCTGGCCGGGGTCCGCGCCGCACTCGCCGCCGGCGCACAGCCGACCGCCACACCGATGCCGGCCACCGCACCACCGCAGGCCACCCCGCCGCCGCCTGCCACCACCCCGCCGCAGGCCACCGCACTCACCCGACCCGCCCGACCCACCCCAGCCACCGCACCCACCCCACCCGAACGACCGGAAGCCGACCGGAGGTGACCCCCGGTGAGCGAGACCCCCACCCGGACCGGTGCCGCCCACGCCCTGCGCCGCCTGAGCTTCACCTTCGCGGCCGACGGCTCGCACGCCGCCTGCCTGGCCGCCGGCCCCGACGGCGGCTGGTACCCGGAGAGCTGGCGGCTGCCCGACCACGGCCCCGCCGAGCCGACCGCCCTCCCGCTGCCGGGCAACCGCTCCGAGCACCTGCGCACCCAGCTGGTCTCGCTGCCGGACGGCCGGGTCCTGGCCTGCCGGCACGACGGCGACCGGCACGCCCTGGTCCTGCTGTCGGCGGTGCCCGGCGGCCCGTACGCCGAGGAGCGGGAGCTCGCCGCGCTGCGGCTGCCCGGACTGCGGGTGCTGCCGCTGCCCGGCGCCGGGCCCGGGCGGCCGGTCGCGGTCGCGCTGGGCTCCGACACCCGCCCGGTCACCACCGTCTGGCTGGTCCACGCGGACGGCACCGCCCCCGCCCAGATCGCCGAACTCCCCGGCCTGCACGGCGGCGGTGTCTGGCTCGACCGGACCGGCCGGCTGCTCGCCCTGGACCGGGTCACGGGCACCACCGTGAAGTCCGTCGTGCTCGACCTCGAACTCGGCCTGACCACCCCGCTGCTGGAGATCGGCGAGGACAGCAACGACCGGCTGGTGCTGTTCGACCCGGACACCCGCTTCGGCATGGTGCGCAGCGACGCGCCCGGCGCCGACCGGCTCGGCTGGGGGGTGATCGGCGGCACCGATCCGCTGCGCTTCCCCGACGGCCTGCACCTGCCGGGGGTGTTCCTGCACCCGGTCGCGCTGGCACCCGGCAGCGCCGACGAGCCGGCCGCGCCGCGGGTCGCCGTGCAGCTGGACCGCGGCGCCGGGTCCGCGCTGGCGCTCTGGCGGCCCGGCGGCGGCCTGGAGCCGGTCCCGGTGCCGCCCGGGCGGCTCGGCGCGGTCGGTGACTGGTCGTCGGCGGGGCTGCGGATGCCGTACTCGGCGCCGGACCGGCCGGCCGCGCTGGCCACCATGGACGTGGACGCGCTGCTCGGCCGGCGGCCCGGGAGCGTACCGGGCGCGGTGGCCCTGCCGCTGCAGCTGGCCCCGCTGGCCGGTGGCGGGCCGGGCGGGCCGCCACCGGCGCAGCCGTGGCAGGCCGCGGTCCGGCATCCGAGCGGGGTGCCGGCCGGCTGGCGGCTGGACGCCTCCGCGGTCCCCGGTGACGGCGGGCCGTGGCAGCCCGCCCGGAGCCTGGAACTGGCCGGCCCGGCGGGGCCGGTCGAGGCCGTGGTGTACGGCGGGGACGGCTGGCTGGGCGCACCGCACCTGGTGATCGCGCTGCACGGCGGACCGGCGGACGCCTGGCGGCTGGAGTTCGACCCCGCGCTGCAGCGGATGGCCGCCGAGGGCCTGGCCGTGCTGGCGCCCAACCAGCGCGGCTCCACCGGGTACGGCGACGAGCACGCGACGGCGATCCGGGGTGCGTGGGGCGGGCCCGACCTGGACGACGTGCTGCACCTGGTCGACGCGGTGGCGGGGCAGCGCGCGGCGCTCGGGCTGGAGCCGCCCGCCCTGTTCGGCGTCAGCTACGGCGCGTTCCTGGCCCTGCTGGCCGCGGCGTGGGCGCCGGCCGGCCAGGTGGCGCGCTGCGCGGTGGTCGCGCCGTTCCTGTCCGGTCCGCGGCTGCTGGCCGAGGGGACGGCGCCGGTCCGGGCGCTGACCAGCCGGCTCGGCGGGGACGTCCCGCTGGACGACGCCCGCGGGCCGCGCGACGTGCTGCGGCTGGCCGACCGGCTGACCGCACCGCTGCTGGTCCTGCACGGCGACCAGGACGAGGTGGTGCCGGTGGGCCAGTCCCGTGCGCTGCGGCACGAACTGCTGCGGCTCGGCCGCACGGAGGGCACCGACTTCCGGTACGTGGAGGCCGCCGGCGCCGGGCACGAGCTGCTGGTCGAGGAGGGGGCGGCGGTGCTGCACGAGGTGCTGGCCGGCTTCCTGCGGACCGGCCGGCCCGGGTAGGCCCGGGCCCGGCACGGGAGCCCCGGGTACGGCCGCGCCCCACCCCGCACCGGCCGGCCACCGGCTCGGCGGCGCCGCGCCCGGCCGGGGTGCCCGCCGGGGCGCGGATGCCCGGAAGCCGGGCGCCGCACGGAGGGTCTCGGTGGGCCGCGTCCGACCCGGCCGTTATGGTGATCCGGTCCGGGCGTGCCACCACCGCCCATCCGACGCTGCCGAACGCAGCACCCGTTATCCGCACGGAGAAGACGAGCTCATGTCCGAAACCCTGACCGACACCACCGAGCACGACCTCGGCGCGGCCCGCGCCGAGGAGGCCGCCGACGGCGGCGCGCACGGCCGCCACCGCGGCACGACCGCCCCCGACGACAGCCCCGAGAGCGACCCGCACGGCCGCCACCGCCGCTGAACGCTCCGCGGCCCGGGAACGGCGGGGACGGCATCCGTCCCCGCCCCCGGGCGGCTCCCGGGACGCTCCCGGACCGTTCCCCGGCCGGCGTCAGTCGAGGGTCAGCACCGTGCGCAGTGCCTCGCCGCTGCGCATCTGGGCGATGGCCTCGTTGACCGCCGCCAGCGGCAGCCGGTGGGTGACCATGCCCGCCAGGTCCAGCCGCCCGGCCCGCCAGAGGTCCACCGCGCGGGCCATCGTCCGGCGCACCTCGCCGCCGCCGTACATCGACGGCAGGATCCGCTTCTCGTTGAAGAACAGTTCGGCCATGCTGAACGGCACCTGGTCGTCCTTGGCGCCGGCGCCGATCACCACCACCGCGCCACCGCGCCGGGTGGCGTCGTACGCGGCCCGGACGGTGGCGGACCGGCCGACCGCCTCGAAGACGTAGTCGTAGCCGCCGCCGTCCTGGCCCTTGGCGGCCGCCTTGAGCTCCTCGGGGGCGACGGTGTCGGTGGCGCCGAAGGCCAGCGCCCGCTCGCGCCGGGAGGCCACCGGGTCGACCACGGTGATCCTGGCGGCCCCGCAGACCCGGGCGCCCTGCACGGCCGCGATGCCGACCCCGCCGGCGCCGATCACCGCCACCGAGGAGCCGGGCTCGACCCGGGCGGTGTTCACGGCGGCGCCGAGGCCGGTGGTGACCCCGCAGCCGATCAGCGCGGCCAGTTCGTAGGGCAGGTCGGCGGGCACGGCGAGCACGCTGTCGGCGGCGACCACCACCTCCTCGGCGAAGGTGCCGGTGCTGTAGAAGCCGTAGGCGTCGGTGCCGGCGAAGCGGAAGGTGGGCGTCGACAGCCGGCGCAGGCTCGCCACGCACAGGTGGCTGCGGCCGCCGCGGCACTGCGCGCAGGCGCCGCACGGCGGCATCCAGCACAGCACCACCCGGTCGCCCGCCGAGACCCCGGTGACGCCCTCGCCGACCTCGACCACCTCGCCCGCGCCTTCGTGGCCGGGGACGAACGGCGCCGGCTGCGGCATGATCCCGGCCATCGCCGACAGGTCCGAGTGGCACAGGCTGGTCGCCCGCAGCCGCACCCGCACCTTTCCGGGGCCGAAGCCCACCGCCTCGACGTCCTCGCGGACCTCCAGCTCGTCCTGGCCGGTCTTGTGCAGGATCGCTGCGCGCATGGGCTGCTCCCGGGTTCGCGTCGGTGGGGCCGGTCGTCGGCGCTACGAGAATAGGTTCTGGAACACGTTCCAGGAACAGGGGTCCGACCGCCCTGGCCGGATATTCGACCGACCGACCCCGCCGCGTTCTGGCATGATCACCCGCCATGCCGACCCCCGCACCCGCCGGTGCCGCCGACGCCTCCGTCCCCCGTCCGGCCGGCCACCCCGCCGCCTGCCCCGACTGCCACGCACCACTCGACACCGACCCCGGGTTCCCCGTCTGGTGCCCCGCCTGCGAGTGGAACCTGGTCGTCCCGCCGCGCGCCGAGGGCGCCCCCACCCCGCGCGAGCAGCGGCGCCGGGACCGCGAGCGGCGGCGCACCGAGCGCCGCGAGCAGGCCGTCCGGGCCCGCACCGAGCAGGTGTACGCCGGGGTGGCGGACGACGCCCCGGCCCACCGGGACCTGTCGGGGCCGTTCGCGTCCGTCCTGGCGGGGCTGGTCCACCTGGTGACCCTGCTGGTGCTGGCGGGATCGGTGACGCTGCTGGTGATGGGTCCCTGGCCGCTGCGGGTGCTCGGCGCGATCGGCCTGCCGGTGGCCTACGTCATGCGGCCGCGCTTCGGCCGGCTGGCCCCGGGGGTGACACCGCTGCGCCGCGAGGAGGCCCCCGCGCTGTACGCCCTGGCCGACCGGGTGGCCGCCGCCGTCGGCAGCCGCCCGGTCGACACGATCGTGGTGAGCGGCGACTTCAACGCGAGCTACGCCCGGTACGGGGTGCGCAACCGCAGCCTGCTGGTCCTCGGACTCCCGCTGTGGGCGGCCCTCACCCCGCAGCAGCGGATCGCCCTGCTCGGCCACGAGTTCGGCCACGACGTCAACGGCGACTCGCGCCGCGGCCGCTGGCTCGGCTCGGCCCTTTGGGCGCTGGAGGAGTGGCACCGGATGACCCTGCCGGACCGGTCCCGCTCCGAAGGGGTCGACCTGGTGTTCTTCCTGGCGGGCACCGTGCAGCGGCTGCTGATGGGCGGCCTCAACGCCCTCGTGACCGGCCTGTACCGCGCGCTGGAGCGGCTCACCGTCCGGTCCGGCCAGGCCGCCGAGTACCGGGCCGACGCGCTGGCCGCGGAGACCGGCGGGACCGCCGCCGTCCGCGGCGTGCTGGAGGTCCTGCTCCTCCACGCCACCGCCGAGTCGGTCGTGCTGCGCCGGCGCAACCTGGCCCGGCCCGTCCGCCGGACCAGCGACGCCACCGCGGACGGGCCGGACCTGTGGACCGAGCTGGCGGACCGGATCGCGGCGGTCCCGCCGTCCGAGCGCGAGCGGCGGCTGCGGCTGTCCGCGCGCGAGCTCGGTGCCGTGGACGCCACGCACCCGCCCACCCACCTGCGGCTGCGGCTGCTGACCACCCGTCCGCCGGTCACCGGACCGTCGGTGACGGCCGATCCGGCGCAGCAGGCCGCCGTCGAGGCGGAGCTGGCCCCGCACCGGGCGCGGATCGCCGAGGAGCTGCGACAGCAGGACTGAGCCGCCGTCAGGCCGCCGGGCCGGCCAGCAGCTCGCAGTCCTGGAAGTTCATGCACCCGCAGGCCAGGCAGGCGGCGACGGCGTCGCGCAGCTGCTGGGTCTGGCGGATGAACAGGTCCAGCTCCGGGAGCTTGCGTTCGGCCAGGTCCCGCCACTGCCGGGTGGCGGGACGGTCGGGCTCGCCCGCCAGCAGGCCGCGGATCTCGGCCAGGGTGAACCCCGCCCGCTGCGCCATCCTGATCAGCGCCAGGCGCCGCAGCACGGTGGCCGGCCAGACCCGCCGCCCGCCCTCCCGGCGGGCGTCCGGGAGCAGCCCGAGGCTCTCGTAGTACCGCAGTGCGGAGGGCCGCAGGCCGCTCCGCCGGGCCAGTTCACCGATGCCCAGCTGTCGCACGGCGCCTCCTCGCTCCGCCCGGCGGCGCCCCGCCGGTTGACTTCAAGCGCGCTTGAACCGCTTGCCTGGCCGCATGATCTCAGCCCTGCTCCCGCGGCTGCTGCCGCGGGGATACCGTCCTGTGCTCGCCGACCGCCGGTTCGCCCGGCTGCTGACCGCGCTCGCCGTCTCCGACCTGGGGGACGGCATGAGCACGGTCGCGGTGGCCTGGCTCGCCGTCCGACTCGCGCCGCCCGGGTCGGCGGGCCCGCTGGTGGGGGCGGCGCTGATCGCGTACGTGCTGCCGGGGGCCGTCGGCGGGGTGCTGCTGGGGCGCCTGATGCGCCCGCTGGCGCCGGACCGGCTGATCCGGGCGGACGCCGCGCTGCGGGCGGTGCTGCTCGGCTGCGTACCGCTCGCCCAGGTGCTCGGCCTGCTGCGCCCTGCGGTCATGGTCGCGCTGCTGGCCGGCTCGTCGGTGCTGCACGCGTGGGGCAGCGGGGCGCGGTACGCGATGGTCGCCCGGCTGCTGCCGCCGGAGCACCGGCTGGCGGCCAACGCGCTGCTGTCCACCAGCACCTGGGTGTCGACCATCGCCGGGCCGGTCCTGGCCGGTCTGCTGACCGGGTGGGCCGGACCGGCCTGGATCATCGGCCTGGACGCGGCCACCTTCGGGCTGCTGGCCGTCCGGGCCGGCCGCCCCGGACCCGCGGCCCCGCAGGCCCCGGAAACCCCGGAGACCGCGCAGGCCGCCGCCGGCGGGACGGGCGCGGGTCTGCGGGTGCTGCGGGCCCGGCCGGAACTGCTCGGGCTGATCGGGGTGACCTGGCTGTTCAACCTCTGCTGGGGGCCGGTGGAGGTCGCCCTGCCGCTGTTCGTCGCCCAGGACCTGCGGGCCGGGTCCGATCTGCTCGGCCTGTACTGGGCGGTGTTCGGGGTCGGCGCGGTGGCGGGTTCGCTGACCGCCGGGGCGCTGCGCCGGCTGCCGCTGTGGCCGGTGGTGCTGGGCGTGCTGGCCGGGCACGGCGCCGCCATGCTGGCGTTCGGCCCGAAGGCCCCGGCCGCCGCCTCGCTGCTCGGCTTCGCCCTCGGCGGGGTGGTGTACGGCCCGTACAGCGCGCTGGTCGCCAACCTCTTCCAGGAGCGCACCCCGGCCCGCTGGCTGACCACCGTGCTGGCGCTGCGCGGGACGGTGCTGCTGACCGCGGCGCCGGCCGGGGCGGCGCTCGGCGGGGCGCTGGCCCCGGTGCTGGGGCCCCGGCAGATCCTGGTCGGCACCGGGCTCGCGATGATCGCGGTGGCCGGGGCCGCCGCCCTGCTGCGGGCGCTGACCCGGGCCGCCCCGGCGGCGGCGCCGCTGCCTACCATCGAGTAGGGTCCAGCCACCCACCGACAGCGCGAGCAGGGAGCACCACCATGACCGACCTCCTGGCGGCCACCGCCCACCCCGCGCCCGAGGTACTGGCGGCCTTCGAGGCGGCCACCGGATTCATGCCGGCCGACGAGGGCCTCGCCCTGTACGCGGCGGCGGTGGCCGCGGCGGGCCGCACCGGGCTGCCGCTGCTGGAGATCGGCACCTACTGCGGGCGCTCGGCGATCCTGCTGGCGGACGCCGCCCGGCGGTGCGGCACGGTCGCCCTGACCGTGGACCACCACCGGGGCTCGGAGGAGCAGCAGCCCGGCTGGGAGTACCACGACCCGACGCTGGTCGACCCCCAGGTCGGCCTGATGGACACCCTGCCGGTCTTCCGCCGCACCCTGCACCGGGCCGGGCTGGAGGAGCACGTGATCGCCCTGGTGGGCCGCTCCCCGCAGGTGGCCGCGGTCTGGGGCGGTCCGCTCGCACTGGTCTTCATCGACGGCGGGCACACCGACGAGCACGCCACCGGCGACTACGAGGGCTGGGTGCCGCACCTGGCGCCCGAGGGCCTGCTGGTGGTCCACGACGTCTTCCCGGACCCCGCGGACGGTGGCCAGGCCCCCTACCGGGTCTACCTGCGGGCGCTCGCCGAGGGCTTCGAGGAGGTCTCGGTGACCGGCTCGCTGCGGGTACTGCGCCGAACCGGGGTCTGACCGCGGCGGACTGCGCCGGGTCCCTGCGCGAACGATCAGCGATGCTCTAACGTCGTCCGGGACGGCCGTCCCGCAGGGGTACCGCCGTGGCCCGGCGGCACGGCCGCCGGGTAGCGTGTCGGCGGCAGCCGGAGGCCGGGGGCCGGCCGGCGGCGCACCGGTGCCGCACGAGCCAGGGCCCCGCCACCGTGCCGGGTCCGACTGACAGGTGAGACAGGTCGTCGGGGGCGAGGGCAGGGGCATGACGGATCAGGAGAACACTCCGCCGGCGGTCTGGGATCCGACCGCGCGCGGCGGTGCGGGCGGCTGGGTGCGCCGCAGGACGGACCAGGGTGCCCCGGCACAGCCGCCGGCCCCGCCGGCGGCGCCGTCCGGTTTCCCGTCCGGTTTCGGGTCCGAGCCCGGTTACGGGTCCGAGGTCCGGCCGGGCTTCCCGCCGCCGCAGGCCCCCGCAGCGTTCCCCGTGCCCGGCGCCGATCCGTTCGGCGGCGAGCCGACCACCGTCCTGCCGCCGGTGACGGGGGCCGCGGACGCGCCGCCGCTGTTCCGCTCCCCGCCGCCGTCCGGGCCGCCGGCCGGCTTCCCCGAGCACGTCACGCCGCACCCGGCACCCCACGCGGCGCCGCACCCGGGCGGCTACCCGGCGCCGCCGGGGCCCCCGCACGGCGGCGCGTTCCCGGGGCCGGACGGGAGCGCCCGCCCGCCGTTCCCGGGCGGGTTCGGCGGGCCGCCGCAGCAGCCCGCGTACCCGCCGCCCGGCGACCGTCCGGGTGTCGACGAGGACGAGCCGCCGCGCAGCCGGACGCCGCTGTTCATCGCCCTCGGCGTGGCGCTGGTCGTGGTGATCGGCGTCGGGGTGACCTGGGCGGTCCGCAACAGCGGCACCGACTCCGGGGACCGGGCCGGGCAGGCGCCCGCCGCCACGGCCGGACAGCAGCCGCCGCCGCAGTCCGGGACCGCCGCGCCCGCGCCCGGTGCCTCCGCGCCGGCGGCCGCCTCGCCGTCCGCCTCGGCGGGCCCGGCCGGCGCCGGTCCGAACGCGGCCGCCCAGGCCACCGCCCTGGACGCGCTGCTCGCCCAGGCGGAGAGCGCCCGTTCGGGCATCGGCAGCGCGGTCGCCAAGGTGCGCAGCTGCCCGGCCAAACCGGACACCGACGCCGCCGTGGCGGTCTTCGACAGCGGCGCCCAGCAGCGCGACCAGCTGATCGCCGCCCTGGCCAAGCTGGACCTCGGCGACCTGCCCGGCGGCCCGGACCTCGCGAAGACCCTGAACGCCGCCTGGCAGCAGTCGGGCGACATCGACCGGGCCTACGCGGCCTGGGGCCGGGTGGTCTCGGCCCAGGGGTGCGTGAACGGCACCGCGCCGAGCACGGCAGACTACAAGCGGGCCGGCGACCTCAACCCGCAGGCCACCCAGTCGAAGAACGACTTCGCCGGAAAGTGGAAGCCGATCGCCGAGGCCTACGGCCTGACCCCTCGCACCGCGGACAGGATCTGAACCACTCGTGACCCGCCCCACCAGCTCCCCCACGCCCCCCGAGCACCCCGAGTACGCCGACGGGCCGGCCGGGCACCCCGCCCGCCGCCGGCGGCTGCGCCGCACGGTCCTGCTGGGCTGCGCGGCGGTACCGATCTGCCTGGGCGGCTGGCTCGGCTGGCAGGCCCTGGCCGACAGCGGGCCCGCCGCGTCCGCCGGCTCGGCCGACCGGGCGGGCGCGGCGGGTACGCCGGCGGACCAGGCGGGCGAGGGCCACCTGGACGGCACCACCGGTGCACCGGCCGAGCAGTCCGGCACGCCGGGCGCCGCGGCCTCCCCGGACGCGCCGTCGGCGGCCGCCCCGCCGGGCACCCCGGCCGCGGCGGGCGGCGCGACCCCGCTGGCCGGCCGGACGGTGCTGCTCGACCCGGGCCACAACACCGGTAACGCCAAGCACACCACCGAGATCAACCGCCAGGTGGACATCGGCAACGCGCGCAAGGAGTGCGACACCACCGGCACCTCGACCAACAACGGCTACAGCGAGGCCGAGTACACCCTGGACGTGGCCCGCCGGGCCCGGCAGATCCTCCAGGACCGCGGCGCCAAGGTGGTCTTCACCCAGGACGGCGACCGCCCGTGGGGACCGTGCATCGACGAGCGCGCCGGGATCGGCAACGCGGCCAAGGCCGACGTGGCGCTGTCGGTGCACGGCGACGGCGCGCCGGCCTCGGCCAGCGGATTCCACGTGATCATGCCGGGCAGGGTGACCGCCGGGAAGGCCGACACCTCGGCGATCGTCGAGCCCTCGCACCGGCTCGGCCTGCTGCTGCGGGACACCTTCAAGGCGGCCACCGGCGAGCCGTTCGCCGACTACATCGGGAAGCAGGGGCTGGACACCCGGACCGACCTCGGCGGCCTGAACCTGTCCACGGTGCCGAAGGTGTTCATCGAGTGCGGCAACATGCGCAACGCGGGCGACGCCGGCCGGATGACCGACCCGCAGTGGCGGCAGCGCGCGGCCCAGGGCATCGCGGACGCGCTGACCGCCTACCTGACCACCTCCTGAGCCGTTCCGCGCCGTCGCGGACCGGTCGCCGGCGGCCCCGGGGCGGTCCCCGGCGGGGTGTCCGGAGCCGACCGTTCTGCAACGAGTGCGGACCGTTCCGGGAGGGCGCTGTGCACGTCGCGGCTGCTTGGCCCTAGGCTTTTGCCCCGATCGGCCGGACCGGGCCCGCCCGGCTCCGCCGAGTACCACCCGCCGTCCACGACACACCAACGAGGGGAACGTTCGTGAATCTGCGCGCTCTCACCAGGGGAGACGCCGCCGTCGCAGGTGCGGCTGTCCTGCTCTTCGTCTTCTCCTTCCTCCCCTTCTACGAGGCCAACACCTCGGTGGGCGGACCCTGCCAGACGAACTGCTCGTACAACGTCTGGCACAGCGGCTTCCTGTCCATCCTGGCCACGGTCTTCCTGACCGGCGTCGCCGGTGCCGCCCTGATCCTGCTGGCCCGCTTCCAGGGCGAGGCGGCCGAGACCCGGCTGGTGGCCGGCCTCAAGCTCCGCCAGTGGGGCGTGGCGCTGTCCGTCTTCGCCGCCTGGGGCGGCCTGTGGGCGCTGTTCACCAACGGTGGCGGCTACCTCTCGGCGGCCGACACCACCCGCGGCCTGGACCCCTCGGACCTGGTCGACCACGCGTTCGGCGCCTGGCTGTCGGTGATCGTCGTGCTGGTGCTGGCCGCCGCCGCGGTCGCGGGTCCGCTGGTGCCCGCGCTGCAGGCGCCGCTGCTGACCGACAAGCCCGCCGCCGCCCCGCAGCAGCAGGGCTACGCGCCCTACACCCCGGGGCAGCCCGGCCAGGGCGGCCAGCCCGGCCAGTTCAACGCCCCCCAGGGCGGCCAGTACGGCTACCCGGGCACCCCGGCGGGCCAGGGCGACCCGGCGGCCCAGCAGGGCGGCTACGCTGCCGCCCCGCCGGCCGGCGGCTACGGCTACCCGGCCGCCACGGTGCCGCAGGACGCGGTCCAGGTCCCGGCGCCCGCCCCGGCGGCCCCGGCCGCGCCGTTCACCCCGTTCTGGTTCGCGGTGCCGGCGCTGCGCCAGCTGACCCCGCGTGACAACCCGGCCGGCCCGCCGGTCGGCGACCTCGTCCCGGGCACCTGGTACCTGGCCGTCGAGCAGCGCGGCAGCGCCCTGGTCGCCCAGCTCCAGGACGGCACCCACGGCCTGCTCAACGACACCACGGGCATCCAGCGCGGCTGACCCGCGCCGCGCGACGACGGCGGCCGCGGCTCAGCAGCAGTCGTTGACCACCAGCCCGCTGGGCAGCTGCTCGCCGCCGAAGACCGCGACCGTGGCGGGGTCGCCGCCGAGCGCGGCGACGGCCAGCAGCAGCGCGCCGGCGGTCCAGGTGGTGCGCTCCTCGGGCCAGATGGCGTCGTCCTCGAAGACGTAGCCGGTCCAGTACGAGCCGTCGGTGTGCCGCAGGTGCTGGATCCAGCGCAGGATCTCCACCGCCCGGTCGGACTGGCCGCAGGCCCACAGGGCGAGGGCCAGCTCCGCGCTCTCGCCGCCGGTCACCCAGGGGCGGTCGCTGACGCAGCGCACGCCGAGGCCGGGGACCACGAAGCGGTCCCAGTCGCGGGCTATCCGCTCGGCGGCGGCGGGGCCGCGCAGGGCGGTGCCGAGCACCGGGTAGTACCAGTCCATCGAGTAGCGGTCCTTGTCGAGGAACCGCTCCGGGTGGTGGGCGATCGCGTGCCGCAGCCGCCCGGCCGCCAACTCCCAGTCGGGCTTGGGCTCTTCGAGGTAGTCGGCGATGGCCAGACCGCAGCGCAGGGCGTGCAGGATGCTGGCGGAGCCGGTGAGCAGCGCCTCCTCGACGGGGGTGCCGTCCTCGTCGAGGCGCCAGGCGATCGGGCCGTCCGGCAGCCGCAGGCCGACCGTGAAGTCCAGGGCGCGGCGGACGGTCGGCCAGATCCACTCCAGGAAGGCGTCGTCGCCGGTGCTGAGGTGGTGGTGCCAGGCCCCGACCGCGATGTACGCGCAGAAGTTGGTCTCCTTGGACGCGTTGGTCACCTCGCCGTCGGTGTACGCGGCGTACCAGGAGCCGTCGGTGTTCTGCCGGCCGGCCAGCCAGCGGTAGGCGGCCTCGGCGGCGGCGTGCTCGCCGGCCGTGTCGAGGGCCATCGCGGCCTCGGTGTGGTCCCACGGGTCGAGGTGGCCGCCGCGGAACCACGGGATGGCGCCGTCGCCGTCCTGGTCCGCCAGGATGGAGCGGACGGTGGCGGCGGCCCGGTCCGCGTCCAGCACCCCGTCGAGCAGCAGCACCTCGGGGACGGCGGCGGTCACTTGCCCGCCAGGTGCGGCTTGGAGGCGTACACCACGAAGCTCTTGCCGATCACCGGGTTGAGGGCCTTCTCGGCGGCCCTGGTGAGGGTGCTGATCACCGGGGTGCCGACGATGTCCCAGACCAGCAGCTGGTGGTACGCCTTGACCGGGAGCGCCTTGTCGTTGTCGACGCCCATCGCGCACTTGATCCACCAGTACGGGGAGTGCAGCGCGTGCGCGTGGTGGCTGCCGTACGGGGTGAGGCCGGCCTCGCGGACCTTCTCCACCAGCTCGTCGCCCTTGTAGATCCGGATGTGGCCGCCCTCGACCTCGTGGTACTCGTCGGACAGCGCCCAGCAGATCTTCTCGGGCAGCCAGCGCGGCACGGTCACGGCCAGCAGGCCGCCGGGCTTGAGCACCCGGACCATCTCGGCGAGCACGCCCTTGTCGTCCGGGATGTGCTCCATCACCTCGGAGATGATCACCTTGTCGAAGGTGCCGTCCTCGAAGGGCAGGGCCAGCGCGTCGCCCTCCATCGCCACGGCGGAGGCACCGGCCGGGGCCTCGCCGGCCAGCTCCATGGCGGTGAACCACTTGCGGACCTCGGCGATCTCCTCGCTGTTCTGATCCAGCGCGACCACGTTCGCGCCGCGCCGGTAGGCCTCGAACGCGTGCCGGCCGCCGCCGCAGCCCAGATCGAGCACCCGGTCGCCCGGGGCGAGCGGAAAGCGGGAGAAATCGACGGTCAGCACTGCGGGGCTCCCATTCGTTGCTGCGGTACTGCTGAGGGTTGAGGGTCCGGCGGGCCGGGGGACGGTCAGACGTAGCGCCAGCCGGCGCCGGCCCTGGCCCGGCGCCCCGCACCGGTGGCGATGGCCGCCCGGTAGCGCTCGACGGTCAGTTCGGCGGCCCGCTCCCAGCTGAAGCCGGCCAGCACCCGGGCCCGGCCGGCCTCGCCGAGCGCGGCCCGCAGCGCGGGGTCGTCGAGCAGCCGGCCGAGGGCGGCGGCGAGCGCGCCGGCGTCGCCCGGCGGGACCGCCAGGCAGGTCTCGCCGTCCGGGCCGGCCACCTCGGGGATCGCGCCGCCGGTGGTCGCCACCAGCGGGGTGGCGGTGGCCATCGCCTCGGCGGCGGGCAGCGAGAAGCCCTCGTACAGCGACGGCACGCAGGCCACCTCGGCGGAGCGGTACAGGTCCACCAGTTCCTGGTCGGTCAGCCCGGTGCGGAACTCGATGTGCGCCTCCAGGCCGAACCGGCGGACCGCCTCGGCGACCGGGCCGTCCTCGGCCCGCCGCTTGCCGACCACCACGAGGTGGGCGTCGCGCTCGGTGCGCAGCTTGGCCAGCGCCTCGACCAGGTAGACCAGCCCCTTGAGCGGGACGTCCGCGCTGGAGGTGGTGACGATCCGTCCGGGCACCACCCCGACGGCCCCGGACGGGGACCACAGCCGGGTGTCCGCGCCGATCGGGACCACCGAGACGGCGCGCGGTGCGGCGCCGAGGTGCTCGGTGATCTCGGCCTTGGAGCTGGCGGAGACGGTGATGATGTGGTCGAGGCGGGCCGCGACCCGGCGCTGCATCCGGGTGAAGGCGTACCAGCGGCGCAGCGAGAGCCGGCGCAGCCGGGTGGCGGCGGCGTCCAGTTCGAGCTTGCGGTCCACGGTGACCGGGTGGTGCACGGTGGTGACCAGCGGGAAGCCGTGCCGGGCGAGGCCGAGTAGGCCGTAGCCGAGGGTCTGGTTGTCGTGCACGATGTCGTAGCGGCCCTTGTGCCGGGCCAGGTACTGCCGGGCCCGCAGCGAGAAGGTGAGCGGCTCGGGGAAGCCGCCGGTGCGCATCCCGGCCACCTCCAGCACGTCCACCGCGCCGCGGTACTCGGCCAGCGCGGGGGTGCGGAACGGGTCGTCGGACCGGTACAGGTCGAGGCTGGGCAGCTCCACCAGGCGGACGCTGCCCGGTCCCTCGACCTCGTCCAGGACGGGGTACGGCTGGGCGCCGATCACGTCGACGTGGTGGCCGAGGCGGGCGAGCTCGCGGGAGAGGTGGCGGACGTAGACGCCCTGGCCGCCGCAGAACGGGTCACCGCGGTAGGACAGCAGGGCGATCCGCAGCGGTCGCGGCAGCGCGGTCATCCTGGCCCCTTATCCCTACTCACCGCAGTGGGCACGGCCGGTAAAGTAGATCACGTTTCATGGTGGTGTGGAGCTCGCTGTTGGGCGGGTGAACAACGAGAGACCTCGAAGATACCGGCCCGTAGCTTCCCGTTCTGAGCCAGGGCAGGTGATTCACGCCACGCTGGGACCCGACATCGCGACCAGCCGTCCGGGGGCTTCCTTGACCACCACCACCGCGGCCCGCACCGCGCTGACCCCGCGCCAGGCCGAGCGGCGCCGCGGCATCCTGCGGGCCGCCACCGCGCTGGCCGCCCGGGGCGGCTACGAGGCGGTCCAGATGCGCGAGGTCGCCGAGGGCGCGCAGGTGGCGCTGGGCACCCTGTACCGGTACTTCCCCTCCAAGGTGCACCTGCTGGTCGCGGTGGCCCGGGAGCAGCTGGAGCAACTGCACGGGCAGGTCCGGCGCCGGCCGCCGGCCGGCGAGGATCCGGCCGGCCGGGTCGCCGAGGCGCTGACCACCGCGTTCCAGGCGCTGCAGCGCGAACCGCGGCTGGCCGAGGCGATGGTGCGGGCCCTGTCGTTCGCGGACCGCTCGGTCAGCCACGAGGTGGACGAGGTGTCGCGGCTGACGTCGGCGATCGTGCTGGCGGCCGCGGCCCTGCCCGGCCCGCCGGGCGCGGAGCAGCAGGCGGCGCTGCGGGTGATCGGCCACACCTGGCACGCGACCTTGATCGGCTGGCTGTCGGGCCGCTCCTCGCTGGCCGAGGTCCGGGCCGACCTGCACACCGCGGCCCGCCTCCTGACTCCTCGCTGAGGGGTTCGTCCGGTCCGCGGCGGTGCGCCGCCCCCGCGCACACCGGGGGACACCCCCGCGCCGCGGGCTGGTGAGGGGACGTCGGCCGGGCGGTCCGGCGGCGGGGCCACCTGGCACCTGATGCCCTCTCATCCCGTTCCCCGCCCACGGCGGATCGCACCCGCCCGGGCGGGGCCGTGCCGCCGTGCGACCGAGGCCACACCGTGTTGGCACGGGAGCCGTCCGCCGGGCCGTTAGAGTCGGGGCACGACAACTCCATCCGCCTCCCACCAGGGCAAAGGCCGTACCTGACGCGGTACCGGCCGAGCCGCCGCCGGCCCGTCAGGGCCCGTCGGCGGGCCTGAAGGGGGCGAGCGCCCCGGCGGCACCCCCGTCCGGCTCCGCCCGGGTCCGGGCGGCCCGGCCGGGCCGCTGCCACCGCCCACCGAAAGGCACCACCCCCCATGCCGACCGCCGCCCGTCCGGTCACCGCCGCCGTGGCCGCCCTGCTGCTCGCCGGCCTCGCCGCCGCGCCCGCACTGGCCGACACGCCGTCACCCTCGTCCGCCCCGGTGGCCGTGCCGGCCGGGCTGTACGGCAAGGGGGACCCGACCTACGACGGTGTCTGGCGCCAGTCGCTGGCCCTGCTCGCGCTCGCCGACGACCAGGTCGTGCCCGCCGACTCGGCGGTCTCCTGGCTCACCGGCCAGCAGTGCGCGGACGGCGGCTGGCCGTCGTACCGGGCCGACCCGGCCACCGCCTGCGACCCGGCCACCGAGGACAGCAACGCCACCGCCGTCGCCGTCCAGGCGCTGGTGCGGCTCGGCGGCCACCAGGACGCGGTCTCCAAGGGCACCCAGTGGCTCAAGACCGTCCAGAACGCGGACGGCACCTGGGCGTACAACCCGGGCGGCCCGGGCGACGCCAACTCCACCGCGCTGGCGGTCAACGCGCTGGTCGCGGCCGGCACCGACCCGGCCGGCACCGCCAAGGCCGGCAAGAGCGCCTACGACGGCCTCGCCGCGTTCCAGCTGGGCTGCGCCGCGCCCGCCGACCAGCGCGGCGCCTTCGCCTACCAGCCCGCCCCGGACGGCTCGCTGGCCCCGAACACGCTCGCCTCCGCCCAGGCCGCCCTGGCGGCCGCGGGCGGCAGCCTGCCGGTGGCGCCGCCCACCGGGACCGGCACCTCGCCCTCCCCCACGGCCCCCGCCTGCCCGGCCGGTTCCACCGCGGCGACCGTGCCGCACGCGGACGCGGCCGAGGCCGTCTCGGCGTACCTGACGGCCCAGCTGTCCGCGGGCGGCGACCACCTGGTGCAGAACACCCCCGGTGCCACCCCCGGCCCCGACTTCACCGCCACCTCCTGGGCCGTGCTCGGCCTGGTCCGCGCGGGCCACCCCGACCAGGCCGCCCCGGCCGCCAACTGGCTGGCCAAGAACGGCTACCCGTGGGCCGCCCAGGGCAAGGACGGAACCGACGCCGCGGCCGCCGCCACCCTGCTGCTGGCGGCGCACGCCGCCAAGGTCGACCCGTACGACTTCGACGGCCACAACCTGGTCCAGCTGCTGATCGACGCCGGGCCGGCCCCGCAGTCCGTACCCACCGCCACCAAGGCGCCGGGGGCGACCATCCCGAAGACCGACCCCGGGCTGTCGACCGGCTGGCTGATCGGGGTCGGCCTGCTGATCGGCGTCGGCGGCGGCCTGCTGATCAGCCTCAGCCGCCGCCGCGGCGCCCGGCACCTGAGCACCCACCACCACCCCGAGCACCCCCACACCGCGGAGGCGGCCACTGCGGAGGCGGCGCCGGCCGCACAGCCGTCCGCCGGGCAGCCGGCCGCGGAGCAGCCGGCCACCGGGCAGACGCCGGGCGAGCAGCCGGCCACCGGGCAGGCCGAGCCGCCGCAGGCGCCTGCGGAGCAGCCGCAGGCCGACGCCGGGCGGCCCGAGGACCACAAGGGCGGCCCGGACGACCGGGGCGGCCCGGGCGGCCAGGACGACCAGGGCGACCAGGGCGACCGAGGCGACAAGGGCGACGGGCCCAAGTGACCGGAGCCGTACGCCGGACGGCGGCGGGCCGCCCCGCCGCCGTCCTCGCCGGGCTGCTCGCCCTCGCCCTCGCCGTCCTGCTCGGCCTGGCCGCCGCCCCCGCCGAGGCGGCCGGGTACCGCTACTGGTCGTTCTGGAAGTGGTCCGGCGACGCCTGGGTGTACCAGCAGCAGGGCCCCACCACGTACGTCCCGCCGGACGGCGGTGTCGACGGCTGGCGGTTCGCAGACAGCCCGGACGGCGGCCAACAGGCCGCGCGGCCCGGCGGCACCGTGGACTTCGCCGCGGCCTGCGGGGCCACCGCCGCCGCGGCGGGCCGCAAGCGGGTCGCCGTGGTGCTGGACTTCGGCACCGCAGCGGACGCCCCGCCCGGCGCGCTCGACCCCGGGCAGTCCCCGCCCGCGCCGCGCACCGCCTGCGCGTCGGTGCCCTCCGGCGCGACCTCGGCCGAGGTGCTGGCCGCCGTGGCGCCGCCGCTGCGCTACGACTCCGCCGGCCTGCTGTGCGCCATCGCCGGGTACCCGCGGGCCGGCTGCGGCGAACCGGTGGCGGCCACCTCGAAGTCCTCCGGCGGCGGTGGCCCCTCGGTCGGCCTGATCGCCGGTGCGGCGCTGGTCCTGCTGCTCGGCGCGGGCGCCGTGGTGCAGGCCCGCCGCCGACACCACTGACCCTCCACCAGGATCCCCACCCCGTGCCCCGAACCCCGAAAACCGGAACACGTTCCACCATCGGCCCTCGCCTGCTCCACCCCGGCGCCTGGTGGCTCTGGGCCCTCGGCCTGGCCGCCGCCGCGTCCCGGACCACCAACCCGCTGCTGCTCCTGCTGATCGTCGCCGTGGCGGGGTACGTGGTGGCGGCCCGCCGCAGCGACGCCCCCTGGTCCCGTTCGTACGGCGCGTTCCTCAAGCTCGGCCTGCTGGTGGTCGCGATCCGGATGGTGTTCGCCGTGCTGCTCGGCTCACCCGTCCCCGGCAGCCACGTGCTCTTCACCCTCCCGCAACTGCCCCTGCCCGACTGGGCGCGCGGCGTGCGGATCGGCGGGCCGGTCACCCTGGAGGGCCTGCTGTTCGCCCTCTACGACGGCCTGAAGCTGGCCACCCTGCTGATCTGCGTCGGCGCGGCCAACTCGCTGGCCTCCCCGTCCCGGCTGCTGCGCTCCCTGCCCGGCGCGCTGTACGAGGCCGGGGTGGCCGTCGTGGTGGCGATGACCTTCGCCCCGAACCTGGTCGCCGACGTCCAGCGGCTGCGCGCCGCCCGCCGTCTGCGCGGGCGCGCCGACCGGGGGGTGCGGGCCGTGTTCAGCGTCGGACTGCCGGTGCTGGAGGGCGCCCTGGAACGGTCCGTCGCGCTGGCCGCCGCGATGGACACCCGGGGTTTCGGCCGCACCGCCGACGTCCCGCGCCACCTCTCCCGGGCCACCGCCGCGCTCACCGTGCTCGGCCTGCTCGGCGTCTGCGGCGCCTGCTACGGGCTGCTCGCCCCGGGCGGCGCCGGATGGGCGTTCCCCGTCCTGGTGCTCGGGCTCGCCGTCACCGGTGCGGGCCTGGCCCTGGGCAGCCGCCGGGCGGTGCGCACCCGCTACCGGCCCGACCCGTGGGCGCCGCCGGAGTGGCTGGTCAGCGCGAGCGGGGCGGCCGTCGCCGCGCTGACGATCTGGTTCTCCGGCCGCTACCCGGACGCGTTCACCCCGTCCGTGGTCCCGCTCGCCGCCCCCACCCTGCCCCTGCTGCCGGCCGCCGCGATCCTGCTCGGCCTGCTGCCCGCCGCCGTCGCGCCCGAACCGCCCCGGAGCACCCAGTGATCACCTTCGACCGGGTCTCGGTCCGCTACGCCGACTCCGCCGGATTCGCCCTGCACGGGGTCGACCTGACCGTCCCCGAGGGCGAACTGTGCCTGCTGGTCGGCCCGTCCGGCTCCGGCAAGTCCACCCTGCTGGGCACCGTCAGCGGCCTCGTCCCGCACTTCACCGGCGGCGAGCTGACCGGCCGGGTCACCGTCGACGGCCGCGACACCCGCGACCACCGCCCGCGTGAACTCGCCGACCTGGTCGGCACGGTCGGCCAGGACCCGCTCGCGCACTTCGTCACCGACACCGTCGAGGACGAACTCGCCTACGGCATGGAGTCGCTGGGCCTGGCCCCCGCCGTGATGCGGCGCCGGGTCGAGGAGACCCTCGACCTGCTGGGCCTGGCCGAGCTGCGCGGGCGCGCCCTGCGCTCGCTCTCCGGCGGCCAGCAGCAGCGGGTGGCGATCGGCTCGGTGCTGACCGTCCACCCCAAGGTGCTGGTGCTGGACGAGCCCACCTCCGCGCTCGACCCGGGCGCGGCCGAGGAGGTGCTCGCCGTGCTGCAGCGCCTGGTGCACGACCTCGGCACCACGGTGCTGCTGGCCGAACACCGGCTGGAGCGGGTCGTCCAGTACGCCGACCAGGTGCTGCTGCTGCCCGGCCGGGGCGAGCCGCCGGTCCTCGGCGAGCCCGCCGAGATCATGACCCACTCACCGGTGCACCCGCCGGTGGTCGCCCTCGGCCGGGCGGCCGGCTGGTCGCCGCTGCCGCTGTCGGTCCGCGACGCCCGCCGCAGGGCCGCCCCGCTGCGGACCCGGCTGGCCGGCCACTCCCCCGCCCCCACAGCGCCCGCCACCGGCGAACCGGTCGCCGAGACCGTCCGGCTGGCGGTCCGGCGCGGGCCGGTCGCGGCGCTGCGCGGCGTCGACCTCACGCTGCGGCCCGGCGAGATCACCGCGCTGATGGGCCGCAACGGCGCCGGCAAGTCCACCCTGCTGGGCAGCCTGGTCGGCCTGCACCGGCCCGGCTCGGGCACCGTCCGGGTCGGCGGCCTGGAACCGCACCGCACCGCACCCAAGCAGCTGGTCCGACGGATCGGGCTGGTCCCGCAGGACCCGCGCGACCTGCTGTTCGGCGAGAGCGTCGGCGCCGAGTGCGCCGCCGCCGACCAGGACGCGGACGCCGCCCCCGGCAGCTGCCGCGCCCTGGTCGCCCGGCTGCTGCCCGGCATCGACGACGCGCTGCACCCGCGCGACCTGTCCGAGGGCCAGCGGCTCACCCTCGCACTGGCGGTGGTGCTCACCGCCCGGCCGCCGGTGATCCTGCTGGACGAGCCCACCCGCGGCCTGGACTACGCCGCCAAGGGCCGGCTGGTCGAGGTGGTGCGCGAACTCGCGTCGGACGGCCACGCCGTCCTGCTCGCCACCCACGACGTCGAACTGGCGGCCGAACTGGCCCACCGTACGGTGGTGCTGGCCGAGGGCGAGATCGTCGCGGACGGACCGACGCCCGAGGTGGTGGTCGCCTCGCCGACCTTCGCCCCGCAGGTCGCCAAGGTGCTCGCGGTGCCCGGCTTCCTGACGGTCGGCCAGGTCACCGCGGCCCTGGCGGCGTCCTCGTGACCCGCCCGTCCGGCCGCCCCGCACCTGCCGACCGCCCCGCACCGTCCGGCCGTTCCGCTCCTGCCGACCGCCGGCTGCTGCTGGGACGCCCGGTCCCGCTCGGCCGGCGCTCGCTGGCCGTGCTCGGCCTGGTCTCGCTGATCGGCGTGGCCGGCTTCGGCTGGCCGCTGCTGGCTGCCACCGACTCCGCGCTGGTCGGCCACTCCACCGACGCGCCCTGGCTGTTCGCACTGCTGATGCCGCTGCTGCTGGGCGTGGTGCTGGCCCAGATCGCGGAGGGCCGGGAGGCCGGCGGCGGGCCCGGACTGGAGGCCAAGTCGGTGGCGCTGCTCGGGGTGCTGGCCGCCGCCGGGGCCGCGCTGCGGCCGCTCGGCGCGGGCACCGCGGGCCTGGAACCGATGTTCTTCCTGATGGTGCTGGCCGGACGGGCGCTCGGGCCCGGATTCGGCTTCGTGCTCGGCGCCGTCACGCTGTTCGCCTCCGCGCTGCTGACCGGCGGGGTCGGGCCCTGGCTGCCGTTCCAGATGCTCGCGATGGGCTGGGTCAGCCTCGGCGCCGGCCTGCTGCCAGGCGCCGCCACCCTGCGCGGACGCGCCGAACTCACCATGCTCGCCTGCTACGGGGCACTCGCCTCGATCGCGTACGGGACCGTGATGAACCTCCAGGGCTGGCCCTACATCGCCGGCCTCGGCAGCTCCGTCGCCTTCGTCCCCGGCGACCCGGTCACCGACAACCTGGTCCGGTTCGCGGTGTACTGCCTCACCACCTCGCTCGGCTGGGACCTGCCGCGCGCCGCCCTCACCGCCGTCCTGTGCCTGACCGTCGGCGGCCCGGTGCTGCGCGCCCTGCGGCGGGCCACCCGCCGGGCGGCGTTCGGCGCCCCGGTCGAGTTCCGCGAGAACGGCTGACGCCCGGCCCCGGCCGGGGGCCGGGGGCCGGGCGTCGGAGCGCGGGTCAGCCCTTCGGGCCCGCGGACTGCACCACCTCGAACGACCACAGCGTCGAGTCCGAGGCCGCCGGGCGCTTCGGCGCCTCGTCCGCCCCGGACGGCGGGCCCTGACGGTGCGCCGCCTGCATCGGCCCCTCCATCCACGCCTTGAAGTGCTCCTCGCTGGCCCACCGGGTGTAGACCAGGTACTGCTCGGTGCCCTCCACCGGCCGCAGCAGCTCGAACCACTCGAACCCGTCCGAGTTCTCCACCGCCCCGGCCCGCGCGGCGAACCGCTTCTCCAGCGTCTCCCGCATCTCCGCCGGGACCGTCAGCACATTGATCTTCACGATGCTCATGACCCCATCCTGCCCCACCCGCGGCGCCCGCCTGCGCGGCGCCGGGCCAAAATCGGGTGACCGGCGGGGGTGCGGCATGGCAGCGTCCGGGGCAGCGATCCACCGACCCGGAGGCAGCACCCATGACCGAGGACCGACCCGAGCGATCCGACCGACCCGAGCCGTCCGAGCGGTCCGCGCCGCCGTCCGGCGCGGTGGCCGCGCTCTTCTCGCACGGCCGGCTGACCGCGATCCCCCGCCGGGCCGCCCGGCGCGAGCAGCTGCTGGCCCACCTCACCGAGACCCTCTTCGAGCCCGGCCGCTCGTACACCGAGCAGGAGGTCAACGAGGCGCTGCGCACGGTGCACGACGACTGCTCGGCGCTGCGCCGCTACCTGGTGGAGGACGGCCGGCTGGAGCGTCCGCGCGACGGCAGCAGCTACCGCCGGACCGCCTGAGGCCGGGCAGCCGGCCGCGGTCAGGCGGCGGAGCCGCGGCCCGCTCGGGTCAACGCCCGCTCGGGTCAACGCCCGGTCAGCGTCAACGCCCGGGCCAGGCACGCGAACGCCGCGGTGCCGGCCAGCGCGCGGACCACGTTCCAGCGGACCCAGACCTGCTCGAAGTCGGCCCGCACGGCGGCGAGATCGATCCCGCCGCCCGGGTCGCCGGCCGCCGCGAGCCGGTTGTTGAGGGGCACGTTGACCGCCATCGTGACGACCAGCAGCACCGCGTAGAGCACCGTCGCGGCCAGCACCCACCACTGCGCCGGCCCGCCGCCGCCCCGGAACTGCAGCACCACCGCGGCGACCAGCAGCACCATCGCGCCGGCGAACGACAGCGCGAACCAGCCGTTCAGGATGGCCACGTTGATCCGCTGCATCGCCTCGACGAAGGTCCGGTCGTCCGCCCGTGCCAGGCCCGGCATGACCGAGCAGGCGTAGCTGTAGAAGAGTCCCGCGCTGAGCCCGGTGGCCACGGTGGCCGCGACCAGGGTCGCCGTTCGAAGTACCGTCATGCCCGCAAGTCAACCGCCGGGGCCACCGGGGCGGCCATGGCCGGAACGCTCGGCCGCATGCGTGCGCGTCCAGGCCGGTCCTAAGCTGGGCCCCGTGGACGCACTCGCCGCTCTGCTCGCGGGGCCGCGGGCCCAGGGCGCCTTCCTGTTGCGGTCCGTGTTCGATCCGCCGTGGTCGGTGCGGATCGAGGACGAGGCGCCGCTGACCGTACTGACGCCGGTGCGCGGCGAGGTCTGGGTGGTGCCCGACACGGGCCCGGCCGTCGAACTGCACCCCGGTGACCTGGCCATCGCGCGCGGCCCGCAGCCGTACACCGTGGCGGACCGGCCGGACCGCGCGCCGCGGGTGGTGATCCACCCGGGTCAGCGCTCGACCACCCCGGAGGGGGTGGAGCTGTGTGCGGACATGGACCTCGGGGTCCGGGCCTGGGGCGACGGCCCGGGCGGGTCGACGGTGCTGCTGAGCGGCACGTACCAGCTGCGCGGTGAGGTGAGCGGACGGCTGCTGCGGGCCCTCCCCCAGTTGCTGGTGCTGGACCGCGCGCAGTGGTCCTCGCCACTGGTGCCGCTGCTGGAGGAGGAGATCGGCCGGGACGGGCCCGGCCAGGACGTGGTGCTCGACCGGCTGCTCGACCTGCTGCTGAGCTCCGCGCTGCGGGCCTGGTTCGCCCGTCCCGAGGCACGGGCCCCCGGCTGGTACCGGGCGCAGGGCGACCCGGTGGTCGGCCGGGCGCTGGAGCTGCTGCACACCGATCCGGCCGCCGGCTGGACGGTGGCCGCTCTGGCCGGTGCCGCCGGGGTCTCCCGGGCCGCGCTGGCCCGGCGGTTCGCGGAGCTGGTGGGCGAGCCGCCGATGGCGTACCTGACCGGTCTGCGGCTCGCCCTCGCCGCGGACCTGCTGCGGGAGCCGGACGCCACCCTGGCGGCGGTCGCCCGGCGGGTCGGCTACGGCAGTGCGTTCGCGCTGAGCGCCGCCTTCAAGCGGGTGAACGGCGTCAGCCCGCAGCAGTTCAGGGCCGGCTGACGGACCGTCGGACCAGGCTGCTAGCCTCCGGCGGAGATCGACACCGTCCGGGGGGATGTCATGGGGGCGCGCACGGACAAGGGGCCGCGCACGGGTACGGGACGGCGCCCGGGCACGGGACGGCGCGCGGCGGCCGGGGCGGCCGCGGCCTGCTCGGTCCTGGCGCTCACGCTGTCCGGCTGCGGCGGCGGTCACCGGGCGCCGGACCCGTCGGCCACCGCCACGGCGCTGTCGCCGTACGAGAGCGTCGACCGGGCCGCGGAGGCCCTGCGGGCGGCGCAGTCGCTGACCGTGACGTACCTGGGGAAGGCCAGGGGCCGGGACGTCGAGATCCGGGTCTCGCTGGACCGCCACGGCGCGTGCGCCGGGCGCACCAGCGTGTCGGGCTCCGGCACCTACGAGTTCCTGGCGCTCGGTGACCGCCGCTGGATCAAGCCGGACAGCGGGTCCCTGCCGGCGCTCGGCGGCGGAGCGGGCGGCCGGGCGCTGCCCCCCGGCGTGGCCGGGCACTACCTGGCCGTCCCGCCGGGCGACCGGGAGCTCTGGCCCGCCTTCGCCCCGCTGTGCGACCTGGACCGGCTGCTGGCGCAGTACGGCGGCCTGTCCTCGAACCTCGGGGTGCTCACCCGGAGCGGCACCGACCGGATCGACGGCGCGCAGACCGTCAAGTACCACAGTGCGGCCGCCGTGGACTCGGACATCTACGTCGCCGCCGAGGGCACGCCGTACCCGGTGAAGATCGAGACGCTGACCGGCGACGGCGCGGGTACGGTCTGGTTCGGCGGCTTCGACCGGCCGGTCGAGGCGTCCGCGCCGCCGGCCGAGCTGGTGCTGGACCCCTCGAAGCTCCCCTCGACGGACTCCGCCTGACACCGGATCGACACCGATCGTTCACAACGTTCGTATCGTCATCAACCGGGACAATGACCGCCGGAGCGGGCGAACGAGCCTGTCCACACCCGGCAACCTCCTGCATAATCGGGCCCGTTCACACCCGACCCGAGGAGGACCGGCCCATGCCGGCAGAGCACTGCCACCGGTGCGGAGCGCCCCGTACCGCAGGCGGCTGCGCATGCGCCTCCCCGGTCGAGGAGACCGTGGTGCTCCCGCACATCGAGGGCCCGCCGCTGGTGCGGCCGTACGTTCCGGCGGCGGTCGGCCACGAACCACCGGCGGCGGCCGACCCGTTCGCCACCGAACTGCTGCCGCAGGCCCCGGCCCCGGGCGGCCCCGGGCACCCGGCTCAGGCCCGCGAGCACACTCAGCCGCACGCTCAGGCGCAGCCGCCCACCCGGATGCCGGCGCAGCAGGACCCGTACCGGTACGGCGGGAACCAGGAGACGGCGCTGCTGCCGCCGGTCCCGTCGGCGCCGCCCGCCGGGCCGGAGCCCGTCCACCGGTTCGGGCAGCCGCAGCAGGACCGGACCGGCCGGTCCGACCTCGGCTCGTACCAGGTCCTCGCCCCCGCCGGGGTGTCCGCGCCGGGCGGCCGGCGGGGCACCGCGGGCCGCCGCCGGGCCGTGGTGGTCGGTGCGGGGCTGGGCATCGTGGCGCTGGGCGCCGGGCTGGCGATGGCGCTCGCCCCCTCGGACGGCGGGAAGTCCTCGGACCAGGCGCTGCCGATGCCGAGCGCGTCCTCCCCCGAACAGGCCGCGCCCCCGGTGACCCCGAGCCCCTCGGCGTCCCCGAGCGCCTCCCCCAGCCAGAAGGCCTCGCCCTCGGCGAGTGCGTCCAGGGCGGCCACCAGCAAACCGCCGGCCAGCCCGTCCGCCACCGCGCCGAGCGTCCCGCCGAGCCCGACCGCCCCCGCGTCCCCGACGGCCTCGCCGAGCCCGAGCGCGCCCACCCCGACCATCACCGTCCGGGCGATGCTGCAGCAGGGCGACAAGGGCCCGGACGTCAGCGCCATGCAGCAGCGGCTGGCGGACGTCCTGTACTGGGCGTACGACGACTCGCTGGTCACCGGCACCTTCGACGGCCGCACCAAGCAGGCCGTCAGCTACTTCCAGTCCGTGTACGGGCAGAACATCCCGTCGAATGAGCGCGGCAAGTACGGCCCGGTGACCCGCGGTCAGCTGGAGGCGATGGGCTGATCCGGCCCGCCGGGCCGCCGGGGCGGGCCCCGGCGGGGGCGCGGCAAGGGTCAGCCGACCACGGCCCTGACCAGGCTGAACGCGCCCATCAGCAGCATCACACCGGCCGCCACCCGGATGATCACCCGCATCGGGACGTGCTTCAGCAGCTTCTGCCCGCCCAGGATGGCGATGCCGCTGACGGCGCACAGCGCGAGCCAGGCACCGAGGCCGACGGACAGCGGGTCGGCGTACTTGGCGGCCAGGTTGGCGGTCATGATCTGGGTGAGGTCGCCGAACTCGGCGACCGCGACCACCGCGAAGCTCGCCCCGGCCACCTTCCAGAAGCTGCCGGAGGACGGCTGCCTGGCCTCCTGGCCGTCGTCCTCCTCGTCCTTGTGCCGCAGCAGCATCGCCGCGCCGGCCAGGAAGAGCAGTCCGGTGACGCCCTCGACCCAGCGCTGCGGGAGCAGGGCGAGCAGGCTGCCGGCGGCCAGCGCCAGGCCGACCTGGAGGGCGAAGGCGGCGGCGATGCCCGCGAAGACGTAGGAGGCGCGGTACTTGGTCCCGAGGACCAGGCTGGCCAGCGCGGTCTTGTCGGGGAGTTCGGCGAGGAAGATGATGCCGAAGGTGACGGCGGCAACGGTCAGACTCATCGGGGTGTCGGTCGTCTCTCGGTCGGGCTGCCCGGCCGGAGAGCTCCGCGAGGGGACGCTTCGGCCCGACAGCACTGGAATGATCACAGGACTGCGGCCGAAGGTCTCGCCAACACCCCGGAGTGCGGGTGTCCCGGGCGCCGGGCCCGCGAGCGGGCCAGTATGTCGACGTTCCGGTGGAGGGCTACTCCCCTTCAACAGTCGCCCAGCCTACCCCACGGCCCCGACCGGATCCGGGGTGAGCCGGCCCCGCCCGACCAGTTCCAGCACCGCGACCACCGCGACCGACTCCACCAGGAGCAGTGCGACCAGCACGAACAGCTGCACCGCCCCGGCCTGGACCGGCGTCGCGCCGCCCAGCAGCATCCCGACGAACGCGCCGGGCAGGGTGACCAGCCCGACCGTCCTGGTCTGGTCGAGCGCCGGTACCAGCGAGGTCGCCGCGGCCGCCCGGCAGATCTCCAGCCGGGCGTCCCGGTCCTCGAAGCCCAGCGCGAGGGCCGCCTCCACCTCGCCGTGCCGGGTGCGCAGCTCGTCCATCGCCCGGCGGCCGGACAGCGAGGTGGCGCTCAGCGCGCCGCCGATCAGGATGCCCGCCACCGGGACCACCGCCAGGCCCCGGTGCGGCAGCAGCCCGGTGCCGAGCAGCAGCACCAGGACGGGCAGCACCCCGGCGGTGATCGGTACCGCCGCCCACGCCCAGTCCGGGCCCGCGGTGATCCGCCGGCCCGCGGTGCGCACCGCGACGCCGAGCATCAGCAGCACGAAGGCGGCGGTGGCCCACAGCGAGCCCACCACCCAGGCGATCACCAGGGCCACCGCGCCGAGCTGGAGCGCCGCCCGCAGCCCGGCCCGCAGCACCGCCCGGCCGTGGCCGAGCCGTCCCCATCCGGCGACGGCCACCGCCCCGGCCAGCAGGACCGCGCAGACCACCCCGAGCAGCGGGGTGACCGGTAGCAGCTGGGCCGGTGCCGCCACCGGTCAGATCCAGCTGGTGAACCACATCCGGTCCCGCCAGTCCGACATGGGGATCACCTCCGCCGTGTACAGGGGGTAGAAGAACAGGAAGCAGGCCATGACCGCCAGCACGACGGCCCCGGCGCCGGCCGCACCCCAGCGGCGGCGCACCGGCGAGGCACCGGGCGGGCCGAGCAGCGCGCCCAGCAGCTGCGCCACGGCCAGGCACAGGAACGGCACCAGCACCACCATGTAGAACGAGAAGGTGGTGCGGGCCTGGTACTGGAACCACGGCAGGTAGATGCCGGCGACGGCGGCCAGCACCGCGCCCGAGCGCCAGTCCCGCCGGAAGAACCACCGCCACAGCGCGTACACCAGGGCGAAGCAGGCGGCCCACCACAGCACCGGGGTGCCGAGGCCGAGGATCTGGCTGGCGCAGCCCTCGGGCGCGGTGCAGCCGCCCTGGCCCTGCGGGAGCTGCTGCCAGTACATCGACACCGGGCGGCCCTGGACCAGCCAGCTCCAGGCGTTGGACTGGTAGGAGTGCGGGTCGGAGAGGCCGGTGTTGAAGTCGTACATCTGCGCGTGGTAGTGCCACAGGCTGCGCAGCGGCGCGGGCACCCAGGTCATCGGGATCTGCGGCAGCGGGATGTCGACGACCGGGGTGCGGGGCATCGACAGACCGGCCCGGCCGTCCGCCCAGTGCCGGTCGTAGCCGCCGCCGGTGGCGAACCAGCCGGTCCAGCTCGCCAGGTAGACCACCAGCGCGGCACCGACCGCGGAGAGCAACCCCCACGGCGCGTCCCGGCGCAGCATCGAGCGCCAGGGGCGGTACGCCCCGGCCCGGCGGCGGCCCGCCTGGTCCCACAGCAGGGTGAGCACGGTGAACGCCAGCACGATGTACAGGCCGTTCCACTTCACCGCGCAGGTGCAGCCGAGCAGCACACCGGCGCCCAGCCGCCAGGGCCGCAGGCCGTGCCGGACCTGGTCGCCGGCCCGGCCGCCCTCGGCCCGGGCGGCGCGCAGCCGCTCCCGGGTGCGGTCCCGGTCGACCAGCAGGCAGCCGAAGGCGCCGAGCACGAAGAACATCTGCACGCCGTCCAGCAGCCCGACCCGGCTGAGCACGAACTGCAGGCCGTCCACCGACATCAGCAGCGCGGCGGTACAGCCGAGCAGGGTGGAGGAGAACAGCCGGCGGCCGATCCTGGCCAGCATCAGGACGGTGACCGTCCCGAGCAGCGCGACCATGACCCGCCAGCCGAAGGGGTGCAGCCCGAACACCCACTCGCCGAGCGAGACGACCCACTTGCCGAGCGGCGGGTGGGCGATGAACTCCGGGTCGGCGGAGAGCGGGATCCGCTGCGGCACGCCGAGGATCAGGTCGTTGGCGTCCTTGGGCCAGGTGCCCTCGTAGCCCTGCCGCAGCAGGGACCAGGCGTCCTTGGGGTAGTAGGTCTCGTCGAAGACGAAGGCGTTCGGCCTGCCGAGGTTCCAGAACCGCAGCAGCCCGGCGAACAGCGCCACCGCCAGCGGGCCGAGCCAGCCGGAGTACCGGACCGCCCACGGGGCCGGCCCGCCCGGGGCCGGGGCGGGAGCCTGGACGGGGGCAGGGGTGTCGGTGACTGCCGCGTGCGCCATGACCTCGCCGGTTCGATCGGTGGGTCCGGCTGACGGGGACGCCGGCCGGGCCTGACACTGTGTCGCCTCGGGGTGATCCTAGCCCGCCGGGGGCGGGCGGCCCGGTGATCCGCCGCCCGCGCGCGGGAAAGCGATTTCGCTTTGGGCGCCGCGTGCCGTAAGGTCGTGTTCACCGACGCGGGGTGGAGCAGCTCGGTAGCTCGCTGGGCTCATAACCCAGAGGTCGCAGGTTCAAATCCTGTCCCCGCTACTCAGTAGCACGAAGGCCCGGCAGACCAGTCTGCCGGGCCTTCGCCGTTCCCCGGCCCGGGCGGCCGGCGCGGCTTGACCCTCGACCTGGTCGAGGGCCCAGGGTTCCCGGTGTGGAGAGCGGCATGCGCAGTATCGGTGAGATGGCCCGGGACAGCGGGCTGAGCGTCAGCGCGCTGCGGTTCTACGACGGCGCCGGGGTGCTCTGCCCGGCCCGGGTGGACCCGCGCACGGGCTACCGCTGGTACGCGCCGCAGCAACTGCCCGACGCCCGGCTGCTGGCCCGGCTGCGCCGGGTCGGGATGCCGCTGGCCGACGTCCGGCGGGTGCTGGACGGCGGGCCGGAGGCGGCCGGACAGGCCGTCGAGGCCCACCTGCGCAGGCTCGAGGACGGCCTGGCGGACGCCCGCCGTGAACTCTCCGCGGTCCGGACCCTGATCGAGCTGAGGGAGACACCCGTGGGACAGATCCGCCTGACCGTACCCGCCGCCGCGCTGGCGGCCGCGCTGGACGCCGTACGCTTCGCCGCCGCGGCGGGCCGGGAGCACCCGGCGGTCGCCGGGGTGCTGTTCGAGACCGCCGGCGGGGTGCTGCGCCTGGTCGCCACCGACCGCTACCGGCTGGCGCTGTCGCAGGCCCCGGTGGCCGGGCAGGACGGGCCGGAGCTGAGCGTGATCGTGCCGACGGCACTGGCCGACGAGGTGCGCGCCCTGCTCGAGGGCTCCGCCGGGCCGGCCGGGCTGGTGCTGGACGGCGAGCAGCTGACCGTCACGGTGGACGGCCGCTCGGCGGGCGGGGCGCGGATCGACCAGGACTACCCGGACTACCGGGCGCTGGTGCGGCTGGAGACGACCCACCGGGTCGCGACGGACGCGGACCGGCTGCGCCGGGCGCTGGCCGAGGGGCCGGTACGGGCGGCCCGGCGCGGCCAGGACGGCGCGGACTACCCGGTGTCGGTGCTGGCGGTGGACGCCGGGGGTGCGCTGAGCGTGGCCGCGGACCCGGGCGGGGCCGCGGCGGGGGACCTGCGGGTGCTGGTCAACCGCGATTTCCTGCTCGAGGCGGTGGCGGCGGGCGGCCCCGGACAGCTGGTACTCGAGTTCGGCGGCCCGATCGCACCCCTCGCGATCCGCTTCGCGGACCGCGAGGGCACCTTCTCACTCCTGATGCCGACCGCCCCCTGACCCCCCGACCCGGGGGCCCCTCGGCCCCCGGCACCGCCGGCCGCCCCTTGCAGTCCCGTCCCCACCCGCTTCAGGCCGGAAGGCACCCCCGCCATCCGCCCAACAACACCCACGCCCCTCGCGGTCCCACCCCCGCCCGCGTCAGGCCGGAAGGCACCCCCGCCCCGGCACCGCCCCACGCCCCCTCGCGGTCCCGCCCCCACCCGCGTCAGGCCGGGACGATGTTGTGGTTGAGGTGGAAGGCGTTGTCCGGGTCGTACTCGCCCTTGACCGCCGCCAGCCTGCGGGCGTTGCGCTCGCCGAGCCCCGCGCGTCGGCGCTCCTCGCCCTCGTCCCCGATGAAGTTGAGGTAGACCGCGCCGACCGACCAGGGCCTGAGGTCCGTGCACACCGCGCGGGCCCAGGCCCGGCCGCGCTCGTCGTCGGCCGGGTCCTCCCACAGGCCGAAGGGGTGGACCGCCCAGGGCGCGGAGCGCCACGGCACCGGGAAGTCGTCGCGGCCTGCGGCCACCGCCCCGCCGAGCGGGAACAGCACGTGCTGGGACGGCGACGGCGTGACCATGTCCCGCGCTCGCGCGCAGAACAGGTCCGCCGCCTGGTCGGGGAAGCCTGCCAGGTACTCCGCCGACCAGTAGTTCCGGTACCCCGGGGGGTCGTCGAGCATGCACTGGACGTCCGCGTACGGCAGCTCGGCGATCACTTCGGCCCGGTGGCCGAGCCCGAGCAGCGGTTCGAACACCGGCTCGGCCTGGCCGAGGCCGCCGGTGTAGGTGAGCAGGACGCCGACGGCGAGCCGGCCGACCAGGTCGGACGGGACGAAGGGCTCCGGTGGCGCGGTGAGGTAGAGCAGGGCGCCGCCGACCTCGTCCGGGGCGTCGTCCAGGTAGTCGCGGTAGCGGCGCACCACCTCGGGCCCGGCCTCGGCGGGCCACAGCAGCAGGGCGATGGCGAAGGCGGGCAGCGGGTGCAGCCCGAAGGTGAACGAGGTGACCACGCCGAAGTTCCCGCCGCCGCCGTGCAGGGCCCAGAACAGCTCGGGGTGCTGCTGTTCGTCGGCACGGACCCGGCGGCTGTCCGCGGTGACCAGGTCGGCCGAGAGCAGGTTGTCGCACATCAGCCCGAACCTGCGTTCCAGCCAGCCGGAGCCGCCCCCCAGGGTGAGGCCGCCGACGCCGGTGGTGGAGGCGCGGCCGCCGGTGGTGGCGAGGCCGTACGGCTGGGTGGCCCGGTCGAGGTCGGCCATGGTGGCCCCGCCGCCGACCCGGGCGGTGCCGGCCCGCGGGTCGACCTGGACGGCGTTCATCCGGCGCAGGTCGACCACCAGCCCGCCCTCGGCGACGGCGGCACCGGTCACCCCGTGGCCGCCGCCGCGGACCGACAGCTCGAGCCCGTGCGAACGGGCGAAGGCCACGGCCGAGGCGACGTCACGGGGGTTCGCGCACTGCGCGATCACCGCCGGTCTGCGGTCGACCATGCCGTTGAAGACGGCCCGCGCCTCGTCGTAGCCGCTGTCGCCGGGCCCGATCACGTCCCCGAGCAGTCCGGACCGCAGGGCGGCCGGGCCACCGGAGTCGAGCACGTCGGAAGTCATGCTTCGCCCCTCTCCGGACGGGGACCACTCCGACGTTACCGAGCGTAGTCCCGTCCCGGGAGGGGCCGCACCCGGAGCGGGTGCGGCCCCGGATCCGGCCGGGACGGGCGTCCGCGGCCCCGGTCAGGCGGCGGTCTGCAGCTCCCGGACCGGCTGCTGAGCGACCGTCAGGACCCGGACGTTGTCCTGGGCCGGGGTGAGGTGCCCGCGCAGCCGGACCGACAGCGCGACGATCAGCAGGGTGCAGGCGGCCATCGCGGCCAGGTACAGCGGCCAGGTCCCGGAGCCGACCAGCAGCACGCCGACCGCGGGGCCGACCGCGACGGCGATCTGCTTCACCAGCGCGTACCCGGCGTTGTAGGTGCCGAGCAGCCGGCTCGGGGCCAGGTCGGCGACGATCGGGCCGAGGGTCGGCGCCAGCAGCGACTCGCCGACGCCGAACAGCGCGTAGATGGCGACGATGGCCACCGTGGCGGCCGCCGCCTCGGTCCGGATCAGCCCGGCCACCAGGGCCATCGCCCAGGCGGCCAGCCAGACCACGCCGGCCGCGGCCATCGCGGTGGTGCGGCGGCGGCGCTCGGTGATCCGCACCACGAACATCTGCAGCACCACGATGGTCAGCGCGTTGGCACCGATCGCCACGCCCAGGGTGGACGGCGCGGTGCCGACGGTGTCGGTGGCGAAGGCCGCCACACCGGACTCGAACTGCCCGTAGCAGGTGAAGAAGATCAGCCCGGCCAGCAGGCACAGCCGCAGCATCGCCTTGTCCCGGACCAGCGCGCGCAGGCCGGTGGGCGCGTCCCGGCGGACCGGCCCGCTCTCCTCTGCGGCGGCGGCCGGGATCCGGGCGGTGCCGGTGACGGCGGCCAGGCCCAGGAAGGTGAGCGCCTCGATGGTGAACAGCCGGGTCAGGCTGGCCGGGTCGGCGACGTCCACGATCTGCCCGCCGACCAGCGCGCCGATGCCCATGCCCAGGTTGACCAGGGTGAACTGGAGCGCGAACGCCCGGGCCCGGTCGGCCTTGGCCGAGCTGCGCACGATCATGGTGGCGAGGGCCGGCTGGCAGGTGGTGACACCGGCGCCGAACAGGAAGGACGCCACCAGCAGGGTCGGCGTGGTGGTGGCCTGCCCGAACGAGAAGGCGCCGACGGCGGCCAGCGCGGCACCGGCCAGCAGCACCGGGCGCGGCCCGTACCGGTCGATGCCGCGGCCGGTGAACGGCAGGACGGCCAGCGCGGCCAGCGCGAAGAGGGTGAACACCATCCCCGCGGCGAGCGAGCCGAGCCCGCGCACCTGGTCCACGTAGACGAACATGTACGGCATCGTGAAGCCGCTGCCGAACGCACTGAGCGCGTTGCCGATCTGGACGCGGCGCAGCGGGCCGCCCGCCCCGTACCGCTGCTGCCTCTGCTGCTTCACCGTGCCGGTCACCGTGCACACCCCTTCGCTTGAGACTTCGGACCTGTCGTGTTTAGGCCGGAAGATTTAAGAGCTAAACTTTAGGCCTGAACTCTAAGCATCGAAAGGTTGAGACGTCAAAGGCTTAACGACTGCAGGGTTGCGTGGGACAATGGTCCGCATGAGCGCACGCAGACCCGCGCCGCCGGACGACGGCGAGCTGGGCATCGCCGAGCAGGTGGCCGTCTACCAGCGGGAATTCCCGACCGTGGACCCCCAGGTGGAGACCATCGTGTCCACCCTCTCCCGGCTCGCCCGCAGGATGAACGTGGCCTACAGCCGGCAGCTGGCTGTGCTCGGAATCACGTCCGCCGAGTGGGAGGTGCTCAAGGCGCTGGTCATCTCCGGCAGCCCGTACCGGCTCGGACCCGGTGAGCTGGCCAAGCGGCTGGGGCTCACCCCGGCCGCGATGACCCACCGGATCGACCGCATGGTCACCGACGGCCTGGTCACCCGCGACCGGGACGAGACCAACCGGGTCCGGGTGATCATCGAGCTGACCGAGGACGGCCGCGACAAGTGGCTCGAGCTCATGCGGATGGCCGCCGTCTTCGAGGCCGACCTGCTCCAGGACATCACCCCCGAGGAGCGCCCCGCCCTGTCCGCCATGCTCGGCCGGATGCTCCGCCGCATCGAGGTGACCCAGCCGGACGCCCTCGGCCGCACCGAGGACCTGGACTGACCCCACGCAGACGCGGGCAATCTGGCCGTTCGCCCGGAAGCCGGGCCATGCGCCCGTTCCGTGACCCCGATGCGGCACGGGCGCGCCGGGGTCAGCCGGTCTTCACCCAGGCCTGACAGCCCTGCGTCTTGAACACGGCGTCGGTCTTCTTGATCGTGACCACCCCCTGGCCGGTGAGGTTGTCGTTGGCGAGGATCGACTCGAAGCCGCCGTCGCTGCTGCTGGCTCGCTCCCAGTAGCACAGACCGAGGCTGCCGGGACCACGTGTCTTGTAGGTACCCGGCTGGATGTCGACGCCGACCTGATAGGTCCCGCTGCCGGCGATCTGACCGTCGGGCTCGACAGCGGGAGTCTCGCCGTCTTCGGGCGCCGCGGTCACGGTGATGGTGGCTGTCGCTGTGACCGTCACGGCCGGGGCGGGTACGTGGATGGTCAGGGTGGGTTGCGGTCTGGGCGACGCACCGGCGACAGCAGCGCTGCCGCTGCTCGAACAGGCGGTCGCCCCGACGAGCAGAGCAATGGCGATCAGAGTGGTGCCGCGCATACAGAAGGCCCCCGGGGCAGTCGTCGTGAGGGCTGGACCGTACCGAGGCATCAGGGCGGCGCGCAGTCGCGTTGCCGAGCTGTGATTCGCCCATCAGATCGGGTCGAACGCCGAACTCGCCGCCGAGGCGGTAAGAGGCCCCTAGCCGAGCCACTGACAAGCAGTAATCACCAGAGCACCTCCCGTAACGACTTCGCAACTCCCCCACCGCGCGAACACGCATCCTGCGAGCGTGTCCGGGTCACCGCACCTGCAGGGAGCCGTCCGTGCGTCAGCAACGCTTCTTCACCCCCCAGCCACCCCAGTGGGGCACCCCACCTCCGCAGAAGCCCTCGTTGGCCGACTGGGTGAAGGCACACAAGGTGATCTCCGCCGGCGTCGGCGCGACCGTGATCGTGATCGCCGCAGGCCTCGCCGGAGGGCCCGGGCGGCAGCCGGCCGCCACGCCGGCGGGGGCGCAGGCCGCGACAGCGCCCCCGCCCGAGGCGGCAGCGTCTGCCTCCCCGGCCGCGGCCACCTCCGCTCCGGCGAACACGCGGACCGCAGACCTGCCGAACTTCGTCGGTATGGGCCTGCAGTCCGCGCAGGACAGGGCGCAGGCGGCCGGATTCTCCACGATGACCAGTCACGACGCTCTCGGCCGCGGCCGCATGCAGATCCTGGACCGGGACTGGAAAGTGTGCACCCAGTCACCCCCGGCCGGCCAGCAGTCCAGCAGTGCGACCGTCGACATGGGTGCGGTGAAGCTCGACGAACAGTGCCCGACACAGGATCAGGGTGCCCAGACACCGAAGGCCGGAACGACCACGCCGGACTTCAGGGGCAAGTCCGCAGCCGCGGTGCGAAACGTCCTCGACCGGTCGACCTCCCTCCAGGTGAAGGACCTGAAGGACAGTCGCATGGTGCTGGTCGAATCGAACTGGCAGGTGTGCACGCAGGACCCGAAGCCGGGTACCGACCTGAACGGGCAGCCGGTGTCGCTCGGCGTGGTCAAGTTCGAGGAGAAGTGCCCGTGAACGGGCTGCGCCCCGCCGCTGTCACGAGCGCCCACCTCCGCCGGGACACCGGACGCGCGAAGCGCCCGGCCGGGTCCCGGCCGGGCGCTCAGTTGCACGGTTGGTCAGTGGTTCAGCAGGCGCCGTTGTCGGTCCACACGCCCCACTGGCCGCTGAGCGTGGGGTCCTCGTTGGTGGTCCACCACTTGTTGGTGTAGTTGTGGCCCTTCCAGCTGACCTTGGTGCCGGCCGTGGCGTACACGGTGGCGGCGTTCCAGCTCGGCGCGGTGCAGGTGCCGGGCGTGGTCGGCGAGCTCGACGGGGACGCCGAGGTCGACGGCGAGGAGGACGGCGAGGCCGAGGTCGACGGGGAGGCCGAGGCGCTCGGCGAGGCCGAGGTGGCGGACGGCGAGGGGCTGCTCGGGGCCGCCGGGCAGTCGGCCGCGGAGCCGTTGGTGGCGGTCACCATCTTGTCGAACAGGGCCGTCTTGGTGCCCATGTCGTACAGCGAGAAGGCGAACGAGCCGCCGAGGCCGTTGCAGTGCGCGTAGTCGACCTTGGCCTGGATCGACTTGGCGTCCTCACCGCTCCAGAAGGTGGTGCCGTCGTAGAAGTAGGTGGCCTTCGCCTGGTCGTCCCAGAAGGTCCTGGCCGGGTTGTCGACGAAGCCCGCGAGCTCCTTGTACATCTGGATGCCGGGGACGCTGCCGGACATCGCCGCACCGGCGGCCGGACCGGTCGCGCTCTGGAACAGGCCGTTCTTGCCGTTGTTGGGCACGCCGGTCCAGCCGCGGTAGTAGAACGGGATCCCCATGTTGATCTTGTTGGCGGGGAAGCCGCCCGCGATGCCGTACTGCGGGTCGCCGACGGTCCAGGCCTTGATGGCGGCGTCGATCGAGTACTTGCCGGTGCCGCCCGGGATCGGCGTCATCGGGTCGTTCGGGCCGGAGTAGAGCGGCGCCTGGTGGTTGGTCGGGCCCTGCGCCTCCCAACCGCCGTGCATGTCGTAGGTCATGACGTCCAGGAAGGTCAGGTACTGGCCGACCTTGTCCGTCTCGATGTTCTTGATCTTGTCCTGGCCGGCGCCGACCGCCGCGGCGAGCGCGTACGTCTTGTGGTCGGCCGCGCCCTGGGCGTCGAGCTGGGTGCGGAACTCGGCCAGCAGCTTGGTGAAGTTCTGCTTGTCGCTCGCGCTCTCGTGGTTGCCGAGGTGGCCGCCGCCGCCCGGGTACTCCCAGTCGATGTCGATGCCGTCGAAGATCCCGGCCGCCGAGCCGGCGCCGCCGTACCCCGCGTCGACGGGCAGGTTGCCCTTGATGAACATGTCGAGGCAGGAGGAGACCAGCTTCTTGCGCGAGGCGTCGGTGGCGGCCGCGTCGGAGAAGTACTTGGAGTAGGTCCAGCCGCCGATCGACAGCAGCACCTTGAGGTTGGGGTTCTTCGCCTTCAGCTTCTTCAGCTGGTTGAAGTTGCCCGCGATGGGCTGGCCCCAGGCGTCCGCCACCCCGTCGACCGAGATGTCCGCGCCGAAGCTCTTCTGGTAGTCCGCGAACGCGTCCGCCGCGCCGTCACCGGCGCTGGGGTTGTTCTCGTCCTGGGAGGCGGCCTTGGTCGCCTCGAAACACGACAGCGTGGTCGGGTTGATGTTGGCGAAGTCGTAGATCAGGTAGTCCAGCTTCCCGGCCACGCCGGTGTCCTGGATGGTCTTCGGGTAGTACGCGTTGCCGTAGATCGACCACTGGTCGAAGTAGGCGACCTTGATGCCGCCGCTGGTCGCGGGGGCGCCGGTGGAGTTGGTCGGCGCGGCCTGGGCGGTGGCGCCCGAGGTCAGGGCGAGGGCGGTGCCGAGGAGGGCGGAGGCGGCGGTGCCGGCCACCAGAGCCGTCAGGCTCTTGGACCGCCGCCGGCCCTGCGGCCGGGGGGCGGGAACGGAACGATGCATGGCTGCGTGACTCCTGGTCGTGGGGGATCCCGCCACGCCCCGCGGGTGCGACGCTCCGGGGTGGGGCCGTGGCGTCAGGGGCATGACAGTGGAATCGAGCGGGGCCTTCGTACTGCGTCAACGGGTGGAGCGGATGGAGCGGATGGAGCGGGTCGAGCCGGTGGACGGGCGCCCGGATAAGCCGAACCGGCGCCGGAGGTCCAGGACCTCCGGCGCCGGCCCAGGGGCTCCCTGCACCTGGCCATAAAAATGGACTAGACCAACTCCGCCGTCAAGACCACCACTTGCCCCTTGAGCCGCCCTTAAGGTTGGGCACCCCCGGGACCGCGTGCCGGGTCAGCGCCGGGTCAGTACCGCAGCGCGGAGGCGACCTCCGCCTTGACCGTCCCCGACAGCGTCCGGTTGGTGGTCGCGGTCGCCTGCGCGGTACCGCCGGCCGTCACCTCCGGCACGTTCACCAGCACCACGTCCAGCAGGTTGCCGCTGGCGTCGTTGAAGTTGACCTGCACCGTGTACTGGTAGCCCTGGGAGCCGGTGTTCTTCACGGTGATCGGCACCTGCAGGTGGCCGTCGGAGGCCGAGGTGACCGAGCCGAGCGAGATGTCGCTCTTCGCGTCCAGCCCGCCCTTGACGCTGGAGAGCGCCGAGGACGCGGCCGCCGCCGCCGAGGACACGGCGGAACCCGCCGCCGAGGCCGCCGCGGAGCCCGCGCCGGAGGCGAGGCTCTGGGCCGCCGACCCGGCGGCCGAGGCGGCCGCCGACAGTCCGGACTGCAGCGCCGAGGACACCGTCGGCGACGGGCTCGTGCTCGAGGAGCAGGCCGACAGTGCGGCTCCGCCCACCAGCGCGGCCACCACCGCCACCGCCGTCACCGCGGCCCGGCGCCCTGACCCGCTCCCACGACCCGGCACGATCCGACGCTCCATGACCACTCCTCACTCGGCTGGCCCCCGCCCACCACCCTTGGCCCGCCCCCCGCCACCGGCCACCCGGCAGAGCGGTTCGGGTGAGCGGTTCGGGTGAGCGACGGCCACCCCGGACCGGCACACCCCGGGCCGCCCGGGTCCCGCGGGCGCATACCATGACGCGGACGGCCGGGGCGGCCCGGCAGGCGACGGAAGAGGTACCGCGGTGGCGCGCAAGCTCGGCGAGCTGGAGGCGGAGATCATGGACCGGCTCTGGGGCTGGGGCCGCCCGGCCACCGTCCGCGAGGTCGTGGACGACCTCAACCTGCACCGTCCGGTCGCGTACACCACGGTGCTCACCGTCGCCGACATCCTGCACACCAAGGGCCTGCTGAGCCGGGAGAAGTCCGGCCGGGCCTGGGTCTACGCGCCCACCCGCAGCCGCGAGTCCTACACCGCCGAGCTGATGCGCGAGGCCCTCGGCGGCACCCCGGACACCCCCGCCGCGCTGGCCCGGTTCGTCGAGCAGATCTCCCCCGCGGAGCTCGCCGCGCTGCGCCGGGCGCTGGCCGGCCTGACGGAGAGCGGGCCCGGCGCGGACGGGCCCGGCGCGGATGGCCCCGGTACGGGCGGGCCCGCGGGCGGCGGCGCCGGAGCCCGGCCGTGACCGCCGCCCTGCTGCTGGCCGCCTGGGCCGTCACCGTCGCGGCCGTGCTGCCGCGGCGGCTGGCCGGCGCCGCCTGGACCCGGCGGGCGCCGGTGCTCGGCGTGCTGGCCTGGCAGGCGCTCGGGGTGTCGGCCGTCGCCGCGGTCGCGCTGGGCGTCCGGCAGCTGGTCGACCCCGCTCCGCACCACCACGACCGGCTGCTGCACCTGTGCGGCCTGTCCGCCCCGGCCGAGACGGTGTCCCGGCTGGCGCTCGCGGCGGCGCTGGCGGTCGTCCTGGTGCCGGCCGCGCTGTTCGCCCGGCGGCTGGCGGCGGCCGCCCGCGGACGCGCCCGGCACCGGACCCTGCTCGACCTGGCCGGCCGACGCGACCTGGTCCCCGGCGCCCTGGTGCTGGAGCACCCGGCGCCCACCGTCTACTGCCTGCCCGGGCGCCGGCGGCGGGTGGTGGTCAGCCGGGGCGCCCTGGACGCGCTGACCCCCGAGCAGCTGGCCGCCGCCCTCGCCCACGAACAGGGCCACCTGACCGGCCGCCACCACCTGGCGGCCTGCGCGGCCGAGGCCTTCGCCCGCAGCTTCGCCCCGCTGCCGCTCGGCCGGCTGGTCGAGGAGGAGACCCGGGCCCTGCTGGAGATGGCCGCCGACGACCGGGCGCTGCGCGGGCACTCCGTCCGGGCGCTGGCCGGCGCGATGAGTGTGGTCGCGGCCGGTCCGGCACCGTCCACCGCACTCACCGCCGGACACCACGCGCTGGCCCGGGCCGGCCGGCTGGCCGCCCGGCAGCCGCGCCCGCCGCGCACGCTGGTCGTGCTCGGTGTGGCGGCGGCCGCACTGACGGCCGGGGTGCCGCCGGTACTGGCCTGCCTGCCGCACCTGCTCTGAGCCGCCCGCGCCGCCCCGTCCGACCGCCGGTCGGCTCAACTCCCCGGGTCCGGGGGCCGGTCCGCGTACGCCTTGAGCGCCGACAGCAGCGACCCCAGGCCGAGCAGCAGCAGGACGACACCCAGCCAGATGGCGGCCGGGGTCGCGGCGTGCTGCTGCTCGGCGACCGAGGAGTAGTTGCCCGGTGGGGGCGCGCCGGTAGCGGTGATCACCCGCCCCGCGACCGGGCCGCAGAAGTCGTCGGTCCCCATCGGCTCGCCGTGGCAGGTGACCGGGCCGTCGTCGGGCAGGCCCAGGAAGAGGCAGACACCGCCGACCGAGATCAGCACCAGCGCGCCGACCAGCTCACCGGCGCGGTCCTCGGTCGGTGCCACGGCCCGCCTCCCCCGCATCGCCCGTCGACTGCACCCCCATCATCGGCGCGGGCCCGGCCCGGGCCAAGGGCTGCGACGGCTTGCCTTTCGGGGCGAGTTCCTACTAATTTGCTTAGGAGATTAGTAGTGAGCGATCGACCCGACCCCAGGGAGCAGCACCACATGGGCCAGCACCGCCTCCCCTCCCCCGCCGGACGGCGCCGCCTCGGGGCCCTGGCCCTCGGCGCGGGGGGCGCCCTGCTGCTGCCGGCGGTCGCCGCGCACGCCGAGCCCAAGCCCTCGGAACAGGTCCAGCGGCAGGTGGACACGCTGTACGAGGAGGCGGAGGCGGCCACCGAGCAGTACAACGGGCTCCAGGAGCGCCAGCAGCAGCTGCAGGCCCGCACCGGCACCCTCCAAGAGGAACTCGCCGTTCAGCAGGGGAAGTTCAACGCGCTGCGGGAGACCCTCGGCGCGGTGGCCGCCGCCCAGTACCGCTCCGGCGGCCTCGACCCGGCCGTGCGTCTGATGCTGACCTCGGACGCGGACGACTACCTGGAGAGCGCCGGCCGCCAGGACACCGCGGCCGCCACCCAGCTCGGCGCCCTGGAGCAGCTCAAGGGCCAGCAGCGCCGCCTCGACCAGTTGCGCGCCGAGACCGCCGGCCGGCTCGGTGAACTCGACGGCGCCCGGCAGGCCGCGGCGGCCAAGAAGGCCGAGGTTCAGGGCCGGCTCGCCGAGGTCCAGCGGATCCTGGGCGGCCTCAAGGCGGGCGAGCGGGCCCGGGTGCTGGCCGGCGACCAGCCCGCCGCCTCCCGCAGCAGCGCCCGCACCCCGTACACCGGCCCGGCCACCGGGCGCACCAAGGACATCCTCGAGTTCGCCCACGCCCAGCTCGGCAAGCCCTACGTGTACGGCGCCACCGGCCCCGGCTCGTACGACTGCTCGGGGCTGACGCTGAAGGCGTTCGCGGCGGGCGGGGTGTCGCTGCCGCGTACCTCGCAGGCCCAGTTCGCGGCCGGCCAGAAGATCGCCAAGAGCCAGCTCCAGCCCGGTGACCTGGTGTTCTACTACGCGGACCTGCACCACGTCGGCATCTACCTGGGGGACGGGAAGCTGCTGCACGCCCCGCGCACCGGCAAGACCGTGGAGATCGTCGGCGTCGACGTGATGCCGTACGCGGGTGCGGTCCGCTACTGACGCCGCGGCCCGCCCTGCCCGGGCGGGCAGGGCGGGGGCCTCACAGCGGGGGGCTCAGAGCGCGGGGCTCAGAGCGCGGAGACGTTGACCGCGCTCGGGCCCTTCTGGCCGTCCTGGATCTCGAACTCCACGTGCTGGCCCTCGGCGAGGGTCTTGAAGCCGTTGCCCTGGATCGCCGAGAAGTGGACGAACACGTCCTTGCTGCCGTCCTCGGGTGCGATGAAGCCGAAGCCCTTCGTCTCGTTGAACCACTTGACCTGGCCCTTGATCTTCGCCATCGGAGCTCTCCTCGCGCACGCGTCGGGGGGGGCCGGCGGTCGCGCCGACGCGATCATGCCCAGCGGGAGGGCCCGGCTAACGGGGACCGCCGCGGCGGCCGCCGTCCGCGCCCCGGGCGGGCGGTCAGGAGAGTCCGGTGCCCGCCTGGTCGGCGGCCTCGTCGGCGGCCCGGGCCTCCCGCCGCCGGACCACGTCCTGACGGCGGGTCACCACCGCCACGGCGCCGAGCGCGGCGGCGGTGAAGGCGAGCACCCCGAGCCAGGGCCGGTCCACGGTGTGGCCGAGCGCGTGGTCCAGCGAGTAGCGCCCGGCGCCCGCCACACCGAGCGAGAGGCCGCAGGCGCCGAGCAGGGCCGGGTACTCGAAGCCGCCGCTGGTGACGAAGAAGCCGGCCGGCGCGTGCACGGAGATCGCACCGGCCATGGTGCCGGCGACCACCGACCCGGCGACGGGGGTGGCGAGGCCCAGCACCAGCATCGCGCCGCCGCCCGCCTCGCCGAGCCCGGAGGCGATGGCGCTCTGCCGGCCGGGCTCGAAGCCCATGTGTTCCATGGCCTGGGCGGTGCCCTCCAGGCCGCCGCCGCCGAACCAGCCGAACAGCTTCTGCGTGCCGTGGGCGACGAGGACACCGCCGACGGCGGTGCGCAGGGCCAGCAGGCCGAGGTCCTTGCGGTACAGACTGGTCATGGTGACGCCCCTGGGTCAGGTGGCACGGCCGGCGCCGCGTCCGTCCTTCCCATCCCAGCCCAGCCGCCGGGGCCGCTCGACCCGGGACCGCCATTCGGGCTAATCCGTAGCCCGATCCGTCCGACCCTGGAGCGCCGTGCCCGACCACCCGACGACCCCGGCCCACCCCGCTGACCTGCCGGTCTACCGGCTGTCCGGCGCGGACGTGACCGACCCGGCCGCGTTCTGGACGGCGCTCGGCCGCGCGGTCGGGGCTCCGGGCGGCTACTACGGCCGGAACCTCGACGCGCTCGCCGACTGCCTGCGCGGCGGCTACGGGCCGGTGCCGCCGTACGTGCTGGAGTGGGAGGACGCCCAGGTGGCCCGCCGGCGGCTGGCCGGGTGGCCCGGGGCGGCGGCAGGGGGCGGCGGGCCCAGCTACTTCGAGGCGATCGTGGCGGTGCTGGAGGAGGGCGGGGTGACGGTCCTGCTCCGCTGAACGGAACCGGACCGCCCCCCGCCCTCCGAGGGCGCGTCCTGCGGGCCCTCGTGATCCCCCGGCTGCCCCGCCCCGGTCAGTCCGCCCGGCGGGCCATCGCGACCCGGGAGCGGGTGAGTCCGGCGGCGAGCGCCCAGGAGAGCAGCGGCAGCCCGACCAGCACGGCGGCCAGGTAGGGCCACGGCAGCACCATCGGGTGGGTGCCGAGTTCGATCCCGCCGGTGGGGTCGACCGAGGCCACCGCGCCCGCGTTCTGCACCTGCTGGACGGCGGCGGCGGGCAGCAGGCCGGCCGCCGTGCCGAGCACCGCGCCGACGGCGGCGATCAGGGCGCACTGCAGACCGGAGAGCCTGCGCCGGATCCGGGTACCGGCGCCGACCGCCGCCAGGGTGGCGAGGTCGCGCTGGGAGTCCGCGGCCGCCAGGCCGCTGGCGATTCCGGCCGCGGCGAGGGCCACCACCGAGGCGGCGACCCCGAGGCCGAGCGCCACCACGTCGTCGTGGCCGCCCCGGTAGCCGCGCTCGACCCGCAGGTCGTTGCGGATGCCGTCCGCGGTGACCGCGGCGGCCGCCCGCTGTTCGGCGGCCGCGGTCGGTGCCTGCGCGGGCCGCCACACCGAGCCCGCGGGGGTGAGGACGAGACCGGCCCGCCGGGCCGCGTCCGGCGAGAGCACGGCCCGGACCGAGGGCACCTCGGCCTTGGCCGCCACGGCCGGCAGGGTGAGCGTGGAGGCGGTGTTGCCCTCCGGTCCCGTGGCGCCGAAGCGGGTGAGTGCGAGGGCCACCGAGCCGTCCTTGACCAGGGCGGGGTCGAGGACCACCACCCGGCCCTCGGCCAGCGCGGCGGCCGCCTCGGGCGCGTCCGCGCCGAGCAGGTTGTGCAGGACTGCGGCGTCGCCCGCGACCAGTTCGCCGAACGTCCGGGCGTCCGGGGCGACGGCCGGCCGGCACCGCGGGTCGGTCGCCAGCAGCCGCTCGGCGTTCTCGGTGGTGATCCGGGCGCCGTAGCTGTTGGCCGGCAGGCCGGACACCGGCGGGCAGAGGTTCTCCGCCGGGGTGGTCAGGGTGATCCGGCCGCAGAAGCTGTCCGGCGTACCGTCGCAGGCGCCGTAGCCGACCGTCTGCAGGTCGGCGCGCGGGCCGAGGCCGGGCACCGAGCGCTCGACCGCGGCCCGCGGACCGGCCGGGTCGCCGGCCTGGACCCGCAGGGTGACGGCGCCGGCCGGGGCCGACGGCGCGTAACCGGCGCGGGCCGCCGCCTCGGTGCCGGACTGGAAGGTCAGCACCGCCACCGCACCGGCCACCGCCGCCATCACCGCCGCGACGGCGGGCGCGGTGCGGCCGCGGTGGCGGCCGGCGTCGCGCAGCGCCAGCCGGGGGCCGAGCGGGAGCAGTCGGGCGAGCCGGCCGAGCCGCCCCACCAGGAAGGGCACGCACAGCACCAGGCCGAGTTCGGCGAGCACGGAGCCCGCCGCCACCACCCGGGTGCGGTAGCCGCTGGTGGCGCCGAGCAGGGCGAGCGCCGCGCCGGCCAGCACCGTCGTGGCGCCGAGCAGGGTGAGCCAGCGGGCCGGCGGGCGGACGGTGCCGCGGTCCGCGAGGGAGGCGGCCACGTCCTGCCGGGCCGCCTGGACGGCCGGGACGACCGCCGCGAGGACGGCCGTCAGCAGGCCGATCGCGGTGATCCCGAGCAGGTCGGCGGGCTCGACCGCGAAGTGGCCGAAGCGGGCCCCGGAGCGGCTCTCCAGCCAGGGCCGGCCGAGCGCCACCGCCAGGGTGCCGAGTCCGGCGCCGGCCAGTGCGCCGGCCCCGCCCAGCACCACGCCGCCGGCCAGCACCACGCCGCGTACGTGCGAGCGCTCACCGCCGCCGGCCGCGATCAGGCCGAGCTGCCGGCGGGAGCGCCGGGCGCCGACCGCGAAGGCCGGCCCGGCCAGCAGCACCATCTCCAGCAGGGCCATGCCGACCACGGTGGCGGCCACCGTGGACTTCTTGTCGGCGGCGAGCACGGCCTCGGTGTGGGAACGGGAGCCGTCGCGGTAGAGCGGGACCTCGCGGTCCGGCGGCGGGTCGGCCAGCACGGTGCGGGAGGCGACCGTGAAGCCGTACGCGTTGGCGTGCTGGACGTCCTGCCAGCCGAGTCCACCGCCGCCGGGGACGGTGACCAGCCAGCCGTGGGCGGCCGGGTCGTTCGCCGTGGACCGGCCGGCGGCGTTCAGGACGGGTTCGAGCAGCCCGGACAGCTCGCCCGGCCGGCCGATCAGGCGGTCGACGCCCAGGTCGCCCGGGTACTCGACGGCGGCGGTGATCCGCAGCGGCTGGGTGGTCCCGGCCAGGGTGGTCTGCTGGCCGACCTTCAGCCCCGCGTGCTCCAGGAAGGCGGTGGTCGCCGCGACCTCGTGGCCGCCGGACGGCCAGGCGCCCTCGCGCAGGGTGGTCAGGCCGCGGGCGGCCGGGGCGCCCAGGTCGACGCCGTACGCCTGCACGGGCAGCTGCCCGTAGGCGGTGCTGGTGCCGACGTAGCCGGCGGGTGTCTCGACGGGCAGCAGGACGGCGCCGCGCGGGAGGGCGGCTTCGACCAGCCGGTCGAGGGGCTGGCCGGCCCGGGCCGCCTCCTCCTCGGTCGGGGTGGGTTTGGCGCCGCGCTGCGACAGCACCTGGACGTCACCGGCCGGGTCCGGCGACTGCTGGAGCCGCCAGCCGGGCTGCCGGGCGGCCACGTACGCGTCGGCGGATCCCATCACCCGGGTCGCCTGCTCCTGCGGGGTCAGCCGGCCGCTGCGGGCGGTGATGTCGGCGGCGGTGACGCCGAGCACGGGGAGCGCGACCATGGCGATCACCAGGGCGCTGCGGCCCTTGGCCCGCAGGGCGTCGCGGCGGGCGATCCGCAGGGCGGCCCGCCAGGCGGAGAGCTTCACCGGGCACCGCCGTGGGCGCCGGGGGCGGTCGGGGCGGCGGGGCCGGTCGGGGCGGCGGGGCCGGTGGCCTCGGCGGGGTCGGTGATCCGGCCGTCGTGCAGCACGACCACCCGGTCCGCCCAGTTCGCGTGCCGGGGCTCGTGGGTGACCATGACGGTGGCGGCCCCGGCGGCGCAGCGGGAGCGCAGCACGGACAGGACGGCTTCGCCGGTGGCGGAGTCGAGGGCGCCGGTGGGTTCGTCGGCGAGGACCAGGCGGCGGTCGCCGATGAGCGCCCGGGCGATGGCCACCCGCTGCTGCTGGCCGCCGGACAGCTCGTCCGGGAAGCGGTCGGCGAGGTCGGCGATGCCGAGTTCGTCGAGGGCGGCGAGCGCCTCGGTGCGGGCGGTCCGGCCGGCGGCGCCGTCGAGTTCGCGCGGGATGGCGACGTTCTCGGCGGCGGTCAGGGCGGGGATCAGGTTGTAGTCCTGGAAGACGTAGCCGACCGAGCGGCGGCGGACGGCGGCGACGGCGTTGCGGGAGAGCGACCCCAGCGGGCGGCCCTCGATCACCACCTGGCCGGAGGTGGCCCGGTCCAGGCCGCCGGCGAGGGCGAGCAGGGTGGACTTGCCGGAGCCGCTGGGGCCCATCACCGCGACGAACTCGCCGGGGCGGACGGCCAGGTCGACGCCGCTGAGCGCGTGGACCTGGGCCGCGCCGCGGCCGTGCACCCGGGACACCCCCTGCAGGTGCAGGACGGCGCCCCCGGGTTCCCTGTGCTGTGTCGTCACTCTTCGGTTCTCCTCGCGTACGGGCGCTGTGCGCGGCCGCCCCCCTCGGTGCCTGCCGCGTCGCCGGGTGGCCCCGACGGTAGCGCATACCGAGTATGTATACCCGGTATGCCCATGGGCGGCAAGGTCAACAACGGCGGAGCCGAAGGCCCGGCGAACGGCGCACGGCCGGGCGGTACGGGCGGCGCGCAGCCGGGCGGTACGGGCGGCGCGCAGCCCGCCGGAGGCGGCCCCGCCGCACGCCAGGGAACGGGCTGGCCCGCGCACAGCGCCGAACCACCGCACCGGCGGAGCCGAAGGCCCAGCCGGGCGGTACGGGCGCAACGCACCCCGCCGGAGGCGGCCCCGCCGCACGCCGGGGACCGGGCCGCGGCGGGCTCAACACCCAACCGCCGCAGCCGCGGAGCCCGCGGCGACCGGCGCGCGGTTCACCGCCTCGGCGCCCGCACACGCCCCGACCGCACCGGCCGCCACGACGTCAGCGGCCTCAGCGGCACACACCCCGCCGGAGGCGGCCCCGCCGCGCGCCGGGGACCGGCCCGGGCACAGTGCCGAACCACCGCACCGGCGGAGCCGAAGGCCCAGCCGGGCGGTACGGGAGCAACGCACCCCGCCGGAGGCGGCCCCGCCGCACGCCAGGGGCCTGGCCGCGGCGGGCTCAACACCCAACCGCCGCACCGGCGGAGCCCGCGGCGACCGGCGCGCGGTTCACCGCCTCGGCGCCCGCACAGACCCCGACCGCGCCGACCGCACCGGCCGTCAGGACGTCAGCGGCCTCAGCGGACGCACGCCGCCGGAGGCGGCCCCGCCGCGCGCCGGGGACCGGCCCGGGCACAGTGCCGAACCACCGCACCGGCGGAGCCGAAGGCCCAGCCGGGCGGTACGGGCGCCACGCACCCCGCCGGAGGCGGCCCCGCCCCACGCCGGCGAACGGGCCGGGCTCAGTCCAAGGCGGCGGTGAACGCGCGGGCGCGGTCGGTGATCTCCCGCCAGCGGCCCGCGGCGACCAGGGCCGGGGTCACCACCTCGCTGCCCGCGCACACCGCCAGCGCACCGGCGGCCAGGAACTCGGCGGCGTTGTCGGCACTCACCCCGCCGGAGGCGATCAACGGCGTGCCGGGGAACGGGCCGTGCAGGTCCCTCAGGTAGCCGGGCCCGAAGGCGCGGGCGGGGAAGATCTTGACGGCGGCCGCGTCCAGGTCGACCGCGGCCGCGACCTCGGTGGGCGTCAGCGCGCCCATGATCACCGGGACCGTGCTCACCGCCGCCACCTCGGGCCGCAGCCCCGGCGTCACCAGGTACTCGGCGCCCGCGTCGACGGCCTGCGCGGCCGCGGTGGCGGTGAGCACCGTGCCCACCCCGATCCGGCAGCCGGTGCCGGCCGCCACCGCCCGGCGCAGGTGCGCGGTGACGCCCGGCGTGGTGAAGGTGAACTCCACCCAGCGGATGCCGCCCTCGGCGAGGGCGGCGCACAGCGCGGCGGCGTCGGGGATCGCCGGGGCGCGGACCACGGCTATCACGCGGTCCGCGGCGAGCGGGCGAAGGACGGTCATCGGGTCTCTCCGGTGGGTCGGCGGCGCAGGGTGCGGCCCGGCAGGGCGCCGGTCGGCCGGGAGTCGTCGATCACGGCGGTGCCGTTGACGAACACGTACGGGAGGCCGGCTGCGGGCTGCCGCGGCGCCTCGAAGGTGGCGGTGTCGCGGACCGTCATCGGGTCGAACAGCACCAGGTCGGCGGCGTACCCCCGGCGGATCAGCCCGCGCCGGTGCAGACCGAGCCGGCGGGCCGGCCGGCCGGTCATCCTGGCCACCGCCCCTTCCAGCGTGAGCACGCCCAACTCGCGCGCGTAGTGGCCGAGGTAGCGCGGGAAGGTGCCCCAGGCCCGGGGGTGCGGGCGGGCACCGGTGAGCAGCCCGTCGCTGCCCGCGGTGTGCACCCGGTGCCGCATGATGGCGCGGACGTTCGGTTCGTGGCCGACGTGCTGGAGGATGGTGGTGCCGAGCCGGTCGGCCAGCAGCAGGTCGAGGAAGGCCTCGGTGGCCCCGCCGTCGCCGGCCAGTTCGGCGACCGTTCGGCCGACCCGGTCGGCCAGACGCGGGTCGCGCACCCCCGAGATCTGGACGGCGGCCCAGTCGGCGACCACCCCGTGGCAGCCGTCGCTGCCGGACTCCTCCATGTCGACCCGGATCCGCGCCCGGGCGCCCGGGTCGGCCAGCCGTTCCAGGGTGCGGTCCGGGCCGCCCTCGGTGGACCAGGAGGGCAGCAGCGCGGCCAGCGTGGTGGAGCCCGGCAGATACGGGTAGCTGTCCAGGCTGAGGTCCAGGCCGTCGGCCAGGGCGGCGTCCACCAGTGCCAGGAACTCCTCGGCGCGGCCCTCGTTGACGCCGAAGTTCATGGTGGCGTGGGTGAGGTGGAGCGGGGCGCCGCTGCGCCGGGAGACCTCGATCATCTCGGCGTAGGCGGCCAGCGCCCCGGCGCCGTACGAGCGGGTGTGCGGGCAGTGGTAGCCGCCGTGCGCGGCCACCACCCGGCACAGTTCGGTGAGTTCGGCGGTCGGGGCGTACATGCCGGGGGTGTAGGTGAGTCCGCTGGACAGGCCGACCGCGCCCTCGCGCAGCCCCTGGGCGAGCAGCGTCCGCATCCGGTCGAGCTCCGCCGCGGTGGCGGGCCGGTCCTCCCAGCCGACGGCCAGCGCGCGCAGGGTGCCGTGCGGGACCAGGTAGCAGGCGTTGGCGGCGAGGCCGGAGGCGTCCAGCCGGTCGAGGTACTGGCCGACGGTGCGCCAGTTCCAGGCGAAGCCGTCCGGATCGCCGTTCCAGCCGGCGAGTTGGCGGCGCAGCCGGTCCAGGGTGTCGTCGTCCACCGGCGCGTAGGACAGGCCGTCCTGGCCGAGCACCTCCGAGGTGACGCCCTGGCCGACCTTGGCGAGGTGCGCCGGCTCGGTGAGGACGGCCAGGTCGGAGTGGGCGTGCATGTCGATGAAGCCGGGGGCCAGCACCAGTCCGTCGGCGTCGATGGTGCGGGCGGCGGGGGTGCCGTCGGGTTCGGTGATCACGCCGCCGGTGACGGCGAGGTCGGCGCGGCGGCGGCCGGCTCCGGTGCCGTCGATGATCCAGGCGCCCCGGATCAGCAGGTCCGGCATCAGAAGAAGGTCCTCACCAGGTCGACCACGCGCGGGACTTCGGCGTCGGCGGAGTCGAGCACCGGGATCAGGGTCCACTTGTCGAAGGCGGTGCACGGGTGCGAGATGCCGAGCCGTACGACGTCGCCGATCCGCACGTCGGCGTCGCGCAGGAACGCGTGCTGGTCGTTGAGCGCGCTGACGGTTCCGGTCAGCGGGCCCCGGCCGCGCACCAGTTGCGGCTGCGGCAGGCCCAGGTCGTACGGCAGGTCGCGGCGGCCGCCGTCCAGCAGGGCGAGGGCGGGCTCGGGCCGGGAGACCACCCGGGCCCAGCCGTGCAGGGCGGCCCGGAAGGGTTCGGCGTCCGGGGTCCGGCCGAACGGCGAGATGCCGCGGTAGAAGCCGTCGTCGTGGGCGGCGTACGCGCCGGAGCGCAGCACCACCCGGGTGCGCGGCCCGGCCAGCGGCGCGAGGTGGTCCGCGACGGTGTCGAAGAAGGCGCTGCCGCCGGCCGTGACCCAGACCTCCTCGGTCTCGTACCGGCCGGTCAGCTCGTGGTGCAGCTCGGCGAGGTGGGCGAGGTAGCGGATGACGGTGGCGACCGAGTCGTCCGAGCCGTCCGGGCCGAGCGGTCCCTCGTAGCCGCTGACCCCGGCCAGCCGCAGGCCGGGCGCGGCGAGCACGGCGTCGGCCACCTCGACGGCCTCGGCGACGGTGCGGGCGCCGGTCCGGCCGCCGCGGGCACCGAGTTCGACGCAGACGTCGACCGGGGCCGGGGCGCCGCGCAGCGCCCGGTCCATCAGGGCGACGGAGTCGGTGGAGTCGACCCAGCAGGCGAACCGGAACTCCGGGTCGGCGGCGAGTTCGCCGGTCAGCCAGCGCAGGCCGGCCGGGTCGAGCAGGGAGTTGGCCAGGTGGATCCGGCGCAGGCCGAAGGCGCGGCCGACGCGCAGCTGCGGCAGGTTGGCCAGGGTGATCGCGACGGCCCCGGCGTCGAGGTGGCGCTGCCACAGCGCGGGGGCCATCGAGGTCTTGCCGTGCGGGGCGAGCTCCACGCCGGCGCGTTCGCACCAGTCCGCCATGGTGCGCAGGTTGTGGTCGAGGGCGCCCGCGTCGAGGGTGACCAGCGGGGTGCCGAGGTCGTCCAGGGTCGGGCCGGTGGCCAGGTACTCGGCGACGGTCCGGCCCGCGGCGGCGGCCGGCGCGGCCTTGAACCGCCAGTCCAGCCGCTCCTCGGCGAGCGCCGCCACCCTGGCACGGTCGATGGACTCCACCGGGACCACCCCTTCTCTGTTGCGTTATCCGCAACGGTCGTTGCACAGGCTGTGGACGTGATCTAACCTCAGGTCCAGACCACTGGTCAACGACCCCGCCCCCGCCCGTCTGGAGCCGCCCGGTGACCACCCCCGCCGCCGTCTGTCTCGGTGAGTCGATGGCCGTGCTGATGCCGGAACGGACCGGGCCGCTGGAGGACGCCGAGACCTTCCGGCGCGGCTTCGGCGGCGCGGAGTCCAACGTCGCCTGCGCCCTGGCCGCGCTCGGCGTCGGCGCCGCCTGGATCAGCCGGGTCGGCGCGGACGGCCTCGGCCGCAGCCTGGTGGCCCGGATCGCCGCGCACGGCGTCGACACCTCGGCGGTGTCCGTCGACCCCGACCGCCCCACCGGCCTCTACCTCAAGGAGACCGGCGCGGGCGACGGCCACCCGTACGACCTGGGCGCCGGCCGCAGCCGCCTGCACTACTACCGGCGCGGCTCGGCCGCCTCCGCGATGGGCCCCGAGGTGCTGGCCGACCCGGTGGCCGCGCCGCTGCTGGACGGCGCGAGCCTGATCCACCTGACCGGCATCACCCCCGCGCTCTCCGACAGCTGCCACCGCCTGGTGCGCTCACTGCTGGCGGTACCGGGCCGCCGGATCAGCTTCGACCTCAACTGGCGGCCCGCGCTGTGGGCCGGCCGGGACCGGCAGGCGCTGCGGTTCCTGATGAACGGTTCGCAGATCGTGCTGCTGGGCGCCGACGAGGCCCGCGAGGTGCTCGGCACCGACGACCCGGCGGCCCTGCGCAGGCTGCTGCCGCGGCCCGAGGTGCTGGTGCTCAAGGACGACGGGCACCGCTCGACCGCCATCGCCCCGGACGGCTCCACCCTCGCCGAACCGGCCCTGCGGGTCGAGGTGGTGGAGCCGACCGGCGCCGGGGACGGCTTCGCCGCCGGCTACCTGGCGGGCGTCCTGCGCGGCCTGCCCGAACGCGGCCGGCTGCGGCTCGGGCACCTGACCGCGGCCGCGGCGCTGACCCACCGGGGCGACCTCGCCGTCCCGCCGCCGCCGGAGACGGTCGACCGGCTGCTCGCCGCGGACGAGGCCGGCTGGGCCGCCGTCCGGGTGGACGCGGCCGGTTTCCACCCGGACGGCGCCCGGTGAGCAGCACGACGGTCGCCCGCGCGATGCGGCTGCTGGCCGAACTCGCCGAGGGCGAACGGACCCTGGAGCAGCTGGCGGCCGTCCTGGACGCGCACAAGAGCACCGCGCTGCGGCTGCTGCGGCCGATGGAGGAGGCCCGGGTGGTGCAGCGCGACGCCGCCCACCGCTACCGGCTGGGCCCGCAGCTGTTCGCGCTGGCCGGCCAGGCGCTGGAGCAGCGCGGGGTGCGGACGGTGGCCGCCGGGCACCTGCGCGAGCTGAACGCGGCCACCGGCCAGACCGTGCACCTGGCCGCCTACGAGGGCGGCGAGGTGGTCTACATCGACAAGTACGACTCCCGGCACCCGGTGCGGATGTACTCCCGGATCGGGCTGCGGGCCGCGCTGCACTGCGCCGCGGTGTCCAAGGTGCTGCTGGCCGGGCTCCCCCCGGCCGAGCGGCGCAGGGTGGTGGCGGGGATCGAGCTGACGCCGTTCACCGCGAACACCCTGACCACGCCCGAGGCGCTGCTGTCCGAGCTGGACCGGGTGGCCGAACGGGGCTGGGCCCGGGACCGCGCCGAGCACGAGTCGTTCATCAACTGCGTGGCCGCGCCCGTCCGGGACGCCACCGGCCGGGTGGTCGCGGCCGCCTCGCTGTCGGTGCCGGACGTGCTGCTGCCGTACGAGGGGGTGCTGGCGCTGCTGCCGCAACTGCTGGCCACCGCCGCCGCCATCTCCGCCGACTGCGGCCACCGGCCCGCCGGCTGACCGGCCGACCGGCCGACCCACCGCCGGATCGCACGACCGACCCGAACCAACGACCCGACCCGACCGACTGGAGCGATGCAGATGAAGACCGAGGTCCGTACCGACGGCGCGCCCGCCCCCGCCTGGGTGTTCTCCCAGGGCGTCCGCAAGGGGCCGCTGCTGCAGGTCTCCGGGCAGGGCCCGCAGGACCCGGCCACCTCCGCGTACCTGTACCCGGGGGACGTGAAGGCGCAGACCCTGCGGACGCTGGAGAACGTCCGGGCGGTGCTGGAGGCGGGCGGCGCGACCGTCGAGGACGTGCTGATGTTCCGGGTCTACCTGACCAAGCGGGAGGACTTCGGTCCGATGAACGAGGTCTACGGCGAGTTCATCGCGCGTCACCTGCCCGAGGGCGGGGTGAAGCCCTGCCGCACCACCGTCTTCGTGGAACTGCCGCACGAGGCGATGCTGGTGGAGATCGACGCCCAGGCGTACATCGGCTGAGCCGCCTCCGGGCGGGGCCCGCCGTCAGGCGCAGAGGCCGTCGACGTACTCCTCGAAACCGGGGAACTCGGCCTGCGCGGCGGCGACGATCTCGGCCGCGGGACGCCGGGCTCCGGGCGCGTGGCGTCCGGCGATCGCGGCCAGCGCGGGCATCGGGTGCTCCGGCCGGTCCGGGTACTCGACCGCCTCCAGCGGGCCGAGCCCGGCGGCCAGCAGCCACAGCAGGTCGGCCAGCGAACCGGCCGCCACCCCCGCCTCGCCCTCGGAACCGAGGAAGACCACCGGCTGCTCGGCCACCGGCCGGCCCGGGCGCACCAGCCAGAAGGCGGCGTAGCCACCGGTGCCGTCCTGGCCGAACACCCGGAACGCGGCGGCGTCGGCCTCGGGGTTCCCGGTCCAGGACAGCAGCCAGTCGGCGGTGTCCTCGGCCGTCAGGAAGGCGTCGAACGGCTCGTAGTCGATGCCGTCCTCGGCGTAGTCGAAGGCGGACCCGGCCACCTCGGCCACCTCGGCGAGGGCTGCGGGGAGGGTCCGGTCGTCGGTGATCGTCATGGCGGCAGGCTAGCCCGTGTCCGACGGGTCGCGCCGGACCGGCGTGCGGCGCCGGTCGCCCGGCCGGGCGCGCGGGACGGGCGCCCCGGGACGCGCCGCTCAGCCCGGGGCGATCAGCGGGCGCCAGGGCACCGGGCTGGAGAGGATCATCGAGCTGGCCGGCTGGCCGTAGCCGGCCAGCCGGTCGATCAGCCGCTCGAAGGCGGCCATGTCGGCGACGCCGATCAGCAGGGTGCAGCAGGCGCCGCCGGTCACCCGGTGCAGCTGGAGGACCTCGGGCCAGTCCGGCACCGCAGGGTCCCGCAGCAGGCAGCGCGGGCCGTAGCACTGGATCGATACCAGGGCCATCACGGCCACCCCGGCCCGGGCCGGGTCGATGTGCGCGTGGTACCCGGCGATCACCCCGTCGGCCTCCAGCCGGCGGACCCGTTCGGCGACGGCGGGCGCGGAGAGGTTCACCCGGCGGGAGAGCTCGTTGTAGGAGAGGCGGGCGTCGGCCTGCAGTTCGGCCAGCAGCAGGCGGTCCACGGCGTCCATCACGGCTCCCTCCGGTCGGCGGGCACCGGCCCCATCCGCCGGCGGTCGCGGTTTGTCGGATCCGGCTTTGCGTTCGGAAGGCCGAACCCGGCGAACGGCTTGCGTCCGCAAGGCTGACAGCCGCATCGGATGCCCGTCGCCCATTCAAGACCAGCGCGCGCCACCGCACAATAGGTGCCACCCCGCCGGTAGGCGGGCGATCCCAGGCGCTCCAGGAGGAACCGGTATGAATGGGGACGCCGCAGACCGGCCGAACCTCTCCTTCCGCGACGGGGAGGAGCCGGGCACCGGCACCCCGTACGCCCGCTACGTCCACCTCGACACGCTGCACAGCCTCCAGCAGCCCCGCAGCAAGGTGCCGGCCGAGCTGTCGTTCATCATCACCACCCAGGTGATGGAGCTGCTCTTCGACCTGCTGCAGCACGAGTGGACCTCCGCCCAGCACGCGCTGCGCGAGGACGACCTGACCGCCGCGCTCGCCGCCCTGCGGCGCGGCGCCCACGTCCAGGACGTGCTGGTCTCCTCCTGGGACCTGCTGGCCACCATGACCCCCGCCGAGTTCAACGGCTTCCGCTCGGTGCTCGGCGAGGCCTCTGGCTTCCAGTCCTCGGCCTTCCTGCGGCTGGAGTTCCTGCTCGGCAACAAGAGCGAGTCGCTGCTGCGGATGTACGAGCAGTCCCCGGCCACCCACGCCGACCTCGCCGCCGCGCTGCACGCCCCCAGCCTGTACGACGACGCGCTGGCGCTGCTGGACCGGCGCGGCATCGCGGCGCCGCACCGGCCCGTCCCCGCCCGCCACCAGGCCAGCGAGCAGGTCGAGCAGGCCTGGCACACCGTCTACTCGGACCCGGAGCTGGCCGAACTGGCCCGGCTCGGCGAGGCCCTGCTGGACACCGCCGAGCGGGTCACCCGCTGGCGCCAGCGGCACTACGCCGCCGTCAAGCGCTCGATGGGCGCCAAGCCCGGCACCGGCGGCTCCAGCGGCCTGAACTGGCTGAAGCAGTCCGCCGACCAGGACGTCTTCCCCGAGCTGTGGAACGTGAGGAACGCCCTGTGACCGCCACCCGCGCCGACTGCGCCGCCCTCGACGCCGCCGACCCGCTGGCCCACCTGCGCGAGGAGTTCGCGCTGCCCGCCGGTGTGCTCTACCTGGACGGCAACTCGCTGGGCGCGCTGCCCCGCGGCACCTCGGACCGGATCCGCCGGATGGTCGAGCTGGAGTGGGGCCAGGGCCTGATCCGCAGCTGGAACGACGCCGGCTGGTACCAGCTGCCGCAGGGCCTCGGCGAGCGGATCGCACCGCTGGTCGGCGCCGCGCCCGGCCAGCTGGTGGTCTGCGACTCCACCTCGGTCAACCTGTTCAAGGTGCTCGGCGCGGCCCTGCGGCTGCGCCCCGGCCGCACCACCGTGCTCGCCGAGCACGGCGCCTTCCCCACCGACCTGTACATCACCGAGGGCGCCACCGCCCTGTTCGACGGGGTCGAGCCGGTCCTGCTGCCGACCGCCGCCGACCTCGGCCGGCTGCTCGACGAGCAGGTCGCGGCCGTGGTGCTGTCGCACGTCGACTACCGCACCGGCGAACTGCTGGACATGGCCGCGATCACCGAACAGGTGCACCGCGCCGGGGCCCTGATGATCTGGGACCTGTGCCACAGCGCCGGCGCCCTGCCGGTCGCCCTGGACGCCTGCGGGGTCGACTTCGCCGTCGGCTGCACCTACAAGTACCTCAACGGCGGCCCCGGCGCGCCCGCCTTCCTGTACGCCGCCGACCGCCACCAGGCCGACGCCCGGCAGCCGCTCAGCGGCTGGTTCGGGCACGCCCGGCCGTTCGCCTTCGAGCCCGGCTACGCCCCCGTCGACGGCGTGCGGCGCTTCCTGACCGGCACGCCCCCGCTGCTCGGGATGGGCGCCCTGGAGGCCGGCCTGGACGTCTGGGAGAAGGTCGACCTGCACGCCGTACGGGCCAAGAGCCTCGCGCTGAGCGGCCTGTTCCTCGACCTGGTCGCGCCGCTCGGCCTGCCGTCCGTCACCCCGGCCGAGGACGCCCGCCGCGGCAGCCAGGTCTCGCTGCGGCACCCGGACGGCTACGCCGTGATGCAGGCGCTGATCGGGCGCGGGGTGATCGGCGACTTCCGCGCGCCCGACCTGCTGCGCTTCGGCTTCACCCCGCTCTACCTCTCGTACACCGACGTCTTCGACGCCGCCCGGCACCTCGCCGAGGTGCTGGACGGCGGCGAGTGGCGCGAGGAGCGCTTCAGCCGGCGGGGGGCGGTGACGTAGCGAAGGCGTTCTCCAGCGACTCCCAGGACAGCGGCCGGGCGGCCGGGATCCGGGTCTCGTGCGCGACCTGGACGATCCGCACCGCCAGCCGGTGCACCGTCAGCTCGTAGCGGCCCCGGGACCGGCCGGTGCGCATCAGCCCGTACAGGCCGCCGCCCTGCGGGTCCGGCCCCGGGCCGACGTGCTCCAGGCCGAGCCGCCGGGCCGGCTCGGGCAGCAGCGCCGGCTCGGTCGGCAGCCACTGCACCGGCACGATCCCGCTCGACCAGCCGGCCGCCGCCCTGGGCGCGCGCTCGGCCCGCCGGGCGAAGCCGTACCACTCCCGGCCGCACCGCTCGTCGGCGAAGTACTGCGGCGAGTACAGCGGGACGAAGACCCGGCAGCCCGCCAGCGCCTCGGTGATCTGCCAGCGGGCCCAGCTGTCCAGCTCCGAACCGCGGTCGGCGAACCCCGCCGGGACCGCCGTCGGCAGGTCGGTGAGCTGCAGCACCTCCTCGCTCAGGTCGTCGAACAGCTGGTCCACCCAGCGACCGGCCGCCGGGCCGCGCGCGTAGCTCAGGAAGAAGTACGGCCGCGGGACCTCCAGCGGCTGCACCTCGCGCCACCGGCCGCCCCCGTGCGAGGGCCGCACCGCGGCCGGCCCGAGCCCCAGCGGCAGCGCCGCGTTGCGCGACAGCGGGAAGGTCCGCCCGCCGTCCGGCTCCCGGACCCCGAACGACGGCGCGGGCTGCTCGAACAGTGCCAGCGAGATCACCTGACTGGCCGTCAATTCTCGGGGCAGGGAAGGGTCGCCCTGCCGCAGTGCGGCGGCCAGGCAGCCCGCGACCGAGCGCTCGGCCGGATCCCGCACCCCCATCACCAGATGGCCGTCCAGCTGCACCGCCGGGGCGGGCGGCGCCTCCGCCGACGGCTCCGCCGAGCCGTCCAGGATCAGCAGCCGCTTGGCGGCCGCCGCACCCGCCACCACCGCCGCCACCGCCTGCCAGCCCACCACGGGCACCCGCTCCGCGGCGGGGGTCCCCGGTTCGGCCCCCGGCAGCGGCGCCGGACCGCCCAGATGGACGATCAGCGCGTCCTCGGCCTCCTGGGCGGCCCGGCGCAGCGCCCGCAGGAAGCCCTCCGGGTCGTCCTCGCCGAGCCAGATGTGCCGCCGGTCCAGCCCCACCAGGTACGGATCGGCCAGGGCCTCGGCCAGCCCGGCCAGTTCGCGCAGCGCCCGGTACTCGTCGGGGGTGCGCGGCTCGCCCGGGTCCTGCCGGGCCGTGGTGAGCAGCAGCACCGCCCGGGAGCGCTCCGGGTCGGGCAGTCCCTCGGCGGCCGGTGCCGCGGCCGGGGGCTGCGGGGTGCCCTGGCGGTGGGCGGCGCCCGGGGTCCGCCCGGCCGGCTGCCCGGGGCCGGAGGCCCGGTCGCGGTCCCGGTCGCGGTCCCGGCCCTCGGCCCCGGCCCGGTCGAAGGGCCGGAACTCGGCGCGGCCGCGGGCCCCGAGCAGGTCCAGCGCGTCCGGGTCGACCAGCGCGAACGGGCGCTGCTCCAGCAGCGCCGCCATCCCGCCGCGGTCGGTGGGGGCGAGCGCCGGGAACGGGCTGCGGGCGGCGCCGCGGCCGGAGGCGTCGGCGAGCTCGCCGCCGATCCTGGTCAGCAGCTCGACGGCCTGGTGCGCCAGCGAACGTGGCACGGTCCCCAGCAGGACGTCCCGCACCCCGGCCCGGAAGTCGTAGTAGCCCTGGCGTCCGGTGTGCTCCCGCAGCAGCCCGCTGACCACGATCTCGGCCAGGTGCTGCGGCTGCGGGCGGGCGAATCCGGCCCGCTGGAGCAGCCGCATCACCGGCAGCGCCGGGGTGGTCAGCGCGGTCAGCCCGGCCAGCGCGAAGGCCTCCCGGGAGGCGGTGGAACGGAACCGCAGCACCAGCTCCTCGGCGGTCAGCTCCTCCGGCTCCGGACCGGTCCCGCCCTCGGCACCGCACCGGTCGGCGCCGACCAGCAGGGCCGCGCCGAACACCCGCCCGCCGGTCGGACTGCCCACCAGCTGGGCCCAGTTGGCGAGCCAGATGGCGGAGGGCTCCAGGACCGGCAGCGCGACCGTGCCGGGCGGCCGGGCCGCGGCGGCCGGCGCGAAGCCGTACCCGGCGGCGGGCTGGCCGGCCTCCGCCGCGGTGAACTCCCCGGCCGCGGCCGGCACCGCCGCCAGCGGCCACAGCCGCTCGGGCAGCGGCTGCACCACGGCGACCGGCACCCGGCGGGCCAGGCCCAGCATGGTGCGGTGCCAGCGGTCGCCCGCCGCGCCGGGCCGCCACTGCGGGCCCATGCAGTCGCTCAGCACCAGCACGGCGCTGCGGCCGTCGGTCGGCCGGCACTCGGTCAGGGCGCCGTCGGCGCCGAGCCGGGCGGTCTCCACGGTCCGGAAGGCGCCGGTCTGCTGGAGCACGCCGCGCAGTTCGCGGGCGAGCGGGCGCCACATCGCCATGGTCGGGCCGCAGTCCAGGACCAGGTGGACGTCGAGCCAGCGCTCGGTGTCCGGGCGCAGCACCGGCAGCCAGCGCAGCCCGCCGCCCTCGCGGGGTGCCGCGCCCTCGCGGGGTGCGGCCGGCCCGCGGGGCCGTTCCGGGGAGCGCAGGGCCTCGGCGAGCCGGTCGGCGGTGGCGGCCTCGTCCAGCAGGCGGCGCCGGGGGTGCGCGACCAGGCGCTTGAGCGGGCGCAGCGCACGCTGGAGCATCAGCGGGCGGGCCAGCATCGGGGGGCTGGCGGCGGAGACCGGGGCGGCGTCGGTCAGCCCGTCGGCCGGGTCGAGGGAGGGCAGGTGCAGGGCGGTGCGGGCCGGTCCCGGCTCCTTGCCGCCGCCCGTGGTCCAGCCGGCGCCGCCGGTGCCGGCGCCGCCGGGCCCGTCCGGGTCCCGCCCGTCCTCGCCGGGCGGGGCGGCCGGTTCCGGCTCGGCGTCGGCGCCGGCCTCGGCGCCGCGGGCGGCCAGCCAGAGCAGCTCGGCCAGCTCGACCGGGCCGGGTTCGCCCAGCCCGAGGCCGGTGAGCAGGGCGGCCAGCCGGTCGAGGCCGCCGGTCTCAGAAGACATCGTCGTCCCGGCCGCGGCTGAGGTAGGGCATCACCTGGGCGGCGAGCGCCGCCCGGTCGGCGGCGTCGGCCAGTTCGGGCCGGCTGGTCAGGTAGATGGCGTTCAGCAGCTGGTCGGTGGCCAGTTCGCCCTCCTCCCGGCGGGACAGGAAGACCTGTACCAGCTCGTCCACCAACTCGGCGTCCGCCTCCGGCAGGTGGGACTTGACGATGGCCTCCAGCTCGGGGCCCTGCGGCCGGCGCAGCTCCAGCACCACGCAGCGGCGCAGGAACGCGGCCGGGAACTCCCGTTCGGCGTTGCTGGTCAGCACGGTGAACGGGAAGGCCCGGCAGCGGACCCGGCCGCCGCGGATCGGCGCCCGGGTGCCGCCGTCGGCCGTCAGCACCCGGGCCTCGGGCTGCTGCGGGGCGGCGCGGACCAGTTCGTCGATCTCGTACTGGCCCTCCTCCAGGACGTGCAGCAGGTCGTTGGGCAGGTCCAGGTCGCCCTTGTCGATCTCGTCGATGAGCAGCACCCGGGGGCGTCCGTACGGCAGCAGGGCGGTGCCGAGCGGGCCGAGCCGCAGGTGTTCGTCCAGGTCGGAGGAGCGGGCGTCCGGGCCGGCCTGGTTGGCGGCGTAGAGCCGGGACAGCGGGTCGTACTGGTAGAGGCCGTCGCGCAGGCTGGAGCGGCTGGTGACGTTCCAGCGCAGCACCGGCCCGAGCCCCAGCTCCCGGGCGACCGCGTACGGCAGGCTGGACTTGCCGCCGCCGGGCGGGCCGGTGACCAGCAGCGGGCGGCGCAGGTGCAGGGCGGCGTTGACCAGTTCGACGGTCTCCCGGGTGGGGCGGAAGGTCTGGGCCCGGTGGCCGACCGGGGTCGGTCCGGCCCCGGCGGGGCCGGCGGGCGGGTCGAGCACGGGGCCGCCGTCGAAGGCCCGCCAGGGCGGCGGGGCGGGCAACTCGGCGATGCCGTCGTGGGGTTCGGCGGCGCCTCGGTAGATCCGCTTCAACGGCATGGGCCTGTGCTCCTGGTCGGTCTCGCGTCGCCGGTGGGCGCTGAACGGGGTGCGGTCGGGGCTCGGGGACTTCTCGCGGCCGGTCACGGGTCGGCGCCGCGCAGCGGTGGTGCGGTCGGGACGGTACGGAACGGGCGGGCCGGGCTCGGCACGATCTGCGGGTCCTCCCAGAGCAGCACCAGGTCGGCCGCCCAGTGCCCCCGAGGATCGTCACTCTCCTCCGCCCGGTGCCGCAACTCCTTGACCCGGCGCGGGAGATCGGCGGGCCCGAGATCGACCAGTTCGGCCGCCAGTCTGGCCAGGAACTGCTCTCCGCGGCAGCTTCGGGCCGGTGCGTGCTCGGTGGGGCAGGGGCACCGGGCCCAGAGCACCGCGGGGGCGCCGGCCTTGAGGGCCGCGGCCAGCAGCCGGTCGTAGGGGGCGCCGCGCGGCGGGCCGGGGAAGGCGGGCAGTTCGGGCCGCTCGGGCGGGCGCAGCTGGTGGTAGAGCTTCTTGTGGTCCGGCGGGTCGGCGCAGGCCAGGGCGTGCAGCCGGGTGGTCCGCTGGTCCCGTAACGCGGCCCACTTGCGCTCCAGTTGGAGCCGGTCGGCGGGGTCGGCACGGCGCTGTTCGTCGACCACGACGACCGCGTGGTCGGCGCCGAGCGGGCCGTAGTCGGTGTCCCTGGCCCAGGTGTGGACGGGCTCGGTGAGCAGCCGGCGGGGCAGGGCGAAGACCACCAGTTCGGCGCCGTCGGTCTCCAGCAGGCCGAGCTCGTGGTCGATCCGCTCCCGGACGAAGCGGCGGATGCCGGGGCCGAGGCGCAGCGCGGCCCGGCTGTGCGGGTCGACCGTCCGGCCGGCCCGGACGGCGGAGACGGTCACGTGGAACAGTGCCCGGCCGGCCCCGCTCGGGCTGATCTCGACCAGGATCGGGCGCCAGCGCTCGCCGCCCGGCGCCGCGGCGGCGGGGGGCGTGGCGGGGGCTCCCGGCGCGGGGGCGCCGGGGGCGGGGGGCGGTTCGGCGGGGCCGTCGTAGGTGAGCGCCCAGTCGGCGAGCCAGCTGCGCAGCTCGGTGCCGAGCCGGGCGGCCGCCGTGGCGCCCGCGGCCCCTGCGGCTTCGGCGGCCTCGGCGGTGCGGCTCACGAAGGCGACCGCGGGGTGGGCCCGGCCGGGCGGCGCCAGGGTCTCGGTCAGCAGGTACCAGCAGGCCTCCCAGAGGGTGGCGGGCCGGGTCGGCGGTTCCTGGCAGCCGAGCGGGCCGACGGCCGCGCGGTACAGCTCCAGCGGATCGGCCGGAGCTGCGGCGCCGACCAGCAGCAACCTCAACTCCCGTACGGCCAGCGGCGGCAGGGGCAGCTGAGGGAGCCGGTCGGCGAGCTGCGGAACATAGCCGGCGATCACTTCGCCGGGCAGCATCCGGCCGAGCCGGACCGCCGGACGGCCGCGGTCGCCGGGGCTGCGCGGGATGCCGAGGGTGTCCTGCGCGGCGGTCACCATCCCGACCACCTCGCCGGTGTCGGCGATCACCACCGGTCCGCCGCTGAACCCCGGGGAGAGCGGCATCCCGGTCCCCTCGTGCTCGAGTTGGAGCTGCTCGCCGCCGATCCGGAAGCCGCCCCTGGTGAGCCGGACCTCGCTGCTGAGCCCGCTGTCGTGGCCGACCGGGAAGCCGTACGCGGCGAGGGCGGCGCCCTGCCAGGCCCAGCGGTGCGGCGGGGCGAAGACCGCGGGTCCGGCCACCTCCGGCGGCACCGGGCGGTCCAGCAGCAGCACGGCCACGTCACCGCCGCCGGCCGGACGTCCGGGCCAGGGGCCGCGCAGCACCACGGTGGCGGACAGCGGCGGGTGGTCGGGGCGGTTGACCAGGCGGACGGTGGCCCGCCGGGCGCCGTGCACCACGTGGGCGCAGGTGAGCACCTCCCGTTCGGAGATCAGCATGCCCGCCCCGACGCTGGGGGCGGCCGCCTCCGTGTCGATCCGGGCCAGCCAGCGGACCTCCTGCATCGGCGGGCTCAGGGCCGGTCCGGACGGCCCGGGCTGTCGCCTCCCCAGGAGAGTCTGACGGTCAGGTGGGCCTCGCCGCCGGTGCGGGCTATCAGGGCGCCGGCCTCGGCGGTCAGTTTCACGCCGAACTCGATCTCCACCCCGTCGGGCCGGAGCGTGCCGTCCCGGAACACCGCGAGCGCGGCCGCGGCGGCCGCCCTGACCCCGTCCAGCGCCTGCTCGAACCCGGCCCGGGCGTGCCGGACCTGCCCGTCCACGCCCCGGCCGACCGGCTCCATGCCGTAGGGGGCGCCGTACGGGTCCGGGTGGCCGTCCGCGGTGGCGGCGGTCTCGACGCGGACCACGGCGCCCTCGTCGGTCAGGAACTCGATGCAGTCCGGCACGGCGCGCCCCCCGGGGAGGTTGTGGTGGCCCGATCTGGTCTGTGGCGATCGTTGCACAGCCTGCACGCACCACGCAGCAGTCAAACCTGATCCGGATGTGAGCTGTCTCCCCGTCAATTCACGCGACACACAAGCAGAATCATGCATATCGTCGGCACCATGGGACCTCTGGAGCCGAACTACGCCGAGCTCGCTCTCGGACTCGTGGTGTTCTTCCTGATCTTCGCCGCGCTGGCCAACGTGATCCTCCCCCGGGCCGAGCGAATACTCTCCGAGCGGCGGGACGCCACCGAGGGCCGGCAGGAACGCGCCGAGGCGCTGCGGGCCGAGGCCGACGCGACGCTGGCCGCGCTCCGCGCCGAGATCGGCGCCGCCCAGCACGAGGCCGCCCGGATCCGCCAGGAGGCCACCGACGAGGGCGCCGCGCTGATCGCCGCGATCCGGGCCGAGGGGCAGCGCGAGCGCGCCGAACTGGTCACCTCCGCCCGCGCCGCGATCGCCCTCGACCGGGAGCTCGCCGAGATCGAACTGCGGGCCGGGCTCGGCGGGCTCGCCGTGGAGCTGGCCGGCCGGGTGGTGGGCGAACCGCTCGCCGCCTTCGCCGCGGAGCGGGACAGCGTCGAGCGGTTCCTCGCCGAACAGGACGGCACCGCCCGGCCGCAGCGCCACTGACCGACCGCCGCCCTCCCGTCCCGGCCGGGACGGGAGGGCGGCGGGAGGGCGCGCAGCCGGGATCAGCCGTGTCGGCCGCGGCGCCGCCGCGACAGGTGGAACGCGGTCCCGCCGGCCGCCAGCAGACTGCCCGCGGCCACCCCGACCGGCAGCAGCGCCCCGCTGCCGGTGGACGGCAGCGGCTCGCCCGAGTGGGTGCCGCTCGGGGAGTACGGGTGCGTGGAGCCGCTCGGGTGCGGGCGGCCGGAGGAGTGGCTCGGTTCGGGCGTGTCCGAGCCGGAGGCCGTCGGGGACGGCGTCGGGCTGGGCGTGGGCGTCGGTGTGGACGTCGGACTGCCGGAGTCGGAAGCGCTGGCCGAGGTGGTCGGCGGGGTGGTCGCGCAGTCGGGCAGGTCGCCGTTGAACGGGTAGTTGTGGATCTCGACACCGGTCGAGGCCGAGGTGTGCACCAGGCTGCCCGCCAGGTACACCCGGCCGTCCAGGCCGGGGGTCGACACGGTGGTGGTGCCGGCCCGGTTTCCGCCCAGCACCGAGCCCTGGAACTGCGCACCGCCGGAGATCCGTGCGGTGGTGGCGTTCGGGAAGTTCCACAGCAGCTTCGGGCCGAGCTCGGTGACCGGGTCCCCGGGGAGGCCCGAGCCGGTGTTGGTGTTGACCAGCGCGTCGTCGGCCAGCAGGTTGACGATCACGGTGGCGCCCGCCGGGATGCCCGCGAACACCAGATCGGCGGCCTGCGCGGCGGTGCCGATGGAGCCCGTCACGTTGAAGACCTGCCGGGCGCTGGTGCCGTCGCCGGTGAAGGTGACGGTGGGCGCGGCGGTGGTCACGGTGCCGGTGGCCGTCGCGGTGCCCGCGCACGTCGACAGGTCGGCGATGGTGGTGCGCAGCGACGCGTACCTGTCGCCGGCCGCGGCGTCCTGGATCTGCTGCCCGGGCGGGGTCAGCACGACGCTGCCCGACGTGGTGCCCCGGTAGCGGACGTTGCCCCAGGCGGTGGCGGGGGACAGGTCGCTGCCGCCGATCAGCAGGCTGCTGCCGGCGGCGACGGTCAGGTTGCCGCCGGTGGTGACGTGGTCGCTGCCGTCCGGCGGGGGCACCCGGGAGCCGACCCCGGCCACGCCCATGTTGTAGACCCCGCCGCCGGTCTTGTCGATGGTGAGGTCACCGAGCACCACGACCTGGCCCTCGGCCTCGGCCGCCCGGCCGGTCGCGGTGAACGTCCCTCCGGCGAAGACGCTGATCGAGGCGTCCCGGCCGGCGAAGTTCCCGTTGTGCGCGGGCCGCGGGAAGGGGTCCGGGCACTGCGCGCCGGTGCACGCGCCGAGCGGTGGCGGCAGCGGCGCGGCGCTGATCAGCGCGGCCACCCCGAACAGCGGCGCGGTCAGCCCGGTGACCACCGCCGCGCGGCGCAGCGCCGTTCGGCGCGGCCGGGTGGTGGGCGGCGCGGTGGGCGGGGCGGCGGGCGTGCGGGTCCGTGGTCGCACGGAGGTCTCCAATCCGGTCGGGGAACGGGCATTCGACTGCCACCCAAAGGCCGCCGCTCCCCCGCCCACGGCTGCCACGCCCCGCCGCCGCCCCGATTCATCCGCCCGGCCCCGCCGACCGCGGCGGCCCGACGACGGGTTAGGTTGGTCACGGTCGACAACGGCCAGGGGAGGAACGGCATGCCGAACGGAACCGACGGCCAGTCACCACTCGCGATCGTCGCCACCACCGCCGAGGTGCTCGGGCACCCGGACGCCAGCCGCCAACTGCTGAACCCGATCGAACGGGAGCGGGCCGACCGCTTCCGCCGGGAGTCGACCCGGCGCGACTTCATCGCCGCGCACATCCTGGTCCGGCTGTGCGCCGCCCGGCAGCTCGGCCTGCGGCCCGCCGAGCTCGCCCTGGAGCAGGTCTGCCCGGGCTGCGGGCTGTCCGGCCACGGCCGCCCGGTCCTCACCGACCGGCCCGGTTTCTGGCTCAGCCTCTCGCACACCGCGGGGGTGGTCGCGGCGGCCGCCGGCTGGGCGCCGGTCGGCGTCGACGTGGAGGTGCTGGACCGCCCGCAGCCCGATCCGGCGCTGCTCGCCCGGGTGCTCACCGACGCCGAACAGGTCCAGGTCGCCGGGCATCCCGACCCCTCGTACGCGTTCCTGCGGCAGTGGGTGCGCAAGGAGGCGATGGTCAAGATCGGCCGGGCCGACCTCGACACGCTGGCCTCGCTGGACCTCTCCGCACTGCCCCCCGGCCGGCCGGGCGGCCCGGCCGACGCCGTCCACACCTTCGGGGACCTGCACGTCCTCGACCGGGACGACCGGCTGCGCGGGGCACTGGCGGCGGTCGTCAGCACCGTGCCGGTGGTGGTCGGGACGGCCTGAGCCGGGCCGCTCCCCCGCCCGGCGGGCGCCGGATAAGCGGGTGTTAGCGTGCTGGCGGCCCGCTCCGGGGCCCGGCCGTAGCTCTGCGGCACACCTTTGCGCGTAAGGATTCCCGCACCATGGCCAAGCTCCTGCTGAGCCTGCACGTCCTGGCCTCGGTCCTGTTCATCGGTCCGGTGGCGGTGGCGGTGAGCATGTTCCCGCGCCGCGCCCAGCAGGCGCTGGCGGCCGGTCCCGACCGGGCGGCGGCCGAGGCCTCGGTCCGGCTGCTGCACCGGATCACCCAGGTCTACGCGCTGCTCGGGATCGCCGTACCGGTCCTGGGGGTGGGCACCGCGCAGGTGATGGGCATCATCGGCGAGCCCTGGCTGATCGTCTCGATCGTGCTGACCACGCTGTCGGCGGGCACCCTGCTGCTGTCCGTGGTGCCCGGCCAGCAGGCCACCGTCGACGCGCTGGACGCGGGCGGGCCGGACGCGGGCGAGGCGGCCGGCGAGGAACTCGGCCGGGCCGGGCGCGCCCTGCGGCTGCTCCCGATGACGGCCGGGGTGTTCAACCTGCTGTGGGCCGTGGTGGTGGTCATGATGGTGATCCGCCCCGGCTCCACCACCGGCGCTTAGCACCGCCGCCCGGGGCCTCCCGCACCGGCTCGGCGGCCGACCGACCAGCGAAGGGACCGATCCGCCGTGCCGGACGCCCCCGTGATCCGTCTCGACGAGCCCGGCTCGTTCGCCCGGGACGTCTTCCACCGTCGCCACCCGGTGCTGATCCGCCAGGTGCTGGACGCGCTGCCGTACGGGCCCGCGGAGCGCGCGGCCCTGGAGCGGCTGCTCGCCGAGAGCACCACCGGGGTGCTGGAGCCGCCCGGGCCCGGCGCGCCGGACCGCGGCGAGTGGCTGACCTGGGGTCAGGGACTGTGGGGCACCCGGTGGGAGAGCGCGCCGTTCCTGTGGGCGGAGAGCTGGTTCTACCGGCGGCTGCTGGACGCCACCGGCTTCACCGGCCCCGGCGCCCGGCAGGGCGTCGACCCGTTCGGTCCGCTCAAGGCGGCCGAGCTGGCCGGGCCGGCGGTGGACGAGGAGCTCGCCGCCCTGGACCGGCTGCCCGGGCTGCCGGTGGCACACCGGCGGGCGGCGCTGCTGTCCTCGGCGCTGTGGGGCAACCGGGCGGACCTGAGCTTCGGGATGACCGCCGCGCCGGACGGCGGGCGGGGCGGACTGCTCGCCGACGACGGCGCCCTGCTGTGGGAGTGGCTCGAGCGGCACCCGGGCGGCCGGGTCTGCCTGCTGGCCGACAACGCGGGCCGGGAGCTGCTGCCGGACCTGGTGCTGGCCGACCACCTGCTGACGGCCGGACCGGCCGCCGCGGTCGACCTGTTCGTCAAACCGCAGCCCTGGTTCGTCTCGGACGCCACCGCCGCCGACGTGTTCGCGGCCCTCGCCCGGCTGCGCGAGGCCCCCGGGGAGCAGGCGGCGGCCGTCGGCGGGCGGCTGTGGCGGGCGGTCGCCGACGGCAGGCTGGCCGTGCGCACGCACCCGTTCCTGTGCGCGCCCCTGCCGTTCCACGACCTGCCCGGTGATCTGCGGGCGCGGCTCGCGGGCGCCTCGCTGACGATCGTCAAGGGCGACCTGAACTACCGCCGGCTGGTGGGTGACCGGCGCTGGCCGCCGACCACGCCGTTCGAGCGCGCCGCCGGGCACTTCCCGTCCGCCGTCGCGGCCCTGCGGACGCTGAAGTCCGAGGTGGTGGTCGGCCTCGACGGGGACCGGGTGGCCGGGCTGGAGCGCGGCGGCGAGGCCTGGCGCACCGGCGGCGGGTACGCGGTCGTGCAGTTCCGGCCGCGGGGCTGAAGCCCTCGGGGGTGACCGCCCGCCGGACGACACTGTTGCACATAACTTGCAACTGCAACTTCCATGCCCCAGCATGGTGGCAGCGGGGCCGCCGGGTCGGCCACCGGACGGCACTCCCCAGCGGGGCGCCCGTCCTTCCTGACCGATGATCGTCTTCCCAGCCGGCGCCCGCCGGGACGCAGCCGCCGGCCCCGCGCAGCCCGCCCGCCTGTCCCGCCGCCTGCTTACCCCGCTGCCTGCCGGGGCTCGGCGGCGCCGCGGACCTCCAGCCCGTCCAGCAGCCGCGCGGTGGCCTCGGCGACGGCCTCCACGGCCTCGTCGAAGACCGCCCGGTTGTGCGCGGCCGGAGCGCGGAAGCCCGAGATCTTGCGGACGTACTGGAGGGCGGCGGCGCGGATGTCCTCGTCGGTGACGTCGAGCGCCATCGGCGGCCTGAGGGTCTTGATGCTTCGGCACATGCCCCTAGTCTGCCGCGCCCGCCGCCGGCCGGGGCGGGTCACGGCAGACTCGGCAGCACCACGCCGGCCCGCTTCACCGCCCGCGCCACGATCGCCGTCTCCACCCGGTTGACGCCCAGCGGTCCGAGCGTCCCGGTCAGGAACCGGTACAGGCCCTGGTGGTCGGCGCAGAACACGGTCGCCATCAGGTTGGCCGGACCGCTGGTGGCGAGCACGCCGTGCACCTGGGGGTGGGCCGCCAGCTCCTCCCCGACCGCGGCCAGCCGCCCGGGCGGCACGTCCAGCCACAGGTTGGCGTCGACCGCCATGCCCAGCAGCCGCGGGTCCACCGTGGCGTGGGTGCGCAGCCGGCCGGCCGCGGCCATCCGGTGCAGCCGGCGCCGCACGGTCGACTCGGGCGCGCCCGCGGCGGCGGCCAGCGCGGCGTGGGACTGCCGGGCGTCGGCCGCGAGGGCGGCCAGCAGCCGCAGGTCCAGCGCGTCCGGCTCGGGCGGCGGCGTACCGGCCGGTGCGGGGTCGGCCGCCGGCGGGGCGAGGGCCGCCTCCTGCCCGGGGTCCAGCCAGCCGGCCCGCCAGTGGCCCGCGTCCGCGAACAGGTGCAGGACCGCGTGCGCCGCCGTCTCCACCACCGCTCCGGTGGCGGGCAGTTGGGTGTGCAGCAGGTGGTCCCGGGCGCCGCCGTCGGCGAGCACCACGGCGCCGATCTCCTGGCCCCCGAGCATCACGTCGACGAACGGCACGTCCGGGCGGGCCGCCAGCGCCTGCGCGATCGTCCGGACCTTGCCCTTGAGCACCCGGACCCGCAGCAGGACGGCGCCCATCGCGGCCTCGCGCGCGTCCGGCATCAGCACCACCTTGACCAGACCGGTGCCGGTCAGCCGGGACAGCCGGCGGGTGACGGTACGGGCGGAGACCCCGAGCACCTCCGCGATCCGGCCGGTCTCGGCCCTCCCGTCGACCTGGAGCGCGCAGACCAGCTGCCGGTCCAGCAGGTCGAGCATCTTGGCGGGATCCGCCGCATCCGTGTCCATGGTGTCCGATCTCCGCAGCATCACCGCCGCCGTACGTCCCCGGCGGCCGGATCCACGGTACTTCTTGTCCGCCGGGCCGACGAGGGCCGGACGATCACGACTCAGGAACGGGAGTACCGGGATGGACCTGCTGGCCGATGTGGTGGAGGCCGTGCACGAGGTGGGTGCGCACCTGGCGCGCGGGCAGCGGCCGGAGCCGCTGCCCGCGGCGACGGTCGCCGAGGCGATGGCCGGCTTCGCCGCCGTCGACGGCCCGGCGGCCGAGCTGCTGCGGGGGCGGCTGACCGCGCTGTACCCGCGGGCGCGGTGGTGCGAGGACGAGCTGGACGACGCGGTGCCGGCCGACGGCGAGTGGTGGAGCTGCGACGCCACCGACGGCGCGGTGCAGTACCTGAGCGGCCTGGCGCACTGGGCGGTCACCGCGACCCTGGTCCGCGACGGCGAGCCGGTGCTGGCGGTGGTGCACGCGCCGCTCCAGCGGCTCACCTACACCGCGGTGGACGGCGGCGGCGCCCGGCTCGGCGGCCGTCCGGTCGCGCCCCTCACCCGGGAGCTGGCGGTGGCCGTCGCGGCGGGCGGTCACCCGCCGACCGCCGGCCAGGACCCGGTGGCCCGGCGGCGGGCCGGCGAGTCGCTGACCGCGGTGCTGCCCCGGGTGCTCGCCGTCCGCAACCTCGGGCCGACCTCGCTGCAGGTCGCCCAGGTCGGCTCCGGCCACCTGGGCCTGTTCTGGGAGTACGGGCCGGACGCCGTCAACCTGCTGCCGGGCGCGCTGATCGCCCGGGAGGCGGGCGCCGCGGTGACCGACGCACAGGGCCGGCCGTGGACGGCCCGGGCGGACAGCTTCGTGGCGGCCGCGCCGAGCCTGCACCGGGAGCTGCTGGACGTGCTCAGCCAGGTGGGGTGAGCGGCAGCGGGACGGGCGCGGGCGGGACGGGCGCGGGCGGGGTGAGCGCGAACAGCCGGGCGGCGTTGTGGTGGCAGACCGCCCGCAGCCACCCGTCGCCGAGGCCGAGGCGGGCCAGCCCGTGCAGCGCGTGCGGATAGCCGTACGGAATGTTCGGGAAGTCGGTGCCGAACAGCACCCGGTCCCGCAGGGCCGCCAGGCGCGGGAGTTCGGCGGGCGGGAAGGGGGCGGTCAGCTCGGTGAAGTCGGTGAACACCATGGTGGTGTCCAGGTGGACGTGGTCGTACCGCTCGGCGAGGCCGAGGAAGTCGGCGTACTCCGGCAGCCCGAGGTGCGCCACGATCAGCCGCAGCCGCGGATGGCGGGCCAGCAGCGCGCCGACCGGCCCCGGGCCGGTGTGCTTGCCGGGCGCCGGGCCGGAGCCGCAGTGCACCACCACCGGGGTGCCGCTGTCCGCCAGCAGGCCCCAGACCTCGTCCAGCAGCGGGTCGTTGGGGTCGTAACCGCCCACCTGGAGGTGCGACTTGAACACCCGGGCACCGCGTTCGAGGGCCGCCGCCACGTACCGGTGGGCGTCCGGCTCCGGGAAGAAGGTCGCGGTGTGCAGGCAGTCGGGGGTGCGGGCGGCGAAGTCCGCGGCCCAGGAGTTCAGCCAGGCGGCCATCGCGGGCTTGTGCGGGTACAGCATCGCGGTGAACGCCCGGACCCCGAACCCCCGCAGGGTGTCGACGCGTTGCTGCTCGTCCTGGCGGTAGCGGATCGGCCAGGGCCGGCCGGTGAGCGGCCCGGCCGAGTCGAAGTACGCCCACACCTTGGCCAGCACCCGGTCCGGCATGAAGTGCGTGTGCACGTCGACCAGGCCGGGCAGGCCCAACTCCCGCCAGAACGCCCGGACCTCGGCCCGCTCGGCGGCCCCGGACGCCGCCGTCACAGCCGGACCCGGCCCAGCACGGCCGCGGTGTCGGCCCCGACCGGCAGGGTCCCGAAGGCCGCGCCGTGGTCGCCGCCGAGCCGGGAGGCGCAGAAGGCGTCGGCCACCGCCGGGTCGCCGTACCGGATCAGCAGCGAGCCCTGGAAGGCCAGCGCCATGGACTCCACCAGGCGGCGGGTGCGGTACTCGAGCTCGGCACGGTCGCCGAGCTGCTTGCGCAGGGCGGCGGCGGCGGCGTCGAGGCGGCGGTCGGCACCGGCGGCGAGGTCGAGCTCGCCGAGGAAGGCGTCGACGGTCTCCGGGCTGCGGGCCATGGCGCGCAGCGCGTCCAGGGCGGCGACGTTGCCGGAGCCCTCCCAGATGGAGACCAGCGGCGCCTCGCGGTAGAGCCGGGGCATCCCGGACTCCTCCACGTAGCCGTTGCCGCCCAGGCACTCCAGCGCCTCGGCGGCGTGCGCCGGACCGCGCTTGCACACCCAGTACTTGGCGACGGCGAGGCCGAGCCGCCGGACCAGCGCCTCGTTGCCGTCGCCCGCCAGGGCCCGGTCGGTGGACTCGGCCAGCCGCATGGCGACCGCGGTGGCGGCCTCGGACTCGACCACCAGGTCGGCCAGCACGTTGCGCATCAGCGGCTGGTCGACCAGCGCGGCGCCGAACGCCCGGCGGTGGGTGGCGTGGTGGATCGCGCGGACCGCGCCGTAGCGCATCCCGGCGGCCGCGCCGATGGTGCAGTCGAGCCGGGTCATGTTGACCATCTCGATGATGGTCGGCACGCCCCGGCCCTCCTCGCCGACCAGCAGGCCGACCGCGCCGTCGTACTCGATCTCGGCGGAGGCGTTGGACTTGTTGCCGAGCTTGTCCTTGAGCCGCTGCAGCAGCAGCCGGTTGCGGCTGCCGTCGGGCAGCACCCGCGGCAGCAGGAAGCAGCTGAGGCCGCCGGGCGCCTGGGCCAGCGTCAGGAAGACGTCGGACATCGGGGCGGAGGTGAACCACTTGTGCCCGGTCAGCCGGTAGCTGCCGTCGGGCTGCGGGGTGGCGGTGGTGGTGTTGGCGCGGACGTCGGAGCCGCCCTGCTTCTCGGTCATCGACATGCCGGCGATCAGGCCGCGCTTGGCGGACGGCTCGCGCAGGCCGAAGTCGTACTCCCGGGAGGCGAGCAGCGGCTCCAGCCACTCGGCCAGCGCCGGGGTGGTGCGCAGCGCGGGGACCGCGGCGTAGGTCATCGAGACCGGACAGGTGTGGCCGGCCTCGACCTGGCTCCAGACGTGGAACTTGGCGGCCCGGGCGGTGTGCGCGCCGGGGCGCTCCTCGCGCCAGGGCGCGGCGTGCAGGCCGTGGCCGACGGCGACGCCCATCAGCTCGTGCCAGGCGGGGTGGAACTCGACCTCGTCGATCCGGTGGCCCCAGCGGTCGTGGGTGCGCAGGACGGGCGGGTGCTCGTTGGCCAGGCGCCCCCACTCCCCGGCCTGCTCGGAGCCGGCCAGCACGCCGAGTTCGTGCAGCTCGGGCTCGGCCCAGCCGGCGCCGGCCCGGTGCAGGGCGGCGAGCAGGGTCGGGTCGGCGGCGACGTCGTGGCCGTACGGGGCGGGCACCTGGTTGGTGACCTCGTGGGTGGCGGGCATCAGCCTTCTCCTCGGTTCGTCGGGGCGGGCGCCGGATCGCGGTCGCCGAGTGCGCGCATGGCGAAGGTGACCAGGGCGGGGATCACGTCGTCGGGGTGGCTGCCGCCTTCGCACAGCGGGCCGACCAGGGCCTCGCCGACCGCGCCGACCAGCGCGGCGGCGGTCATCGCGGGGTCCTGTTCGGGGAGGATGCCGTCGGCGAGGGCCTCGGAGATCTGGGCGGCGAACAGGTCGCGGAAGGCCCGGCGGAAGATCAGCCGCTCGGCGTCGACGATCGCGTCGGCCGGTTCGGCGAGCAGGGCGTAGGCCAGCCGGGGCGCCTTGAGCGCGCGGGCGGCGAAGGTCTCCACGATGGCGGCGATCCGCCGGTGCGGGGTGGACTCGCGGGCGAGTGCCTCGGTGACGGCGGCCAGTTCGCGGCCCACGGTGACCCGGAAGAGTTCGACGGAGAGCTCGGCCTTGCCGGCGAAGTGCTGGTACATCGAGCCGGTGGCGATGCCCGCCCGGTGGGCGACGGCCGCCATCGAGCAGCCGCCGTAGCCGCGCTCCGAGAGCAGGTCGACGGCGGCCAGCAGCACCGCCTCGCGCTGTGCGTCCAGCCGGGCCTGTACGGCGGGGGTTCGTCGGTATGCCACGGAAAGAATTGAAGCACTGATTCACTTCTTCGAACAGGGGGCGCCCCGGGCGGCGCGCCCCGGGCCGCCCGCCGGAGGGGGACGGGCGGCCCGGGGCCGGCGCGACCGCGGCGCCGCGGCCGCTACGGCCGGGGCAGCACGCAGCCCGCGAGGGTCAGGTCGAGCCGGTTGCCGGGGGCGAAGCAGGCCGGGATGCCGTAGGTCTCCTCGGCGTAGTTGATGCCCTGGCGGACCGTCACGTTGCCGTTCTGGTCGACCTCGCACGGGTTGTTGTCGGTGCAGCGCTCGCCGTCCTCGTTGCCCGTGTTGTTGACGGCCGTCACCAGGCCGGTGGCGGTGTCGATGACGGGCGAGCCGGAGGTGCCGCCGATGGTGTTGCAGCTGGAGGTGTAGCGGACCGAGTCCTTCCAGGTCCACGCCCCCTCCTTGAGCCGGTAGGCGAAGCCGTCGATGTTGCAGGAGTAGGTGCGCTTCCAGTAGCCGGAGACCACCTTGATCGCCGCGCCCTGGGTCGGGTGGCCGGCCGAGATGGTCAGCGGGCTGATCCCGTACCGGGACTGGATGCTCGCGTAGGTGCTGGTCAGCTGGTAGATCGAGATGTCGGTGTCGGTCATCGTGCCGTAGACGATCTTGTTGGCGCGGACCGTGCCGAGGCTGCCGCCGGTGGCGCTGAGCAGGGTGAAGCTCCGGCTGGAGGAGCGGTTGACGAGCACCTGGCCGGGGCCGGGGAAGCCGGTTTCGAGGCAGTGCCCGTTGGAGAGGATGAGGGCCGGGTCCGCGGTGGTGGAGTTGGGGAGCCGCACCAGGGAGCCGGAGCAGTTGCTGAGCGCCACCGTGCCGGCGTAGGTGACGGCGGCGGAGGCGGCCGCGGCGGGGGACGCGCCGGCCAGCGCGGTCGCGCCGGAGAGCAGCAGGGCGGCGCAGGACGCGCCGATGAGCGGCTTCTTCATGAGAGTGCCTCTCGGTGTGGGGGTCCTCAAAATTTGACGCGGCCATGACGACCTGTCAATACCGCGGCCCCTACCACCGCGCCCGCCCCGGACGCCCCGTCACCCCTCGCGCCAGTGCCGCCGCCCGACGCTGATCAGCCGCAGCCGGGTGCGCGCGGTGCGGGCGACCTCCCGCTCGCCCTCCGGACCGGCCTCCAGGAAGGCCGTCGCGGAGGTCACCAGCAGGTCGACGTAGAGCTCGGCGAGCATCCGGACCTCCTCCGCCGACCACCCCCGCGACACCGGCTGAGCAGCCAGCGCCCCGGCCACCTCGTCGGCGAACCGGCGCAGTTCGGCACCGATCGCCTCCCGCACCTCGCGGACCCCGCCGTGCCGCTCGCGCGCCAGGAAGCGTACGTGCGCCCGGTGCTCCCGCACGTGCGCGGCGACCACCTCCACCGCGCTGTCGATCAGCGCCTCCGGGTCCTGCTGCCCCCGCTGCTCGGCGAAGGCGCCGCGGATCATCCCGTGCAGGCTGGCGAGCGACTCCTCCACCAGCGTGACGCCGAGTTCGGACATGCCGCTGAAGTGCCGGTAGAAGCCGGCCGGGGACATCCCCGCCGCCCGGGTCACCTCGCGGACGCCGAGGCCGCTCAGGTTCTGCTGCTCCAACAGGTGCAGGCCCGCGTCGAGCAGGGCGCGCCGGCTCTGCAGCTTCTGGGCCTGCCGCACCCCTACACCGTTCTCACTGTGACTCACATCATTCAGTAAACAACTGTTTGCCGAGTCGGGGAAGCGTAGAGTGGGGAATGTCAGCGAACAGTTGTCAGCTGAAACTCCCCGGAGGCCGCCATGCTCCTCTTCGCCCTCGTCCTGCTCGGCGTCCTGGCCGGCGCCGCGGTGCACACCTCGATGCCGGTCTTCCTGCTCGCCGCCGGCGCCATCGGCGCCTGGCTGCTGCTCTTCGGCGCCCGCGAGCACCTGCCGCGCCTGCGCCGGCACTGAACCCAAGCGGCCGACCCGACCCGGCCGACCGGACCCAGCCGACCCGCCCTCAGGAGACCCGCCGTGAACCCCACCGCGCACAACCTCCCCCGCACCCGGTTCGAGGCCGACCAGATGGCCGTCGCCTCCTTCGTGCTCGCCCTGCCGGGCCTGCTCCTGCTCAACCTGGTCCTCGGCCCGATCGCCATCACGCTCGCCACGCTGGCCCTGGTGCGCGGCACCACGCGCCGAGGGCGGGCCCTGCTCGGGCTCGCCCTCGGCGTGGCCGATCTCGCGGTCCTGGCCGGCGCCCTGGTGGCCGGCCACGGCACCCTGCTCCAGCTGGGCTGAGCGGCGCCTCAGGCCGCCGGCGCCGTCCACTTCTGGTTGGCCGCGCCCGTGCAGGTCCAGATCTGCGCCCGGGCGCCGTTGGCGGAACTGTTGTCCGTCACGTCCAGGCACCGGCCCGCGGCCGGGTTGACCAGGTCGTGCGAGGCGGCCGAGTAGGTCCAGCGCTGCGCGCCGGTCCCGTTGCAGTCGTAGAGCTGCACCTTGCTGCCGTCCGCCGTCGCACCGCCCGCCACGTCGAGGCACTTGCCGAGCGCCCGGACGCTGCCATCGGCACCGAGGCTCCAGCGCTGGGCGTCGGTGCCGTTGCAGTCGTAGAGCTGGACGGCGGTCCCGTTGGCCGTCGAACCGGCCGCCACGTCGAGGCACTTGCCCGCCAGTCCGGTGATCGGCCCGGAGCCGCCGCCACCGCCGCGCCCGCTCCAGGTGAAGGTCGCGGAGGTCCGCGCCGGCAGGCTGTACGAGAAGTTCTGTCCGCCCCAGGTCACCCGGACCGTCTGCGCCGAGCCGCTGTCGTTGTACGCCACCAGCGCCTTCGAGCCGTCCGGGTTGAGCCAGGCGACGTTCGGCACGGCCTGGTTCGCGGTGGAGGCGATCCGGTACGCGCCGGGCTTCACGAACTTGGTGAGGTGGCCCATCGTGTAGTACTCGACCGTGTAGTCCACCTGGCCGCTGCGCCCGTCCCCGTCGTGCACCGTGACCAGTCCTGTGCAGGTGCCGCAGCCGCCGTAGTGCGGGCCCATGTCCTGGTCGACGGCCAGGCTCCACTTGGTCACCGACTTCCCCCAGTTGCGGGTGTAGTCGATGATGTTGTGCATGTCCTCGCGCTGCTGGTCGCCGATCCAGGTGCCGCCGGAGTGCTCGGTGTCGAAGGCGTCCAGCGCGGGGTACCGGTCGTGCACGGTGGTCTGCGCGGAGACGTCGCCGCCGTAGCCGTGCCAGGCGATGCCGCCGAAGTTGGGGTGGCTGCGGATCGCCGGGTCGTCGACGGTCGGGGCGGCGTACGCCCCGTACTGGTCCCAGTTCCAGTCCAGCGCCAGGACCTTGGCCGACAGGCCCGCGTTCTGCAGCGCGGGCAGCAGCCGGCCGGTGAAGTACTGCAGGCCGGAGCCGTTCCAGCTCATCGACGGGTAGCCGGCGCAGCAGGTGGGCTCGTTCTGCACGGTCACGTAGTTCACCGGGACGCCCTGCGCCTGGTACGCCTGGAGGTACTTGACGAAGTACTGGGCGTACGCGTCGTAGTACTCGGCCTTGAGCCAGCCGCCGTTCAGGCTGCCGCTGTCCTTCATCCAGGCGGGCGCGGTCCAGGGCGAGGCCATCACGGTGAGCGCCGGGTTGAGCTGCCGGGCCTGCCGGGTGAGCGGCAGCACGTCGGCGAGGTCGTGGGCGACGGAGAAGCCGGCCAGCGCGGGGTCGCTCTGCCCGGCCGGGAGGTCGTCGTAGGTGTAGCCGTAGCGGGCGAGGTCGGAGGAGCCCATCGGGTTGCGGACGAAGGACAGCCCGATGCCGTCGGTGGGCGAGAACAGTCTGCGCATCGCGTCGTCCCGGGCGGCCGGGGTGAGCGCGCCGCTGCCGTTCAGCAGCCAGGCGGCGGTGTCGGTGAAGGAGGCTCCGCCGCCGGTGAACTGCTGGTAGCGGGTGGACTCGTCCACCGCGATCTGCTGACCGCCGCTGCCGGTGCCGGCGGTGAACGCGGTCGGCTGCTGCGGCTGCAGACCGCGGGTGACGTGGCGTCCGCCGGCGTCGTCGGTGGTGGTCAGCCAGATCGAGACGGGTTCGCCCGCCGCGCGGGCGCTGCCGGCGCCGGCCAGCAGACCGGTGGCGGCCAGCGCGCCGGCCAGCAGGGCGGCGGCGGTGCGGCGGGGACGGGCGGCATGGGGGTGCCTGGGCATGTCGGCTCCGCCTTTCGGTGGCCGAGAGGTGGGGTGGTGGGGCGATGGGGTGCGATTCAACTCCTGGACACGTCAAAGCGTCAAGGCTTTGGTCTGAACCAATTGTCGTCAACCTGTGAAGGCTCAGCTCAGGGCATTTCGCAGTGATCGTTCGAGAATTGACACCTGATCAGTTAGGAAAGGTTCCCAACGGTAACCCTTGACGGCACCTCCGGCGGCTAGTTGACTCCGGTGCCACCTCCCCGCGCACCTCTCCTCCGACGATCCGTCAGAGGCCGTTCCCCCATGGCCCGCCCCCCACATGGTCCCCAGGAGGACTCCCGTGCCACGTCGCTCACGCCTGGCCGCCGCCGTCGCCCCGCTCGCCCTTGCCGCCGGCACCCTGCTGGCCGCCGCACCACCCGCGAGCGCGGCCGCCGCCCCCGGCCCGGGCTTCCCCGCGCAGTACGCCGCCCCCTACGTCGAGACCTGGGGCTCCCCCGGCGCCCTCGCGAACGCCCGGTCCGCCACCGGGCTCAAGTACTTCACCCTCGCGTTCGTCATCAGCGACGGCAGCTGCAACGCCACCTTCAACGGCAACACCCCCGTCACGGACGCCGGTTGGACCTCCGCCGTGAACAGCCTGCGGGCCGCCGGCGGCGATGTGATCGCCTCCTTCGGCGGCGCCGCCGGCACCGAGCTCGGCCAGGCCTGCACCTCGGTGAGCAGCCTGAAGGCCCAGTACAAGAAGGTCGTCGACGCCCTCAACCTGACCAAGATCGACCTCGACATCGAGGGCGGCGCGCTCGGCGACACCGCCGCCAACGACCGCCGCAACCAGGCCCTCGCCCAACTCCAGCAGGAGTACGCCGCCGCCGGCCGGACCCTCGCCGTGCACTACACGCTGCCGGTCGACCCCACTGGGCTGGAGGCCGATTCGATCAGCCTGCTGAACAACGCCAAGAGCCGGGGCCTGAACGTCGGCGTGGTCAACATCATGACGATGGACTACGGCCCCACCCTCGACATGGGCAGGGCCGCCACCGACGCCGCCACCGCCCTGCACACCCAGCTCGGGCAGATCTGGACCACCAAGACCTCCCAGCAGCTGTGGGCGATGGAGGGCAACACCCCGATGATCGGCGTCAACGACTCCACCAACGAGGTCTTCACCACCGCCGACGCCGCCACCGTGGAGAGCTTCGCCGCGAGCAAGGGCATCCAGCTGCTCGCCTTCTGGGCGCTCGGCCGGGACAAGGCCTGCGCGGTCGACGGCACCCTCTCGGACTCGTGCAGTGGCACCCCGCAGAGCGCCTATCAGTTCGCCCGTACCTTCAACGGGATCACCGGCGGCAGCACCCCGCCCGGACAGCGGACCGGACAGATCACCGGATACGGCGGCAAGTGCGTCGACGTCGCCGCCGCGGCCACCGCCAACGGCACCGCCGTCCAGCTCTACGACTGCAACGGCACCGCCGCGCAGAACTGGACCGTCGCCACCGACGGCTCCGTGCGGGCGCTCGGCAAGTGCCTGGACGTGACCAGCGCCGGTACCGCCAACGGCACCAAGATCCAGCTCTGGGACTGCAACGGCACCGGCGCCCAGAAGTGGCAGCCCGGCACCGGCTCCACGCTGGTCAACCCGGCCTCCGGCCGCTGCCTGGACGCCACCGGCCCCAGCTCCGCCAACGGCACCCGGCTGCAGATCTGGGACTGCTCCGGCGCCGCCAACCAGCAGTGGCACCTGCCGGCCTGACCCCCCGATGGCACCCCCGCGCGGGTGCGGCCCGGCAGCGCTCGCAGCGCCGCCGGGCCGCACCCGGGCCGGACCGGTCAGACCGCCAGGGCCTTGATGGCGGTGGGGGCGTGGCCGGGCTCGGTGGCCAGCTCCTCCCACTCGTTGACCGCGTCGATGCCGGCGCCGCCCATCGAGATGTTGGTGACCCGCTCCAGGATGGCCTCGACCACGACCGGGACGCGGAACTCGGCGGCCAGCTTCTTGGCCTCCTCGAAGGCGGGCAGCAGCTGGTCCGGCTCGGTGACCCGGATCGCCTTGCAGCCGAGGCCCTCGACGACCTTGACGTGGTCGACGCCGTAGACGCCCAGCTCCGGGGAGTTGATGTTCTCGAACTCCAGGTTGACCTGGAAGTTGATGTCCAGGTTGCGCTGGGCCTGGCGGATCAGCCCCAGGTAGGCGTTGTTGACCAGCACGTGGACGTACGGGATCCGGTGCTGGGCGCCGACCGCGAGCTCCTCCAGCATGAACTGGAAGTCGTAGTCGCCGGAGAGCGCGACGACCGGGGTCTCGGGGTCGGCGGTGGCGGCGCCGAGCGCGGCCGGGATGGTCCAGCCGAGCGGGCCGGCCTGGCCGCAGTTGATCCAGTGCCGCGGCTTGTAGACGTGCAGCATCTGCGCACCGGCGATCTGGGACAGGCCGATGGTGGTGACGTACCGGGTCTCCGGGCCGAAGGCCTTGTTCATCTCCTCGTAGACGCGCTGCGGCTTGAGCGGCACGTTGTCGAAGTGGGTGCGGCGCTGCAGCTGCGCCTTGCGCTCCTGGGTGGAGGCGGCCCAGGCGCTGCGGTCGGGCAGGCTGCCGGCGGCCTTGAGCTCCTTCGCGACCTCGACGAACAGCTCCAGCGCGGCCTTGGCGTCGGAGGCGATGCCGAAGTCCGGGGCGAAGATCTTGCCGAGCTGGGTCGGCTCGATGTCCACGTGGACGAAGGTGCGGCCGCGGCGGTAGACGTCGAGGGCGCCGGTGTGGCGGTTGGCCCAGCGGTTGCCGATGCCCAGGACGAAGTCGGACTCCAGGAAGTTGGCGTTGCCGTAGCGGTGCGAGGTCTGCAGGCCGACCATGCCGGCGTTGAGCTCGTGGTCGTCGGCGATGATGCCCCAGCCCATCAGGGTGGGGATGACCGGCGTGCCGGTCAGCTCGGCGAACTCCACCAGCAGGTCGGCGGCGTCGGCGTTGATGATGCCGCCGCCGGCCACGATCAGCGGGCGCTCGGCGGCCAGCAGGAAGCCGATCGCCTTCTCGATCTGGGCGCGGGTCGCGGCGGGCTTGTAGACCGGCAGCGGCGCGTAGGTCTCCGGGTCGAACTCGATCTCGGTCAGCTGGACGTCGATCGGCAGGTCGATCAGGACCGGGCCGGGCCGGCCGGAGCGCATCAGGTGGAAGGCCTGCTGGAAGACGCCGGGGACCTGGGCGGCCTCCAGGACGGTGGTGGCGGCCTTGGTGACCGGCCGGGCGATCGAGGCGATGTCGACGGCCTGGAAGTCCTCCTTGTGCAGGACCGCGGTCGGGGCCTGGCCGGTGATGCACAGGATCGGGATGGAGTCCGCGATGGCCGAGTACAGGCCGGTGATCATGTCGGTGCCGGCCGGGCCGGAGGTCCCGATGCAGACACCGATGTTGCCGGCCTTGGCCCGGGTGAAGCCCTCGGCCATGTGCGAGGCGCCCTCGACGTGGCGGGCGAGCGTGTGGCGGATCTCCCCCGAGGCCTTGAGGGCCGCGTAGAACGGGTTGATGGCAGCGCCCGGCACGCCGAACGCGACCTCAACGCCTTCGCGCTTGAGGATCTCCACTGCCGCGCGGGCGGCTGTCATACGAGGCATCGGGTTTCTCCTGCGTCCGGCCCGAGATGGTCGGGGGCTCCTCCGCCGCGGGCCGCCGACTGCCAGCGTTTCCACGATGCGGAAGAATAGTTTTGGTATGCGAAAGCAAAGTAAGCCGACCCCCGCGCGGCCGTCAAGGGGAGTCCGCCCGCACCCCGACCGTCGCCCCCGGTCACCGCACCCCGCTCGGCACACCTGCGCACCCGCCGCACCCGCCCCGGCGCGCGCGGCGGCGGCCGACGGCAGGAGGCCGCCACAATGGGGTCCGGACGACGGGCGGGCGAGGGGACGAGGGACGCGATGGCCCACATCACGGTGAGCGCACTGAGCCACGACGGTCTGCTGCGCGACCACAACGAGGACAGCCTGGTGATCGGCCCGTGGACGGTCTGCGGCACGGTCACCGAGAGCCCGCAGACGCTGCTCTTCCCGCTCGGCAGCCCGTGCCTGGTCGCGGTCGCCGACGGGCTCGGCGGCCACCCGGGCGGCGAGGTCGCCAGCGCGCTGGTGGTCCGCCGGCTGGCGTCGCTCGGCACCGGGCTCGCGGGCGAGGAGGCGGTCCGCGAGGCCGTACTGGCCTGCAACCAGGAGGTGTTCGAGGCCGCCGAGCAGGCGCCGCACCTGATCGGGATGGGGACCACGCTGGCCGGCCTGGTGGTGACCGGCACGGAGGTGATCGTCTTCAACGTCGGCGACAGCCGGGTCCTCGACGCCGCGGGCGGCACCCTGCGCCGACTGAGCACCGACGACAGCCCGCCGCCGGCCCCCGGGCAGCGCACCACCAACATCGTCACGCAGACCCTGGGCGGCTCAGTCTCACCGCGCACCGTCGAACCGCACGTCACCAGCCACCCGCTGCCCGCCACCGGCGGGCGCTACCTGGTCTGCAGCGACGGCCTGACCGACCCGGTGACGGACGAGGAGATCATCCGCATCCTGGCGGAACCCTCCGACGACCGGGCCGCCTTCGAACTCTGGCGGGCCGCGATCGAGGCGGGCGGCCCGGACAACATCACCCTCGCCCTGGTCACCGTCCACCTCGACGACTGACCCGGCCCCGCGCCGGGCCGCCGGACACCCCTCCCCGCCCGCCGGGCAGCTGGTTCGCACACCTCCCGCCCTTTCCCGCGAAGGCCCGGCCCCGGGGGCGGCGATCGGGGGTGGGTAGAATCCGGGACGGGCCGTATGGCCTGATGCGCCATCATCCGACCGCGGGCCGGGCTCCGGCCCGCGCGGCGGCCGACCAGGGGGAGATCCGACATGACCGACGTACGGATACCGGCGGCACCCACCGGGCCCGCACCCGCGCTCCGGCCGGGCACCGCGGCCCGCGACGGCGGCCGGTGGCGGGCCGCCCGCCGCGCGGCGGCGATCCTGCTGGGCGCGCGCCGGCTGCGGACGGTCCCGGTGGGACGCCCGGCCCGGGAGAGCGACTACCGCTGACGACCGGCGGACGCCCGGCCCGACCGGCGGACGGCCCGGCGGGCGCCGTGCGGGTCTCAGGCCGCCCGCACGTCCACCGGGGCGCAGGTCGGGCAGCCGGACCCGGGGTGCCGCTGGGCCGGTACCCGCGGCGCGGTGGACATCCGGCCCGCCAGGGCGGCCGACGCCCCGGCCGGGTACCCGGCGGTCGCCGCCCGTCCGGTCACGGCCGAGCAGGTCAGGGCCCGGGCGCGCAGCCGCGCCGGGTCGTCGAGCAGGCTCTGCTCCCGGGCGAACGACCGCAGCAGCGGGTGGTACCCGTAGCAGCCCGGCGCCGGGGCGGCCAGCAGGTGGGCGTCGACCAGCCGGTCGAGCAGCTCCTCGGTCCGGGCGGTGGCCTCGTCCAGCGCCGCAGCGGCGGCCGCCAGGGTGATCACGGGCGCGTCCGACCAGGCCAGCAGCCGGAACGCGCGGGCCTCGTCCGGGTCCAGCGCCCGATGGCTGCGGGCGATGCTGCCGCGCACGTCGAGGCCGCCGATCCGCAGCTCGTCCAGCGGCCGGCCGCCCTCGGACAGCCGGTCCGCCAGGTCGCGCACGGTCCACGCCGGCCGGGCGACCAACCGGGCCGCGCCCGCCCGGACGGCCAGCGGCAGCCGGCCGCAGGCCGCCACCACGTCCGCCGCCGCCCGCGGGTCGGCCGCGGCCCGCTCCGGACCGATGATCCGCCCGAACATCAGCCGGGCCTCCGGCTCCGCGGGGAGGCCGAGCCCCAACTGCCGGGCGCCGGCCACGTCCGCCAGCAGGCCGCGGCTGGTGATCAGCACCGCGGCGGCCGGGTCCGCCGGCATCAGGTGCCGCACCTGGGCGCCGTCGCGGGCGTCGTCCAGCACGACCAGCAGCCGGCGCCCGGCCAGCACCGACCGGTAGAGCGCGGCGCGGGCGCCGGTGTCCGCGGGCAGGGCGTCCGCCGCCACCCCGAGGGCCAGCAGGAAGGACGCCAGCACCGCACCGGGGTCGACCGCGGCGCCGGTACCGCCGAGCTCGGCGTACAGCACCCCGTCCGGGAACGCCGCCGCGGAGAGGTGCGCCGAACGCACCGCGAGCGCGCTCTTCCCCACCCCTGGCTGGCCGGAGACCGCGATCACCGCGGGACAGCCGCGCTCCTGGACCAGGGCCTCGGAAATCTGCCGGATCTCCGTCTCCCGGCCGGTGAAATCCGCAATATCGGGCGGAAGCTGAAACGGGATCACCGGGAGAGTGCGCTCCTCCGGCGCCAATGCCCCGTGCAATTCCCCCCCTCCGGTGAATTCCCGGCCGGCGGCGTTCTCCCCGATCGCCGCCGACCCCTTCACCTCCGCCCGACCGCTCGCCCGCACCGGGCCGCTCGCCCGCATCGGACCGCTCGCCCGCACCGGGCCGTTCGTCGCCGCCGGGGCGGTGAGGGTCGCCGGATCGGGCCGCCGCGGGGCGACCGGCTCGTCCCGGAGGATCACCTGGTGCACCTCGCGGATGTCCGCCCCGGGCTCCACCCCGATCTCGTCCACCAGGGTCCGGCGGACCTGCTGGTAGACGCCGAGCGCCTCGGAGCGGCGGCCGCTGCGGTACAGCGCGGTCATCAGCTGGGCCCACAGCCGCTCGCGGCCGGGGTGCTCCGCGGTGAGCGCCCGCAGTTCGGCGACCACGGCCGGGTGGCGGTCGAGCCGCAGCTCGGCCTCGACCCGGGCCTCGACGACGTCCAGGCGGCCCTCGTTCAGGCGGTCCGCCTCGGACTGGTGCAGCAGGTCCGACGGCACGTCGGCCAGCGCGGGCCCGCGCCACAGCCCGAGCGCCGCCCGGAGCAGCCCGGCCGCCTGCTCGCACTCCCCCTCGCGCAGCGCCGCCACCCCCTGGGCGCGCAGCGCGTCGAACCGGTGGATGTCGAGCTCCCCCGGCTCCACCTCGATCAGATAGCCGCCCTCACCCGTCCCGATCCGCTCGCCGGCCTCCCCCAGGCCGCGGCGCAGCCGCATCACGTAGTTGCGCAGGGTGGTCGAGGCGCTGGGCGGCGGGGCGAAATTCCAGATGGTGTCGGCCAGGACATCGGCCGGCACCACCTGTCCCGGCCGCAGCAGCAGGGCGGCCAGCAGCACCCGCTGTTTGGCCGCCGGGACGACACGGACGCCTGAACCGTCCCGGACCAGCAGCGGTCCAAGAACGCAGAACTCCATCTACCGGCTCTCCCTCCGGGATCCGGCCCCGGAGTGACGGGGCCCGGATCACCGCTGACGATCAACGCCTCCGTTTCTATCGAGCGGGCGAGTTGTCCAGCGCCGCTCAAGCCTCCGGTCAATCAATGGCGGACAATCCGCGCCGGTTCTGTCCCGGTTCGGGAGGGTATGGGGAGCGTCAGCCCGTGCGGGGGAACCCGCAGGCGGCGATCGAGGCGGCGGCCGCCTCGGCCGCGCTCAGCTCCGCGGCGGGCAGCTCGCCCTCGACCCCGGGACGGTAGTGCCGGGCGTCGTAGATCCCGGTCGGCCCCTCCCCGCCCATGCAGGCGACCGCGACGACCGTGATGTCCCCCTTCTGCGCCAGCTCGGACCGCACCGGGCCGAGCCGCCAGTTCTGCACGAAGCCCGGATGGTCCTTCTGGTCGGTGAACCCGATCTGCTGCCACTGCGGATTGGGCGCCGCGAGGCCACCGGCCACGAAATACCCGGCGTATCCCACGATCCCCAATTGCGCACCGGACGCCCGGAGTTCCACCGTATCCATACTACCCATCGGCTGGGAGACCGTAAAGGATATCGCGGACGGCATTCCCACGCCGCCCTGACAGTCCGTCGGCTTCATCCCCTTCGGCGGATTTCCGTGAATGACCGCCGACGAGGTGACCCCGCCGCCGCGCACCTGGAACCACCGCATGTCCGGGGTGCCCGAGGTGCCGTCGCTGACCACCTCGCCGATGCAGTAGCCCATGAACTCCACCCGGCAGCCCGGCGTGTACTGCTGCAGCGTCTCGGCCGTGATGCTCGGCTGCGCCCGCACCCGGGTGGTGGTGAGGTACGTGGTGCCGGAGAACGCACCCGGGCCGCCGTAGTCCGCGCACGGCGGCACCACCGTGGCGCTCGGCGTCACCCCCGCGGAGGCGGCGGCCCCCGAGGCCGACCGGCCGAGCATCTTGGGCAGCACCAGCGCACTGACACCCACGGCCAGCGCCACGACCACCACCGTCAGGACCGCCGGCAGCCGGCGGAACCGGCCCGCCTCGACGGCGTCCTCGGAGCTCTCGCCCAGGGCCGGGGGCAGTACCTCGCCACCGTCGTCGGCCAGCCCGTCCACCGGCCCGCCGGCCGGCCCGGGTATCCGCTGCCGCTCCCGCCCCTCTTCACGCCCCCGCCCCGGCCCGGGTTCGGGTTCCGGCTCGGGCTCGGGCTCGGGCTCGGGTTCGGGTTCGGACTTCGACGCGGGCGCCGGCTCGGACTCGGGCTCGGACTTCGGCGCGGGCTCGGGCCCGGCCGGGGCAGCACCGTCCTCCGGGGCCTCCGCCTCCGCCCGACGTTCGGTCAACTCCTGCTCCAGGGCGTGCCATCGATGCTCCCAGAGCTCGACGTCACCACCGCAGGCGCCGACGTACGCGAGGGTGACCTCCAGGCTCGGCTGCCGCACGCCACCGGCGGCGTCGCTGAGCGTGGTGGCGCCGAACCCGGCCCGGGCGGCCAGAACGCGGTAGGTCGGGCTCCCGGCATCCTCCCGCACGGCTCTCAGGTCGTACGCGAACGCCTGGAGCGGGCCTTCGGTCGGATCGATGGGGCGGGGCTTGCGAGCCAACGCGTCTCCTAGCCTCTACTCGAACGCCGCAGCGGTGCGAGGGCCGGGGGTGCCCGTCCGCACGGCGCAAGCTGACCAGGGCAACCTACAAGTCGCCGCGTCAGTCGTGCTGCACCGGCCGGGGGCTGACACACCCACAGGGCCAGGAGCTGGGAAACGACAGGGGTGCGCCGGCGGAAGAAGTCCCACCGGCGCACCCGCGTCCGAACGGCCGTCCGACATCGGTTCGTACCGGATTCATCGAGGGTGCCACCCTCGGTCCGGTTCACGCGTGCCGGGCGCCGCCGGTCGGGCACCTGCGGTCCGGCCTGTCCACTCCCCCGTGGTGCCAGGCCGGACCGGTCACCGACCGGTCGGCTACCGCCGTCCTGAAAGAGGCGGAGTGCTGCCGGGTCGCCCCGTGCCAACCGGTCGCCGCACCGCCTTCGACCATGGTGGTGCACCGGCGTATCGCCGAGGTCGCGCGACGGTATCCGGGCGGCCCGCCGCCCACCGGGCCGCGCCCCGCGCTCCCGCGCACGCCGGGCCGGTGAAGGGCCGGTGCGGGCCGGTGCGGGGCGGTGCCGTATGGGGCGGTGCGGCCGCGTCGCCGTCCGGGAACGACAGGAGCCCCGAACCGGGAACGGTTCGGGGCTCCTGTGCTGTTCACCTGCTGTGGGCGCAGACGGTTTCGAACCGCCGACATCCGCCTTGTAAGGGCGGCGCTCTACCGCTGAGCTATGCGCCCGCGTGCCGCGGATCCGGTGGCCCGGCCGTACGGCGACAGCCAAGAGTACCTGGTCCGGCGGCGGCCGTGCCGCCGCCTTTGCGGGCGGTACCTCCCGGGGGTGCCGGTGGGGTGCGGAGATCGGCAAGAATGGGCGCACGGATGAGGCGTACGGAGCTGGAGAGGGAGCGCGGAGTGAGGGTGGCCGGCGGTGGCGGCGGGCGGGGCGGCTGGTGGCGTCGGAGCGACAACCTGCGGGCGGACGCGAAGGCCGCCCGGGATGCCGCCCAGGAGGCCTTCTACGAACTCGACTCCACCCAGCGCGAGGTCCAGCTCGCGGTCGAGACGGTCCGCGCGGTCGAGGACGAGCAGACCGTGCGGCGCACCCAGGCCGACTTCCAGCAGATCTCCGCCCGGGTGGACGAGGTGACCGTCGGCTACCTGGCGGCGCTCGACGCGCACGACCTGGAGGCCGAGGAACTGGAGTCCTCGACCGCCGCCCGGGCCCGGCAGCAGCTGGAGCAGGCGCAGCGGCAGCTCGACGCCGCGCGCGGCGAGCTGACCGGCTTCCTGGGCCGGCTGCAGCCGCTGGTGGACCGCGCCGAGGCCCAGCTGATGAAGGTGACCCCGGCGGTCGAGCAGGCCAAGCGGTCACTGCTGGGGGCGACCACGGCACTGGAGTCGGTCCGTGAGGCCGGGATGCGGGCGGACGACCTGGCGGCCCGGCTGGCCGAGCTGGCCCCGGAGCTGACCCGGCTGAACGAGGGCGCGGGCCGGCACGGCGTGCAGGACACCCTGCGCCGGGCCGAGGACGTCCGGCGGCGCGCCGACGCGGTCCGCGACGAGGCCGGGCAACTGCCCGAGCGGGCCCGCGAGATCGACCGCCGGGTGGGCAGCCTGCGGACCAGGATCCAGGCGCTCGAGACCCGTTCGGCGAGCGTGGAGCCGGCCCTGAGCGAGCTGCGCCGCCGGTACGCGGTGGCCTGCTGGCAGGACCTGCAGCACGTACCGGCGCAGATCCCGGAGGCGGTGCGGACGGCACAGGCGAAGCTGGCCGAGGCGGTGCGGGCGCGCGACGAGCAGCGCTGGCCGGACGCGACGGCGGCGATCGGTACGGTCCGGGCGCTGCTGGACACCGCGGAGGGCTCGGTGGCCGCGGTGACCGACCGGCTGCGGCAGCTGACCGAGGTGGAGCACGATCCGCAGCGGGAGATCGACCGGGCCCGGTTCGCACTGCGGGACGCGCAGCGGCTGGCGATGTCCGGGCGCCAGACGCCGGACCCGCGGCACGCGGCGCCGCTCGACGCGGCGGTCGGCCGGCTGGACCGGGCGGTGGCCCAGCTGGAGGAGGCGGGCAGGCACCCGGACTACTGGCACTTCCTGACCGAGCTCGAGGGGGTGCGCCGGACGGCGGCCGAGGTGGTGGCGATGATCCGGGGCAGCCACTGACGGCATTCCGGTGGTACCGGACTCCACCCTACCCGCGAGTAACTTGCTTGCTAGAGTGACCGCATGGCACGAAAGAGACAGCTCTCCGCGTCCACCTTCCGGCGCGTGCTCACCATCTGGCCGCCGTACCTGTTCGCCGGCATCCGGGTCATCCGGCTCGACCCGGACTTCCGGACGGCCAGGGTCCGGCTGCGCCTCGGGCGCCTGAACCGCAACTACGTCGGCACCCACTTCGGCGGCTCGATCTTCTCGATGACCGACCCGTTCTGGATGCTGCTGGTGATGCAGAACCTCGGGCCCGGCTACCTGGTCTGGGACAGCGCCGCCGAGATCGAGTTCGTCTCGCCGGGCCGGGGCGACATCTTCGCCGACTTCCACCTCACCGACGACCGGCTGGCCGAGATCCGCGACCTGACCGCGGAGGGCAAGAAGGCGCTGGTGTGGTTCGACACCGAGGTCCTGGCGGCCGACGGCACGGTGGTGGCCCGCGTGCGCAAGCAGATCTACGTCCGCCGCAAGCCCGCCACCACCTGACCGCCCCCCAGGGGCGC
>NZ_JBXQQB010000017.1:0-81510 GCF_057220535.1 Kitasatospora sp. NEAU-CNBT7 | reverse complement strand
GGGGCGCGAGGAACTGCGCGAAGCGGGAGGTGCGGCGCCGTCACTTCCGATGTCGCGCAGTTCCTCGCGCCCCCATCGGTTGCCCGCGCAGGGATGCCCCGCGCAGAGGTTGCCCGGGCCCAGGGGTGCCCCGGGCCAGGGCCTGCCCCGGTCCTTCCGGCCGGCCGTGTGCCGCAGGGGGTTCGAGGTGGCCGAACGTCGGTACGCTGCCCTCATGCCTCGCTACGACTTCCGCTGCCGCTCCTGCGGAGCCACCTTCGAACTCCGCCGTGCCATGGCCCAGGCCAACGACCCGGCCGTCTGCCCCCAGGGGCACGCCGACACGGTGAAGCTGCTCTCCACGGTCGCCGTCACCGGCGGCTCCTCCGCCTCGGCCCAGGCCGCCCCCGCCCCCTCGTCGGGCGGCGGCGGGGGCTGCTGCGGCGGGGGCTGCTGCGGCTGACCGGGCGAGCACTGTTCATCGGGGGTGTTCAGGTGTTCCGACGCTGGTGGTTCCTCGGCCTGCTCCGGCCCGCGGAACAGGGCCCGCGGCCGCCCGGCCGCCGCGAGTCGAAGGAGGCCGGGGAACTCGTCCTGCGCGAGTGGCAGGTGCTGCGCGACCGGCTGTCCGCCGTCGCCGCCGAGCGGGTCGCCGCAGCGGGGGACCTCTTCCGCGCCGCGGAGCTGAGCCTGCCGCCCGGGGAGACCGCGGCGCGCCGGGACTACCTGTGGGCGCTGGAGGCGTACGAGGCCGCCGGGCGGCTGCTCGACGAGGCCGCCGGGCTGCCGGACGGCACCGACCTGCCCGACCTGACCGCCGCCGTGGTGCTGGCCGAACAGGCGGTCGAACGGCTGGCCGCCGCGCACACCGTGCACGCGGGCGGGCGGCCCCGGCCGTTCGCCGTGCGCTGCTTCTACAACCCGCTGCACGGCCCGGCCGCGGCGCCCGCGGCCGGCGGCGGCAAGGCGGTGTCCCGCAAGTCCCGCCGCCGGCCCACCGTCGGCGCCCGGGAGGCCGCCGCGGACCGGCGCCCGGCCTGCGCGTCCTGCCGCAACGCCATCCTGGCCGGACAGCACCCGGACGTGCTGCCCGCGCTGCTGCCCGCGGCCGGGGCGGGCCGCCGGGGCGGGCCACCGGTGCTGGTGCCGTACTACGCCGTCCCGCAGCAGTGGTCCCCGTGGTCGGCGACCGCCTGCGGCGCGTACGACGAGGGGACGCCCGCGCTGGTCCTGCGCGGCGGCCACCGCCGGCCCCGCGCCTGAGACCGGGCGGTCCGCCGCGGGCGGCCGTCAGACCTGGACGGAGGCCCCGGCCCGGACCCGGGCCAGCATCCGCCGGACGATCTCCTCGCCGGCCGAGACCCCGATCCGCTCCAGCGCGGTGACCCCGGGCGCCGTCCAGCCGGCCTCGGCCAGCTCGCCGTGGCCGGGGCGCCAGCCGTGGTCGGCGGCGAGCAGCAGGTCCGCATCGAGCAGCGAGTCGCCGGCGGACAGCACGGTGGCGGCGCCGGTCCGACGCTCGACCTCGGCCAACGCGGCGCTCTTGCTCAGCGGCGACGGCACCGCGTACACCTTGCGGCCCTGCAGCGAGATGTTCCAGCCGCGCTCCTCCGACCAGCCGGTCAGCTCGGCGAGCCAGCCCTCCGGCAGGTCGGCGCGCTCGACCACCAGGTAGGCGAACAGGTCCTCGGCGACCCGCCGCTTGTGGGTCCACTCCGGGTCGGCGGTGATCGCCAGGTGCTCGACCACCTCGGCGAGCGGGGCGCACGAGGCGGCCAGCCGGCCGCGCACCTCGGTCTGCCAGTCCTGGTCCGGCACGCCGTCGACCAGCAGGTGGCCGCCGTTGGCGCAGATCGCGTACTTCGGGATCCAGCCGGGGACCGGCCCGGGCAGGTGGACCCGCTCGTACTGGGCGCGGGTCCGGGTGGTGGCGGGGACGAAGGTGGCCAGCGCGGTCAGCTCGACCAGCAGCTCGGCCGCCTCCTCGGTCATGAAGGACAGCGCCCGCCCGTCGTGCACCTCGACCGCCAGCAGCCGCGGGGCCAGCCGGTCGGGCATCTCCAGGGCCAGCGCCCGGTTGGAGTAGATCAGGGTGCGGTCGAGGTCGCTCGCCACCAGGAACCGGCTGTCCATCAGTTGTCCTCCGCTCGCACTGCGGTCCCGTCGGCGCCGACGGCGCCCCGGGTGTAGCGGGGGTGGATCAGGCCCACGCAGGAGTACGGCAGCCCGTCCACCTCCTCCACGGGTACGCCGCGCTGCTCGGCCAGCAGCCGGACGTGGTCCAGGTCGGTGCCGGCCCCGCGGCGGGCCAGCACCCGCCACGGCACCCGGCGGAGCATCACCCGGGTGGTCTCGCCGACGCCGGGCTTGACCAGGTTGACGTTGTCGATGCCGTACTCGGCGCTGATCCGCTCGACCGCGGCCCAGCCCTCCCAGGTGGGGGCGCGGTCCTCGGCGGCGAGGCGCCGGGCCGCGGCCGCGGCGGCCTCCCGGACGCTCTCGAAGCGGTCCACCACCGCGGCGACGAAGGCCTGCGAGACGTCGGCGCCGCCGAGCTCGCGGTAGAACTTGGCGCCGTGGAACTCGTCCGGGCCGATCAGGTCGTCGCGCAGCACGGTCCGCGAGATCAGGCCGGAGACGGTGGAGTTGAGGCAGGCCGACGGGATCAGGAAGTCGTCCCGGGTGCCGTAGGTGCGCACGCAGCCGCCGGGGTCGGCGAGCACCGCGAGGTCGGGGTCGAAGCCGGTGCCGTCCAGCGCGGCGGCCAGCTCCCTGGTGATCGCGCCCTTGCCGGTCCAGCCGTCGACGAAGACCACGTCCCCGGCCGGGTGGTGGCCGGCCAGGTAGCGCAGCGCGACCCGGTCGATGCCGCGCCCGCGGACGATCGACACGGTGTAGTGCGGGACGTCCAGACCGTGGGCGAAGCCCAGCCAGCGGCGGATCAGGATGCCGACCGGGGTGCCGGCCCGGGCCAGCGAGGCCAGCACCAGGCCCCGGCCGCGCTCGCGCAGCAGCGTCTCGGCGACGGTGCCGACCGCCAGCGCGATCCGCTCGGCCGAGGCGGTCAGCGCCTGCTGGAACAGCTCCTGGTACTCGGGGCTGGGCTGGTACTCGACCGGCAGCGACTCGGCGTAGTGGGCGCCGCCCGACTGGACGGCCTCCTCGCGCTCCTCGGTCGGGGCCTCCAGCGCCACCCCGGAGAGGTCCTTGAGCAGCCAGGTGACGTCCTGCGCCGGGTAGGAGGAGAACGCCGGTCCGTACAGCGGCGGCGAGGTGGTCGGATTGGTGTCGGTGATCATGCCGGCCTTCGGTGGGGGTGCTCAGCTTGCATGGTGGTGCAGCGAGACGTCAGCGGGGTGTCGATGGGCGGTACGAGGGGAGAACGGCCAGCACCACCTGGTCGGTGACCTGCCGCAACTGCTGCAGCAGGGCCCGTTCGCCCTCGGCCAGGGCGGGGGTGTCGGCCGGGTCGTCCACCACCAGGACCACGCTGTCGAAGCGGCGGGAGACGTCGTCGCCGGGGGCGACGTTGTAGGCGTAGCGCTCGCCCGGCCCGTCGGCCGGGTCGTCGTGGGCCGGGAAGGCCAGCCGGGTGCGGATCGCGTAGCCCGGGTCGTCCACGGCCAGTACCGGGGAGCGGGTGGTGGTGGAGAACCGCACCCGGTGCTCCCCGAGCCGTTCGGCCAGCGCCCCGGCGAGGCGCAGCGGCGCGTACATCAGCTCCTCGAAGCCGAGCACCAGGACGCTCCCGCCGGTGACGTGGCCGGCCAGCTGGGCGGCGAAGGCCGGCAGCGCCCGTTCCAGCCGGGCCCGGTGGTCGCGGGTGAAGCCGTGCCGTCCGCCGTCGGGCAGGCCGGCCGGCCAGTCCAGCTCGACCCGCGCCAGCGGGGCGGGCTCCCCGGCCGGCAGCGGCGCCTGGGGGTCGGCCGCCTCGATCAGGGCCTGCGCCCGGGCGAGCGCGTCCGGCGGCAGTTCGACCCCGCCGTCGGCGGTGGCGACCAGGTCGAGCCGGGCGCCGAGCTCGGCGGCGGCCTCGGCCAGCCGGGTGCGGTCCGCAGCGGTGCGCAGGTCCACCAGGGCGACCACCACGTAGTGGCTGCGGGGGTGGGTGGCGTGCAGGGCGCGGACGGTGTTGAGCACCGTGTTGCCGGTGGAGAACTCGTCGTCCACCAGGACCAGCGGCCCGTCCCCGGCCAGCAGCGCCGGGTCCTCGGGCAGCAGCAGGTGGGAGGTGGCGTGCGAGTGCTCCTCCTCGAAGCCGCCGACCGCCGCCACCCCGGCCACCGGCCGGCGGGTGGAGTGCAGGTAGGGCGCGTCCAGGCCGTCGGCGACGCTGTGGCCGAGCGCGGTGGCGGTCTCCGCGTAGCCGAGCACCACGGCCCGGGCGGCGGCCTCGGGGCCGAGCAGTTCGCGGACCCGGCGGCCGAGCTCCAGGCCGGCGCCGTGCACCACGGCGGGGCGCTGCGGGACGTGCTTGCCGAGCACCCCGGAGACCAGCAGGTGGGCCCGCCGGGGGTTCTTCCGCAGGGCGAGGCCGATCAGGGCGGGCAGCTCGGGGGAGCCGGTGAGCCGCAGATCCAGCCGGTCGGTGACCCACTGGCCGGTCCAGGGCGCCGGCTGCGCGTGCTGTGCTGTCAAAACTCCTGCTTTCGGGTGGTGCCGCTCGGGCGAGGGTACGTGCTCCGGCCCTGCTCAGGGGCACAGGCAGGCGCTGAGCAGCTCGGCGAAGCTGACCTCCTCGCGGGCCACGCCGAAGACCTCGGCCCGCAGCAGCACCCGCTCGGCCCAGGCGCGGTGCGGCTTGGCCTCGTTCATCTTGTTGGTGTACGCCGAACGCAGCACCCCGCCGCCGCCGAGGCTCTGCTGGAGGATGTCCTGGGCGTCCGAGTACTCCTCGTGGGTGACCACGGACAGTGCGTGCACGGCGGGGACGTGGCTGGGGTGGATGCAGGTCTTGCCGAGCAGGCCGTTGGCCCGGTCGAGCTCGATCTCGCGGATCAGGCCGTCCAGGTCGTGCTCGATGATCTGCTGGCGCAGGCCCTCCGCGGGCGGGTGCGCCTCGGCGAACGGGGTGCGGCGCAGCTGCGGCTTGAAGATCCGCTCCTGGACCGGGAAGTACTCCCAGACCGGGCCGGTGATGGTGAAGCCGCTGCCGTCGGCCCGGCCGAGCACGTTGACCACGTCGCCGATCACGCCGGCCACCAGGGCGACGTCGTAGGCGGTCAGGTCCGGCGAGCGGCGCAGCCCGTAGGCGGAGCACAGGTCGGTCACGCCGAGCCGGACGGCGAGGATCCGCTCGCGGTACTTCTCCAGCAGGCGGGCGACGCCGAACAGGGTGTCGCGGCGGCTCTCCAGGTGGGCGAGTTCCGGGGACTCCAGGACCGGCATGGCGAACAGCCGCCGGCCGCAGGCGGCCTCGGCCTCGGTGAGGGCGTCCAGGAAGGCGGCGCCGCTCTCCTCGGTGAACTTCGGCACCACGAAGCCGGTGAGCAGGGCGGTCGCGGCGCCGAGCCGGGCGGTCAGGTCGGTGATCTGGCCGGCGGCGCGGACCCGGACGAACAGCAGCGGGAGCTCCCCTCCGGGGTCCGCGGCGAGCTCGGCGAGGTGCGCGACGAGGTTGGCCTCGGCGGCGGGGACCTCGTGGTCGGCTATCGCGTCCTCCAGGCAGAGCACCATGGAGACCACGCCGCGGCCGGCCTGCTTGCGGATGTCCGCGGCGAGGGTGGCCCGGGTGGCGGGGCTGTACAGGGTGGCGCCGAGGGCGGTGGCGAGCACCGCGGCGTCGGCGGTCCGGTCGAAGACGGCCGGCTGGCGCAGGAAGAGCCGGCCGCGGACGTCCTCCGCGAGGTGACCGAAGTGGCGCAAAGTGCCCTCCCCTGGGTTTGGTTGCGACCCGCCGCGGGGCGGGGCCGGTGACGCCTCAACAGTTGGACGGATGAGCCGGACGAATGGTTCGCCCGGGTTCCACCGCAGCCCGTGATCCGTGCGCAGCCGGGTGGGGCGTTCGGGGAGGGGCGGGAGGCCAGAGCCGTTGGCGGCTTATCGTACGGACAGATTCGGCCATCCGGCGCCTTGAAACATCGAATTCTCGGAAGGTTGCCATCCGCTTCACACAACGCGCTCCCGCGGTCCTCCCCACGGCCGCCCGCGGGCCCGTCCGCGCGGCGGCCGGCGGGGGAGGCGCGTTGTCCGAACCGGTCGCGAACGGGCAGGATGGTGCGCTATGACGCATGAGATGGCGAAGGGCGCCAACATCCCGCTGACGGCCGCCGCGGTCCGCGCCGTGCTGCGCTGGACGGACTCGCCCGGCACCCCCGACGTGGACGCCTCCGCGCTGCTCGTGGGCGCCGGCGGCAAGGTCCGCTCGGACGCCGACTTCGTCTTCTACAACCAGCCCCGGCACCCGTCCGGCCTGGTGCGCCACCTGCCCAAGCAGGGCTCGGACTCCGGTTCCGAGGTCTGGGACGCCATCGAGGTGGACCTCGCCAAGCTGCCGGCCGAGGTCGACCGGGTGGTGCTGGCGGGCTCCGCCGAGGGCGGTTCGTTCCGTTCCGTGCCCGGTCTGCGGGTGCTGCTGCACGACGCGGCGGCGCCCGAGGGCGCCGATCCGCTGGCCCGGTTCGCGGTGACGGACACCGGCGAGGTCACCGCGCTGGTGGCGGCCGAGCTGTACCGGCGCGACGGCGGCTGGAAGTTCCGCGCCGTCGGGCAGGGCTACACCAGCGGTCTCGGCGGCCTGGCCACCGACTACGGCATCGCGGTCGAGGACGACGCCGACGGCGTCCCGGGCGGCCCGGACTCCACCGGCGGCGCCCAGCTGCAGCGCCTGCCCGAGGACCAGCACAGCGCGCCGCCGGTCGAGGAGCCGGACACCTACACCCTCGCTCCGGCCACCCCGGCGGCCCCGCTCACCCCGCCGCCCGGCCCCGCGGCCGCGCCGGTGCCGCCTCCGCCGAGCACGCCCCCGGCGGGCTACGGCTACCCGCCCCAGCAGTCGCCGCAGCCCCAGCCGGCCGGCTACCCGGGGTACGGCTACCCCCCGCAGCAGCCGCACCCGACGGGCTACGGCTACCCGCCGCAGCAGCCGCCGACCGGGTACGGCCACCCGCAGCAGCAGGTCGCTCCCCCGCAGCCGCCGGCGCCGCCGGCCCGTCCGCAGCAGCCCGGCGGCTTCGTGCTGCCGCCGCAGGGCCCGCAGTTCCAGCCGCGCTGACCGGGGCGGCTCAGCTGCCGCCGGGGGCGCTCGGTCCGCTCTTGTAGCCGCGCTGCCACTGCATGCCGAAGCCGTAGAGCCGGTCCAGGTCGGACTGGAAGCCGTGCACGTACCGCACCTCGCGGCGGACGGTGAGCTGGCCGTCCCCGGAGTTCTCGATCAGCACCACCGCGCAGGAGCGGGCCGCCGGGGCCCGTTCGTCCAGCTTGATCTCCAGCCGCGGGCCGCTCTGCGGCACGATGGTCACGGTGGCGTGGGTGCGGTCGAAGGCCGGGGTGTCGTCGTAGATGTAGACGAAGATCAGTAAGCGCTTGAACTGGTCCTTCTTCTCCAGGTTGATGTACATCGTCTCGCCGGACGGCGCACCGTAGACGTCGTCGCCGCTCAGCTTGATGTACGGCGGCCGGTTCAGGTCGCCGAAGAGCTGGCCGAGCGGCTGGACCACGCCCCGGGTGCCGTCGGCCAGCTCGTACAGGCAGGCGAGGTCGAGGTCGACGTTCAGCTGGGGCCGGTTGAAGGAGTCCGGCGCCATCGGCCGCAGGATCCGCGGGTCGAACAGCCGGCGCAGCGAGGAGCCGCCGCCCGGGCCGTCGGCGGTCCGGGCCGCCCAGTGCAGGTTGACGTACAGGTAGCCGGTGGTGGCGGCCGAGCCGGTGATCGCGTGCTGCGGGCGGGACTTGGTCAGCGTGATCTTGAACTGGCCGCCGGAGTCCACACTGTTCCGATCACCCTTCAGGAACTCCCACACCGAGACCATCGCGTCCTCCCCCAGAGCCAGTCCGATCCGACCGGGCCCATGATCCCGCAGCCGGCCCTCCCATCGTGCCCGTACCGCGCCATCAGGGCCATACCCACCCGGTGCCGGTGAGTCAACGTCAGCCGGCCCGCGTTCCGCTGCTGGCCGAAGGATCCCCACTCCCGTAACATGCCGCACCCCTGGACGCGATATCGTCTCTCCGCACAGGTGTCCCGCCCGCCACGTCCCCGGCGTCCGCGACGTACCGTCAGACCCGCCTCCCCCCGGCGGGATCCGGCCCCTGTGCCCGACCGCGAAGCTCCTCTTCGTCCCTGCGGAAAGCCGAGGCCCTCCCCGCGATGAACCTCTCCTCCATACAGCTGGTCTGGGCCGTCGTCGGCGGCGCAGCCCTGCTGTTCACCGCCATCCTGGTGGCCTTCCTGCGCTTCAAGAACAACGGTGCCGACGAGAGCGCCGACTCCTGGGAACGCAGCGAGGAGCGCCGGCGCCGCAAGGAGGCCGTCTACGGCGGCGCCTCGTACGTGCTGCTCTTCTGCTGCGCCGGCGTGGCCGCGGCGCTCTCCTTCCACGGTCTGGTCGGTTTCGGCCAGCAGAACCTGAACCTCTCCGGCGGCTGGGAGTACCTGGTCCCGTTCGGCCTGGACGGCGCCGCGATGTTCTGCTCGGTGCTCGCCGTCCGCGAGGCCAGCCACGGTGACGCCGCGCTCGGCTCCCGCCTGCTGGTCTGGCTGTTCGCGGTCGCCTCGGCCTGGTTCAACTGGGTGCACGCGCCGCGCGGCGGCATGCACGACGGCGCCCCGCAGTTCTTCGCCGGCATGTCGATCTCGGCCGCCGTGCTGTTCGACCGCGCGCTCAAGCAGACCCGCCGGGCCGCCCTGCGCGAGCAGGGCCTGATCCCCCGCCCGCTGCCGCAGATCCGGATCGTGCGCTGGCTGCGCGCCCCCCGCGAGACCTACGCGGCCTGGTCGCTGATGCTGCTCGAGAACGTCCGCAGCCTCGACGAAGCGGTCGAGGAGGTCCGCGAGGAGCGCCAGGCCAAGCTGGACGCCAAGGTGCGGGCCCGCAGCGCCGACCGCCGCGAGCGGGCCGAGCTGAAGGCGATCGCCCGCCAGGGCGGCATGCTGGCCCGGGCCCGCGGCGGCCGCCAGGTGCCGGCCCTGCCGGTCGGCGGCGACGGCCAGCCCGCTACGGAGCCTGCCCTAGCCAAGGAGTCCGCCGACCCCAGCGGTCCCTCCTCGCTCGAACCCGCCGCGCTGTCGGCCGGCCGCCGGCCCCGCGCCGCCGTGGGCTCCTCCTCCTCCTCCTCCTCGGCTTCGTCGGCCCCGGCCGCCGGTGACCCGTACGCCTCGGACCCGTACCTGAGCTCCTCGCCCTCGTTCGGCTCGTCCTCCTCCTACGGCTCCTCCTCGTACGGCTCGGTCGACCTGACCGCCGACGACGACACGCTGTCGATGCCCAAGCTCGACTCGCTGGAGCGCAAGCTGCGCGCCATCGAGCAGCAGCTCGGCTGACCACCGCGCGAGCACGGCGAAGGGGTCCCCCGCACACTCGGTGCGGGGGACCCCTTCGGCGTTGCGGGGGGGGGGACCGGTCAGGCGGCCGGACTCTCCTCGAGCGTCTGTTCGCGCTTGTTGCGGACGATCGAGGAGAGCAGCGCCGCACCGATGAACGCGACGCCGATCAGCCCGGTGACGATCTCCGGGATGTGGTACTCGATGCCGACCAGCAGGATGACCGCCAGCGCGCCGATCGCGTAGTGCGCGCCGTGCTCCAGGTACACGTAGTCGTCCAGGGTGCCCTTGCGGACCAGGAAGACGGTGAGCGAGCGGATGTACATCGCGCCGATGCCGAGGCCCAGCGTGATCATGAAGATGTCCTGGGAGATGGCGAACGCGCCGACCACGCCGTCGAACGAGAACGAGGCGTCGAGCACCTCCAGGTACAGGAAGAGGAAGAACGCGGCCTTGCCGCCGACCTGGACGATCGACTTACCGGTCTTCTCGGCCTCCTCCTCGGCCTCCTCCTGCGCCTCCAGGCCGGACTCGAAGACCCCGGAGAGGCCGTTCACGGCGAGGTAGGTGGCCAGGCCCATCAGGCCGGCCAGCAGGACGGTCTCGGCGTGCTCGGCGGCGAACAGCCGGGAGGACAGTGCGAGGACGACCAGCGCGATCACCGAGGAGAGGGCGTCCAGCTTGCCGATCTTCTCCAGCGGCTTCTCCAGCCAGCGCAGCCAGTTGAAGTCCTTCTCCTCGAAGATGAAGTCGAGGAAGATCATCAGCAGGAAGATGCCGCCGAAGGCCGCGATGGCCGGGTTGGCCGCCTCCAGGTACTGGGCGTAGGTGAGGCCCTCGTACGTCTTGGAGGAGTCCAGCGCCAGCTCGATCACGGTGCCCGGGCTGAGGTGCGCGGTCAGGCCGACCACCAGCAGCGGGAAGATCAGCCGCATGCCGAAGACGGCGATCAGCACGCCGACGGTGAGGAAGATCTTCTGCCAGAAGGGGTTCATCCGCTTCAGGACCGTGGCGTTGACGACCGCGTTGTCGAACGAGAGGGAGATCTCGAGGACCGAGAGGATCAGCACCACGCCGAATCCTTCGGCCCCCCAGATCAGGCCGGCGGCGATCAGGCCGGCGATCGTGATGGCGAAGGACCATCCGAATGTGCGGAGGAACACGGGGTCAGTTACCTTTCGATTTCAGTGGTTCCAGGCCGGGGCGGGCCGGCCCGCAGGGGTTCCGGGGCACAGCGCCCGCCGGAGGTACGGCTGCTCGAACCGGGCCTTACGATACGTTGACGCCGAAGTCCTGGACGATCCCGCGCAGGCCGGAGGCGTAACCCTGGCCCACCGCACGGAACTTCCACTCGCCCTGGTAGCGGTAGAGCTCACCGAAGATCATCGCGGTCTCGGTGGAGGCGTCCTCGCTCAGGTCGTAGCGGGCGATCTCGGAACCGTCGGCCTGGTCGACCACCCGGATGTAGGCGTTGCCGACCTGGCCGAAGCTCTGCATCCGCGACTCGGCGTCGTAGATGGACACGGCGAAGACCACCTTGTCGACCTGGGCCGGCACCAGGTCGAGGTGGACCTGGACCACCTCGTCGTCGCCGTCCCCGTCGCCGGTCAGGTTGTCGCCCTGGTGCTCGACCGAGCCCTCGGGGCTCTTGAGGTTGTTGTAGAAGACGAAGTACTCGTCGCCCAGCACCTTGCCGCCGGAGCAGAGCAGCGCACTCGCGTCGAGGTCGAACGACGCCCCGGTGGTCGAGCGGGCGTCCCAGCCGAGGCCGATCTGCACCTGGGTCAGGTTCGGCGCGGCCTTGGTCAGCGAGACGTTGCCGCCCTTGGCGAGCGTGACGCTCATGTACTTCCTCCCTAGTCCCCCCGCATCTCGGGGGTCCGAGTCCACGGGTTCCAGCTCTGCCGCCGCACGACGGTGCGGTCGGCGCACCCCAAAGGTCTACGCCCACCGGCGCCCGTGCAGTGCTGCACTCCCGCCTGAACTTCCTGAACTCCCCGGCCCGTCGGCGGGCCGGGGCAGCACAGGGGCCGGCGGGAGCGCTGATCGCTCCCGCCGGCCCCAGGTGGTGCAGCCTATGCGACTGTCACGTCGGTCAGACGTTCACCCCGAAGTCCTGGGCGATGCCGCGCAGGCCGGAGGCGTAGCCCTGGCCGATGGCCCGGAACTTCCACTCGGCGCCGTTGCGGTAGAGCTCACCGAAGACCATCGCGGTCTCGGTGGAGGCGTCCTCGCTCAGGTCGTAGCGGGCGATCTCGGCGCCGCCGGCCTGGTTGAGCACCCGGATGAAGGCGTTGCGGACCTGGCCGAAGCTCTGCTGGCGGTTCTCGGCGTCGTAGATCGACACCGGGAACACGATCTTGGCGATGTCGGCCGGGACGCCGGCCAGGTTCACCTTGATCTGCTCGTCGTCGCCCTCGCCCTCACCGGTGAGGTTGTCACCGGTGTGCTCGACCGAGCCGTCCGCGCTCTTGAGGTTGTTGAAGAAGATGAAGTCGGCGTCCGAGCGGACCTTGCCCTGCTCGTTGCAGAGCAGGGCGCTCGCGTCCAGGTCGAAGCCACTGCCGGTGGTGGTGCGGACGTCCCAGCCGAGGCCGACGATCACCGCGGTCAGGCCGGGGGCCTCCTTGGTGAGCGAGACGTTGCCACCCTTGCTCAGACTGACACCCACGTGCTGCCTCCATGGATCGGGAGGCACGGGTCGGTGCCCCCGGTGGTGCTGTGTCCGGCGCGGCCCGTTCGGGGCGTGCGCCTGTCCTGCCAACGGCCCGATCGTAGTGCCGGGTTCCCCGCCGGGAGGCCAGTCGGCCCGGCGCGCCTCGAAGCTGCGCGCCGGGCCGGCACCGCCACCGGTGCAGCGGCTCAGAGCGCGCCGAGCACCTTCAGGTACTCCTGCTCGTCCCGGGCGTCCGGCAGGCCGTTGACGATCGACCAGCGGACCTGGCCGTCCTTGTCGATGGCGAAGGTGCCGCGCACCGCGCAGCCCTTCTCCTCGTTGAAGACGCCGTAGGCGCGGGAGACCTCGCCGTGCGGCCAGAAGTCGGACAGCAGCGGGTACTCCAGGCCCTCCTGCTCGGCGAAGACCCGGAGGGTGAACGGCGAGTCGTTGGAGACCGCGAGCACCTGGACCTCGTCGTTCTGCAGGCGGGGCAGCTCCTTCTGGATCGCGCACACCTCGCCGGTGCAGACCCCGGTGAAGGCGAACGGGTAGAAGACCAGGACGACGTGCTTCTCGCCCCGGAAGTCGGAGAGCTTCACGAGCTCGCCGTGCTGGTTCTTCAGCTCGAAGTCCGGAGCCTGGGTGCCGACCTCGATGGCCATGGTGGGACCTTCCTCTGGGGTGCCGCGGCCCTCGGTGCGCCGCGCGGACAGGGGCATCCTCGCATCCGTTCGGGGCCATTAGGCCGAACGGGTGAGGGCTTCCCGCTGGTGACCGCCCGGTTTCGCCCTGGGTGAACAACGCTCCCGGCAGCTCCTCCAGTCCGCGGCCCCGAAGCGACCGGGCCCCGCTGGAGGAAGCTCCAGCGGGGCCCGGTTCGGCGGTCGGGCGAGGACCTAGCGCTTGCCGGTGCGCGAGGCCTTCGGCGAGGCGAGCCTGGTGCCGGCCCAGTCCTTGGCGACCGACACCGAGCTGGTCTGGGCGAGACCGGCGGTGCGGGCGGCGTCGGCGATGTCGGAGGCCTCGATGTGCCCGTCACGCCCCGTCTTGGGGGTCAGCAGCCAGACCAGGCCGCCCTCCGCCAGGTACTCCAGCGCGTCGACCAGGGCGTCGGTGAGATCCCCGTCCTCCTCGCGGTGCCACAGCAGGACGGCGTCTGCGACGTCGTCGTAGTCCTCGTCGACGAGCTCGGTACCAGTGATGTCCTCGATGCCCTCGCGGAGCTCCTGGTCACTGTCATCGTCGTACCCGAGCTCCTGGACGATCTGGCCCTCTTCGAAGCCGAAACGCAGTGCCGGGTTGGACTTGTCCGCGGGGTCCGCGGTCGCGCTCACGGGAATAACCTCCAGTATTCGGCCCGGCGTCCATGCCGAGGCTGTGGCCGTAGTCCACACGGGACCGGCGGTTCGCGCAAGTACCCGACCCCCGATCCCACCCAAAGGTTGACGTGTCGCGGCGGGACACGCCGGTCCGCAGTGGCGGGAATCACACCGATTTGCCCTTTTCCCCACCGGACAACGATGCTTCCCCCGGTCCCGGGGCCACATGCCGTACAGCTGACCGAGATGCGAACGGCATTCGGGGGACTCGCCCACGCGGGCGTAGAGTCTCCTGTTGGCCCTCACCCTGACCGCCCGCCATCGGGCGGCCGGGTAACCAGGTCGGACCACCTCTTCGTAACCCCCGGGGGTGCACGGCGAAGGCAATGACGCCCTCCGCCGCACGCTTCCTGACCGCTCCGCCCAACAGGTGGAACGGTTACCGATCGGTAGAGATGACGGATCTCCGAGTCGCGGTACACGATGGAGGCGGCGCGACACACCTCAGTTTCGACCGACAGTGAAGGAACAGCGTGGCTTCCGGATCCGATCGCAACCCGATCATCATTGGCGGCCTTCCGAGTCAGGTCCCGGACTTCGATCCCGAGGAGACCGCGGAATGGCTGGAGTCGCTTGACGCCGCCATCGACGAGCGGGGGCGCGAGCGTGCCCGCTACCTGATGCTGCGGCTGATCGAGCGCGCCCGCGAGAAGCGTGTCGCCGTGCCCGAGATGCGCAGCACGGACTACGTCAACACCATCGCCACCAAGGACGAGCCGTTCTTCCCCGGCAACGAGGAGATCGAGCGCAAGGTCCTGAACGCGACCCGCTGGAACGCGGCCGTGATGGTCTCCCGGGCCCAGCGCCCCGGCATCGGCGTCGGTGGCCACATCGCCACCTTCGCCTCCTCCGCGTCGCTCTACGACGTGGGCTTCAACTACTTCTTCCGGGGCAAGGACGCCGACGGCGAGTCCGGCGACCAGATCTTCTTCCAGGGTCACGCCTCCCCCGGCATCTACGCCCGCGCCTTCCTGCTGGACCGGCTCAGCGAGCAGCAGCTCGACGCCTTCCGGCAGGAGAAGTCGAAGGCGCCGTACGGCCTGTCCAGCTACCCGCACCCGCGGCTGATGCCGGACTTCTGGGAGTTCCCGACCGTCTCGATGGGCCTCGGCCCGCTCGGCGCGATCTACCAGGCCCGGATGAACCGGTACCTGGAGCACCGCGGCATCAAGGACACCTCCCAGTCGCACGTCTACGCCTTCCTCGGCGACGGCGAGATGGACGAGCCCGAGTCGCTCGGCCAGCTCTCGCTGGCGGCCCGCGAGGGCCTGGACAACCTGACCTTCGTGGTCAACTGCAACCTGCAGCGCCTGGACGGCCCGGTCCGCGGCAACGGCAAGATCATCCAGGAGCTGGAGTCGCAGTTCCGCGGCGCCGGCTGGAACGTGATCAAGCTGATCTGGGACCGCAGCTGGGACCCGCTGCTCGCCCAGGACCGCGACGGCGTGCTGGTCAACAAGATGAACACCACCGTCGACGGCCAGTTCCAGACGTACGCCACCGAGACCGGCGCGTACATCCGCGAGCACTTCTTCGGCGGCGACCTGCGGCTGCGCGCGATGGTCGAGAACATGACCGACAAGCAGATCCAGCACCTGGGCCGCGGCGGTCACGACCACGCCAAGGTGTACGCGGCCTTCAAGGCGGCCCGCGAGCACGTCGGCCAGCCGACCGTGATCCTCGCCCAGACCGTCAAGGGCTGGACGCTGGGTCCGAACTTCGAGGGCCGCAACGCGACCCACCAGATGAAGAAGCTCACGGTCGAGGACCTCAAGCGCTTCCGCGACCGGCTGCACCTGCCGATCACCGACAAGCAGCTCGACGAGGGCTACCCGCCCTACTACCACCCGGGCAAGGACTCGGAGGAGATCCAGTACATGCACGACCGCCGGCGCGAGCTCGGCGGTTACGTGCCGACCCGCAAGGTGCGGCCGCGCAAGCTGGAGCTCCCCGGCGACGACGCCTACAAGGCGGTCAAGAAGGGCTCGGGCAACCAGACCATCGCCACCACCATGGCGTTCGTCCGGGTGCTCAAGGACCTGATGCGGGACAAGGGCATCGGCAACCGCTTCGTGCCGATCGCGCCGGACGAGTACCGCACCTTCGGCATGGACTCGCTCTTCCCGTCCGCCAAGATCTACAACCCGCTCGGCCAGACCTACGAGTCGGTCGACCGCGAGCTGCTGCTGGCGTACAAGGAGTCCCCGACCGGCCAGATGCTGCACGACGGCATCTCCGAGGCCGGCTGCACCGCCTCGCTGATCGCCGCCGGCTCCTCGTACGCGACGCACGGCGAGCCGCTGATCCCGGTCTACGTCTTCTACTCGATGTTCGGGTTCCAGCGCACCGGCGACCAGTTCTGGCAGATGGCCGACCAGCTGGCCCGCGGTTTCGTGATCGGCGCCACGGCGGGCCGCACCACGCTGACCGGCGAGGGCCTGCAGCACGCGGACGGCCACTCGCACCTGCTGGCCTCGACCAACCCCGGCGTGGTCGCCTACGACCCGGCGTACGGTTTCGAGATCGCGCACATCGTCCAGGACGGTCTGCGGCGGATGTACGGCTCGTCGGCGGAGTTCCCGCACGGCGAGGACGTCTTCTACTACATGACGGTCTACAACGAGCCGATCAAGATGCCGGCCGAGCCGGAGAACGTCGACGTCGAGGGCATCCTCAAGGGTCTGCACCGGTACGCGCCGGGCACCGCGGGCCAGATCCCGGCCCAGATCCTCGCCTCCGGCGTGGCGGTGCCGTGGGCCCTGGAGGCCCAGCGCATCCTCGCCGAGGAGTGGAACGTCAAGGCCGACGTGTGGTCCGCGACCTCCTGGAACGAGCTGCGCCGCGACGCGGTGGAGGCCGAGGAGTTCAACCTGCTGCACCCCGAGGAGCCGCAGCGCGTCCCGTACGTGACGGCCAAGCTCCAGGGCGCCGAGGGCCCGTTCGTCGCGGTGTCCGACTGGATGCGCGCGGTGCCGGACCAGATCTCGCGCTGGGTGCCGGGCCAGTACCAGTCGCTGGGCGCCGACGGTTTCGGCTTCGCCGACACCCGCGGTGCGGCGCGTCGCTTCTTCCACATCGACGCGCAGTCGGTGGTCCTGGGCGTGCTCACCGAGCTCGCCAAGCAGGGCAAGATCGACCGCAGCCTGCTGAAGGCGGCCATCGACCGCTACCAGCTGCTGGACGTGGCGGCGGCCGACCCGGGCGCCGCCGGCGGCGACGCCTGATCCGCTCCACCCGCTGACGCCGGGGGCCGGACTCCTTCCGAGGGGTCCGGCCCCCGGCCGTTCCCGGGCCGGGACGGGTGGGTGCGGGACGGGTCGGCCCGGGCCACCGTGAAAGTGGCGGGCACGGTCCCGTACCGCTGCCGGACGGTGGTCCGGTCCGCGGGCGGCGAGGCCGTCGGGACCGCGTACGCGGTGCGGTCCGGGGCGGTGGGCGCCTGGTCGGCGGTGCGCCGGGGGCCCCGCGGACCCGGCGGGACTCCGCGAACGCGCCCCGGTCGCCCTCCCGGTCCCCCGCCGCCTCGTGAGGGTGTCCTGCGGAGCGGTTCCGGGCGCGCCCCGCGCGCCGGAGGCGCGGATGGAGTAGGCATGGCGGATGCCCGTCTCGATCGCCCTGTTCACCCAGGACCTCCGTCTGCACGACAACCCGGTGCTGCGCGCCGCCCTCGCCGAGGCCGAGGAGGTGGTGCCGCTGTTCGTCCTGGACGAGGGCGTCGCCGCCACCGGCTTCGCGGTGCCCAACCGGGCCGCCTTCCTCGCCGACTGCCTGGCCGACCTGGACGCCGGGCTGCGCGCCCGGGGCGGCCGGCTGGTGGTGCGGCGCGGCGAGGCGGTGGCCGAGACCCGGCGGCTGGCCGAGGAGACGGGCGCGGTCGGGGTGCACGTGGCGGCCGGGGTGAGCGGTTTCGCGCAGCGGCGCGAGGCCCGGCTGCGGGAGGCCCTGGGCGGGCGGCTGCGGGTGCACGACGCCGTGCTGACCGCGCTGGCACCGGGTGCGGTCACCCCCGCCGGGAAGGACCACTACGCGGTCTTCACGCCGTACTCGCGGGCCTGGCGGCAGGCCGGGCGCAGGGCGCCGGTGGCGCCGCCGCGCAGCGTACGGGTGCCGGGACAGGTCCGGGGGGTGGCAGTGCCGGCGGTGCGCCCGGACTCGCCGGGCCTGCCGGCGGGCGGCGAGAGCGAGGGGCGGCGGCGGTGGGCGCGCTGGTCGCTCGACGGGTACCAGGAGCAGCACGACGACCTGGCGGGCGACGGCACCTCCCGGCTCTCCCCGTACCTGCACTTCGGCTGCCTGTCGGCGGCCGAGCTGGTGGCGCTGGCCGAGCGGCGCGGCGGGCCGGGCGCCGAGGCGTTCGTCCGGCAGCTGGTCTGGCGGGACTTCCACCACCAGGTGCTGGCCGCCCGGCCGGACGCCGCCCGGGCCGACTACCGGCCGCGCGCCGACCGCTGGCACCGGGACGCGGACGAGCTGGCGGCCTGGCGGGAGGGCCGGACCGGCTACCCGATCGTGGACGCCGGGATGCGGCAGCTGGCCGCGGAGGGGTGGATGCACAACCGGGCCCGGCTCCTGACGGCGAGTTTCCTGGCCAAGACGCTGTACCTGGACTGGCGGGCCGGGGCGGCGCACTTCCTGTCGCTGCTGGTGGACGGCGACGTCGCGAACAACCAGCTGAACTGGCAGTGGGTGGCGGGCACCGGCACCGACACCCGGCCCAACCGGGTGCTCAACCCGCTCGCCCAGGCCCGCCGCTTCGACCCGCGGGGCGACTACGTGCGCCGCTGGGTGCCGGAGCTGGCGTCCGTCGCGGGCGCGGCGGTGCACCGGCCGTGGCTGCTGCCCGAGCGGCCCGACTACCCGGCGCCGATCGTGGGTCTGGACGAGGGGCGGTTCGAGCGCGGCCGGGGCCGCTGAGCCGTCCGCCGCGGGCGGCCGGACCGGCGGGTGGGCCCGGTTGGGCCGGGCAGGGGACTCCCGGCCTGTCGGCGCCGGGAGTCCCCGGGCGCAGGCCCGACGATGGGCGCACCCGGAGAGCGGGGCGGCCGGGCACCCCCGCCGGGGCCGCCCGACCGCGGCCCGGCAGGAGGCTCCTTGAAGAACGCCCGCACCGTCCGTGCCGCGCTCGCGCTGGCCGTCTGCGCGTCCGCCGTCGCGGCCGCCCCCGTCGCGGCCGCCCCCGTGGCCGCCGCCCGCGCGCCGGGCCGGGTCACCGTCGCCGACCCGGCGCAGTACGTCGTCCCGCATGTCGGAACCAGGCCGGGGGCGCCGAGCTTCGGTGTCGGTGACGGCGCCGGCAACACCTTCCCGGGTGCGACCGCGCCGCTGGGGATGGTGCAGTGGAGCCCGGACACCGTGGACCACCAGTTCGGCGGCTACGTCTACGACGACCACCGGATCCGGGGTTTCAGCCTCACCCACATCTCGGGGGCGGGCTGCGACGACTACGGGAACATCCCGTTCCTGCCGGTGCTGGACGGCGCCCCCGCCGACTTCGCCGAGTTCTCGCACGCCGACGAGTCGGCCTCGCCCGGCTCGTACGCGGTCACCTTCGGCAACGGGGTGCGGACCGAGCTGGCCGCCACCCCGCGCTCCGGCATCGCCCGGTTCAGCTACCCGGCCGGGCACACCGCCTCGCTCACCGTCGACCCGGGCCAGGGCTTCAACGACACCTCGGGATACCTGGCCCTGGGCACCGACTCGATCTCCGGCTACACCGACAGCGGCGGCTTCTGCGGCACCGCCAACCGCTACCGGATCTACTTCTCGGTCGTCTTCGACCGGCCGTTCAGCAGCTCCGGCGTCGTCACGGAGGGCCGGGTCGACACCGGGCGCAGGAGTGCGAGCGGATCGAGCAAGGGGATCGCCCGGCAGCCGGCCAGGACCGCCGCGGCGCAGGCCGCCCGGCCGGCGGGCGGCGGTGAGCAGCCGGAGGGCGTCCGGCCCGGGGCCGCCCCCCGGGCGTCCGGTGCCAGGGCCCTGGTCTCCTTCGACACCTCGGCCGCGCGCACGGTGACCGCCCGGGTCGGGATCTCCTTCGTCAGCGTCGACGGCGCCCGGGCCAATCTGGCCGCCGAACAGGCCGGGGCCGGCTTCGACCAGGTCAGGGACGCGGCCCGGAGCTCGTGGAACGACCTGCTCGGCCGGGTCGCGGTCGACGGCGGCACCACCCGGGAGCGGCGGGTCCTGTACACCGCGCTGTACCACGCGATGCTGCACCCGAGCGTGCTGAGCGACACCGACGGCCGCTACCCGGGCTTCGACGGGCAGGTGCACACCGCCCCGGCCGGGCACGCACGGTACGCGGACTTCTCCGGCTGGGACGTCTACCGCTCGCAGACCCAGCTGCTGGCCCTGCTGGCGCCCGCCGAGGCCGCCGACATCGCGGCGTCGATCGTCGACCAGGGCGCCCGGGCCGGCTACTTCGACCGCTGGACGCTGGCCGCCGACGGTACCGGGGTGATGGTGGGCGACCCACTGCCGATCATCGCGGCCGGGATCCACGCGTTCGGCGCGACCGGCTTCGACGCCGCCGCGCTGGTCCGGCAGGCGGTGGCCGGCCGCCAGGACGACCGGGAGCGACCCGGCCACGGCCCGTACGACGCGCTCGGATTCGTCCCGACCGGCACCGACGGGGTGTGGGGATCGGCGGCGACCACGCTGGAGTACACCTCCGCCGACTTCGCGGTGGCGCAGCTCGCCGCCCGGATCGGCGACGGCGCCTCGTACGACCTGCTGATGCACCGGTCCACGGGCTGGCGCAGCCTGTTCAACGGCGCCGGCGGCTACCTGCAGCCGCGCCGGTCCGACCACGGGTGGCCGGCCTTCGCCCCGGACCAGCAGGACGAGTACGTGGAGGGCAGCGCCGCCCAGTACACCTGGATGGTGCCGTACAACCACCGCGGCCTGTTCGACGCGATGGGCGGCGACGGCGCCGTCACGGCCCGGCTGGACGGCTTCCTGGCGGACCTGAACGCCGGTCCGGGCTCGGAGCACGCGTTCATGGGCAACGAGCCCTCCCTGAAGGTCCCGTGGGCGTACGTCTACGCCGGGCGGCCCGACCGGACCCAGGACGTCGTCCGGCGGGCGCTGACCACGCTGTTCGGCGACGGCCCGGACGGCGAGGTGGGCAACGACGACCTCGGCGAGCTCTCCGCCTGGGCGGTCTGGGCGGCGCTCGGGATGTACCCGCAGGTGCCCGGCCGGGCGGAACTGGTGCTGGCCGCCCCGCTGTTCCCCGCCGTCACCGTCCGCCGCGGCGGCGACGGGCCGGTGATCGAGCTGAGCGCGCCGGGGGCGTCCGCGGCCGCCCGGTACGTGCACGGGCTGACGGTCGACGGCCGGACGTCCACCCGGCCGTGGGTGGGCGAGGACTTCGTCCGGGGCGGCGGGCGGCTCGACTTCACCCTGGGCACCGACCCGGCGCCGGGCTGGGGCAGCGACCCCGCGGACGCGCCGCCGTCCTTCGACGTCGGCCCGGCCCGGCCGGTCACCGGGGCGGTCGGCGGCCCGGCGGCGAAGTGCCTGGACGTGCGGGCGAGCGGCACGGCCGACGGCACCCCGGTCCAGCTGTACGGCTGCAACGGCACCGCGGCGCAGCGCTGGACCCGGGCCTCCGACGGCACCCTGCGGGCGCTCGGCAAGTGCCTGGACGTCAGCGCGAGCCGCTCCGACGCCGGGGCGCCCGTGCAGCTGTGGCAGTGCAACGGCACCGGTGCCCAGCAGTGGTGGCCGAAGGCGGACGGCACGCTGGTGTCGACGCCGTCGGGCCGGTGCCTCGACCTGGCCGGCGGCGCCACCGCGGACGGCACCCCGGTGCAGCTCGCGGACTGCGCCGGCGCCGGCGCGCGGGCGTGGACGGTGCCCCGCTGACCACCCGGCGGGGAACGGACGGTGCCCCGCCGGCCCGGGCGGGTCGGCGGGGCACCGGGCGTCGCCGGGTGGTGGCGGGGCCTCAGATGTGGACGGCGGGGCCGGTCTCGTTGGCGCCGCGCTTGGTGAGCAGGCCGAGCCCGGCCGCCACCGCCGCGACCACCGCGGCGACCACGAACGCCACCGACATGCCGCTGACGAAGGAGGAGTGGACGGCGCCGGCCATCGCGTCCACCAGGTTCTGCGGGGTGCCGGCCGGGGCCGGCGGGGCGATGCCGAGCTGGGCGGCCTGCTTCAGGCCCTCGGCGTCGGCGCCCTGCGGCATCGGGACGCCGGTCCTCGCCCAGTTGCCGGGCAGCACCTCGGTGACCTTGGAGGCCATCACGGCGCCCAGGACGGCGGTGCCGAGGCTGCCGCCGACCTGCATCGCGGCCTGCTGCAGGCCGCCGGCCACACCGGCCAGCTCCAGCGGGGCGTTGCCGACGATGACCTCGGTCGCGCCGACCATGACGGGGCTCAGGCCGAGGCCCATCAGCACGAACCAGAGCGACATCACGCCGGTGCCGGAGTCCACGTCCAGGGTCGCCATGCCGAGCATGGCCGCGGTGGTGAAGAGCATGCCCGCGACGATCGGGATGCGCGGGCCGACCTTGCCGATCGCGGCGCCGGCCAGCGGCGCGCCGACGATCATCATCGCGGTCATCGGGAGCAGGTGGACACCGGCCTGCACCGGCGTCATGCCGTGCACGTTCTGCAGGTAGAAGGTGACGAAGAAGACGCCGCCGAAGAACGCGAAGGCCATCAGGACCATCAGCAGCGTGCCCGCCGACAGCGACACCGAGCGGAACAGCGCGAGCGGGATCAGCGGCTCCTTGGCCTTGGTCTGCCAGAACGCGAACACCGCCATCGCGACGATCGCGCCGCCGAGGAACAGCCAGGTGGTGGCCGAGCCCCAGCCCCAGGTCGGGGCCTTGATGATGCCCCAGACCAGCATGAACATCGCCCCGGACAGCAGCACGATGCCGGGGAGGTCGAAGGACTTGGCGGAGTTCTCGCTGCGGACGTCGCGCAGGATCCACAGGCCGAGCGCGAGGGCGATCAGGCCGACCGGGATGTTGATGAAGAAGACCGACTCCCAGTTGACGTGCTCGACCAGCAGGCCGCCGACGATCGGGCCGGCCGCGGTCGAGGCGCCGATCACGCCGCCCCAGATGCCGATCGCCATGTTCAGCTTCTCGGCCGGGAAGGCGCCGCGCAGCAGGCCGAGCGCGGCCGGCTGGAGCAGCGCCCCGAACAGGCCCTGGAGCACCCGGAACAGGATGACCATCTGGATCGAGCCGGCGAAGCCGATCGCGGCCGAGGTGGCGGCGAAGCCGGTGGCGCCGACCAGGAAGGTCGACTTGTGGCCGAACCGGTCGCCGATCTTGCCGGCGGTGATCAGGAAGACCGCGAGCGCCAGCAGGTAGCCGCTGGTGACCCACTGAATGTCGGCGGGCGAGGCACCGAGGTCGGCCTGGATGGCCGGGTTGGCGATGGCCACCACGGTGCCGTCGAGGGCGACCATCATCACGCCGACGGCCACGGTCAGCAGGGTCAGCCACGGGTGGCCCTGCAGGCCGCGTCGGGTTGACGGGGGTACGTCGCGCCGGGGCGGTACGTCCGCCTTCCCGGTGTTGACGACGGACTGGCTCATGAGAACGCCTTCCGAGGGCTGGGGTACGGACCGGGCCGGGGACGAGGGCAGGGCTGTGGCGCCCCGGCCCACCCGTCCCCACGAGCTGTCGGGCCTGACGGGCGCCACCCGAGGAGATTATGTCAGCTACTGACATTCGGCAAACCGTGACTTGTGACTCATGCTGACATATGTCAGAGCGCTACAGTGGAGCTGCCGGCCACCCCGCAGTCGAAAGGCCCCCACCATGGGCTCCCCGCACCCCGCGCCCGCGAACGCACCTGCGACCGCGCCCGTGAACGCGCGTGCGACCGCGCCGGCGGCCGTGTCCGCCAAGGCCCCCTCCGCCGCGGCCGACCCCGGGTGCCGGGTCCTCGGACTGCGCGAGCGCAAGAAGCAGCGCACCCGGGACGCCCTGGTCGACGCCGCGCACACGCTGTTCCTCAACCGCGGCTACGGCGACACCACCATCGACGAGATCGCCGCCACCGTCGACGTCTCGCAGCGCACCTTCTTCCGCTACTTCGCCAACAAGGAGGAGGTGGCGCTGGCCGTCATGGCCGACGCGGAGGACTTCTTCATCGCCCGCCTGCGCGAGCGCCCCGCCGAGGAGAACCCGCTGCAGGCCATGCGCGCGGCGATCACCGAGGCCTGGCGCACCCTCGGCGACGGCCGCCGCACCGGCGCCGGGAGCGTCACGGCCGCCCTGGAACTCTTCGAGCTGATCGAGACCACCCCCACCCTGCTCGCCGCCCACCTGCGCCGCGCCACCGAACAGGAGGGCGTGGTCGCCCGGGTGCTCGCCGACCGCGAGGGGCTGGACCCGGCCACCGACCTGCGGCCGCGGCTGCTGGCCGCGGTCTTCGGCGCCGTGGTCCGGATCTCGCACCTGTCCTGGAGCACCCACACCGACGGCAACGACACCGGGCCGGACGGCATGATCGAGCTGATCGAACGCCACTTCGACCAGCTCGGCCCGGCGCTGGCCGGCTCCTGGCGGTCCTGAGACCCCCGGGCGCCCGGCCGGGCAGACGGACGGGCGCGCAGACGGACAGACGGGCAGACGGACGGGCGGGCAGACGGACGGGCGGGCGCGTGACCGGCCGGCCGGGTAGTACCCCGGTACGACACCCGGCCCGGCACCCCGGTACGACGACATCCGGCGCCCCGGGCCCTACGCTCGGGCCGGGTGAAGAGTCCCACCCTCCAGGACCGGCTCCAGGAACTCCCCCGCAGCCTGGCCTCCCCCTCCCCCGACCGCCGCCCGCTGCTCGCCGATGCGCCCACCCCGTGGCTGCGGGCCCTGCCGTGGGCCGTCGCCGCGGTCCTGGTCGTCACCCTGCTGCCGATCGACATCGTGGTCCTGACCGGCTCGTACGGCCTGGACGGCTACCCGGCGGCGGTGCTCTCGCTCGCCCAGACGGTCCCGCTGCTGCTGGCCGTCCGGCGGCCGCTGCCGGCCTGGTGGATCATCGCCGCCGCGACCGCCGCCACCGCCGCCCTCACGGCCGGCAGCCCGGCCGGCGCCGGGCCGTGGCCGTGGCCGGCCGCCACCCTGATCGGCTACCTGTTCCTGCTGGCCGCCCTCGCCCTGCGGGAGAGCGGCCAGGCCCTGCTGGCCGTCTGGCTGGTCACCGCGTTCGGGACGGTCGGTGCCGCGGCGGCGTTCGAGCACCGGGCCGGCGGCGCGCCCGCGGTCGCCGTGGTGCTCGCCGGCGCGACGCTGCTCCTCGGCTGGAGCCTGCGCGGACGCGGCGAGGCCCGTCGGCGGCTCGCCGAACAGGAGCAGATCAGCGAGGCCGAGCGCGGTCTGCGCACGCTGCTCGAGGAACGCACCCGGATCGCCCGCGAGCTGCACGACGTGGTCGCCCACCACATGTCGGTGATCACCGTCCAGGCCGACAGCGCCCCCTACCGGCTCACCGGGCTGCCGCCCGAGGCCGCCGCCGAGTTCGCCACCATCGCCGCCGCCGCCCGCAGTTCGCTCGGCGAGATGCGGCGGCTGCTCGGCGTGCTGCGCAGCGAGCAGCACGCCGACCCCGACCGCACCCCGCAGCCCGGCGTCCGCGACCTCGGCCGGCTGGTCGAGACGGTCGCCCAGGCCGGGGTCTCGGCCGAACTGACCGTCGGCACCGAGGTCGAGGCGCTGCTGCCGCTGCCCGACGCGCTCGACCTGTCGGTGTACCGGATCGTCCAGGAGGCGCTGGCCAACGTGGTCCGGCACGCGCCCGGCGCCGAGGCCTGGATCTCGCTGGCCGCCGAGGACGGCGCCCTGCGGATCACCGTCGTCAACGCGGCGGCGGAGGGCCACAGGGACGGGGACGCCGTGGAGGCGCCCGAGGGCACCGGGCACGGCCTGGTCGGGATGCGCGAACGCGTGCGGCTGCTCGATGGGAGGCTGGACACCGGCGCACTCCCGGAAGGCGGCTTCCGGGTGGCCGCCGTCCTGCCAGTCACCGCCCCGGGGGAGAGCACTCCATGACCATCCGCGTACTCATCGTCGACGACCAGGCGATGGTCCGGGCCGGCTTCGCCGCGCTGCTGAACGCGCAGAGCGACATCGACGTGGTCGGCGACGCCGCCGACGGCCGGCAGGCCCTGGAGGTCAGCGGGCGGACCCACCCCGACGTGGTGCTGATGGACGTCCGGATGCCCGAGATGGACGGCCTGGAGGCGGCCCGCCGACTGCTCGACCCCCCGGCCGGCGTGGTGCACCGGCCCAAGGTGCTGATGCTCACCACCTTCGACGTGGACGACTACGTCTACGAGGCGCTGCGCGCCGGGGCCAGCGGCTTCCTGCTCAAGGACGCCCCGCCCGCCGACCTGATCGCCGCGGTCCGGGTGGTGGCGGCCGGCGAGGCGCTGCTGGCACCGTCCGTCACCCGGCGGCTGATCGAGGACTTCGCGCGGACCCGGCCGGCGCCGCGGCGGGATCCGGCGCTGCGGCTCAACGGGCTCACGCCGCGGGAGACCGAGGTGCTGGAGCTCATCGCCCGGGGTCTGTCCAACCAGGAGATCGCGGCCCGTCTGGTGGTCGCCGAACAGACCGTCAAGACGCACATCGGGCGGGTGCTGGGGAAGCTCGGGCTGCGGGACCGGGCACAGGCGGTGGTGCTCGCGTACGAGTCGGGGCTGGTCACGCCGGGGCAGTAGGGGCGGGGCGGGGGCGCCCGGCGGCGGGCCGGCACGGAGGGTGAAGCCCCCGGCGGCGGCGCCCGCAGGCGCAGGGCGAACGACCCACAGGGCCGCTGCTCGCGCAGTTCCCCGCGCCCCTGCAAACAGCCTGCCCAGAGCCGCAAGGGCCCCCGAATACGGCGGCGCGCCCGCAGGCGCAGGGCGAACGGCCCACAAGGCCGCTGCTCGCGCAGTTCCCCGCGCCCCTAAAAACAGCCTGGCCAGAGCCGCAAGCGCCCCCGAACGCGGCGGCGCCCGCAGGCGCAGGGCGAACGGCCCGGCGGGCCGCTGCTCGCGCGGTTCCACCCCCGGGGGTACCCCTAGTACTGCGGTGGCAGGCCCGAGTTGGCTCCGTGGGCCGACGTTCCGTGGGGTGTCGTGCTCCTAGCTTCCTCTCGTTCACGGACGAGAGGGAGGGCAGCGATGCTGCTGCGATTCAGGCGGGCCCTGGCGGCCGCCGTGGTGGCCGCGACGGTGGCGGTGGGAGTGGGGGCGTCGGCCGCGGCCGGCAGCCAGGTGGCGGTGACGGGGCCGCCGCCGGGGAGTGCGGCCTGGCGGGCGGACACCGTCCTGGGGGTCCGGTTGCCGGATCCGGTGGGTGCCGCGCCCGCCGAGGTGGCCGCGTTCTTCGCCGGGCTGACGCCCGCGCAGCGGGATGCGCTGGCCGTCCGGCACCCGCTGGTGACCGGCAACCTCGACGGGGTGCCGGTCGAGGTCCGGTACCGGGCCAACGCACTGGCGCTGAAGGACCAGCAGCGCCGCGAGCAGGCCGCCGCCGAGGACGGCACGCTGGGCGCCGCCGCGCGGGCGCAGGCACTGGCCCGGGCGCAGCGGTACGCCTCGCTGGCCGGCCGGCAGATCCTGGCCTTCGACCCGCGCGGCCGCGGCCAGGTGGTCGAGGTGTTCGGCGAGCTGTCGCCGGGCAGCCGGCCGGCCGTGGTGGTGCCGGGTTCGGACGTCGACCTGGGGGACTACGACCGGGACGGCGAACCGTACGCCGGGCCGGCCGGGATGGCCCGGGCGCTGCGGGCGGCGACCGGCGGGCGGGTCCCGGTGGTCGCCTGGGCGGGGTACACCACGCCGGTCGGGGTGGGGGTGGACGCGGCCACCGCCGATCTCGCGGTGGCGGGCGGCGCCCGGCTGGGGCGGTTCCTCGACGGGCTGGCCGCGCGGACCGGCCCGGCGACGGTGTTCTGCCACAGCTACGGCTCGGTGGTGTGCGCCCGGGCGGACCTCGGTCCGCGGCAGGCCGCGGGCCTGGTGGTGCTCGGCTCCCCCGGGATGGAGACGGCCCGGGCGGCCGACCTGCGGGTGCCGGTGTGGGCCGCCGAGCGGAACGACGCGGACTGGATCGGCCGGGTGCCGCACGTGTCGGTGCTGGGCCTGGGGCACGGCGCCGACCCGACCGGTACCGGCTTCGGCGCCCGGGTGGTCTCCTCGGCCGGTTCGCACGGCCACAGCGGCTACTTCGCCCCCGGCACCGCCTCGCTCGCCAACTTCGCGGCCCTGGCGCTCGGCGACACCGCCGGCGTCCGCTGCGCCGACCGGGATCCGGGGTGCCGCGATGCGCGTTGACCTGCAGCGCCTCGGCGCTCCCCTGCGCAGGGCCGCGGCCCTGACCGACGCCCGCACCCCCGCGAGCCGGGACCGGGCACTGGACGGGCTGCGGGCGCTGGCCCTGCTGGCCGTACCGACCGGGCACTGGCTGCTCGGCGGGTTCTCCGTGGCGGCCGGGGACGGGGTGCTGCACAACGCCAGCCCGCTGTCCTCGCTGGGCTTCCTGGCGCCGTTCAGCTGGGGGCTGCAGCTGCTCGGGCTGTTCTTCCTGGTGGGCGGGTACTCGGCGGCGAAGTCGCTGGAGCGGGCCCGGGAGCGCGGCAGCGGCCTGGGCGGCTGGCTGCGCGGGCGGGCGGTGCGGCTGCTGCGGCCGGTGCTCGGGGTGGCCGCCGTGTGGGCGGTGCTGATCCCGGTGCTGCGGACGGCGGGGGTGCCCGAGGGGACGGTGCGCACCGGCTCGGTCCTGGTGGTGCAGCCGCTCTGGTACATCGGGATCTATCTGGTGCTGACCGCGCTGACCCCGTACTGCCTGGCGGCCGGCCGGCGGCTCGGGGCCTGGGCGGCGGCCCCGCTGCTCGCCGTGGTCGCGGCCGTCGACGTGCTGCGGTACGGGCCGTGGGCGCAGGCGGTGCCGTCCTGGCTGGCGCTGGTGAACCTGCTGCCGGGCTGGCTGTTCGGCTACCAGCTCGGGGTGTCCTGGGCCCAGGGGCGGCTGCGCCGGGCGGGTGGGGCGGTGCTGCTGGCGGGCGGGGCGGTGCTGTTCGCGCTGCTGCTGGCGGTGTTCCACTACCCGGCCAGCATGGTCGGCGTGCCGGGGGCGGCGCGGACCAACTCGCATCCGCCGTCGCTGCTGGTGCTGGCCCTGGCGGCGGTGCAGTGCGGCGCGGCGGTGCTGCTGCGCGAGCGGATCGCCCGGCTGCTGCGCCGGCCGGCGCTGTGGCTGCCGGTGGTCGCGGTGAACCTGTCCGCGATGACGATCTTCTGCTGGCACCAGACGGCGATGTTCGCGGTGGCGCTGCCGCTGTCGCGGGCGGGCGCGGTGCCCGGTCTGACCACCGAGCCGTCCTCGCTCGGGTGGGTGCTGGCCCGGCTGGCGTGGCTGCCGGTGTTCGGGCTGGTGCTGGCGGTGCTCGCGGGCCCGGCCCGCCGGTTCGACGGACCGTGGCCGTCCCGGCTGTGGCGGGCCGCCGTGGGGGCGGGGGCGGCGGCGTTCACGGTGTACGCGCTGGGGGTGGTGTGAGGTGCGCCGGGCTGTCGGCGCCCGGCCGTACGCTGGCGGGATGGTGACGTTCGATCAGTTCGAGGCGCTGGCGCTGGACCTGCCGGAGGCGCACGCCCAGCCCACCTGGGACCAGGTGACGCTGCGGGTCGGCAAGAAGATCTTCGCGATGGGGAGCCCGGACTCGGGCCGGGTCTGCGTCAAGGCCTCCAAGGAGGACCAGGCGGAGCTGCTCGCGGCCGACCCCGACACGTACGCCTTCGCCCCGTACGTGGGGCGGCACGGCTGGGTGCTGGTGCAGCTCGACCGGGTCGACGCCGGGGAGCTGGGCGAGTTGCTCGCCGAGGCCTGGCGCAGCGTCGCACCGAAGCGGCTGCACGCCCTGGTCGACGGGCGGACGGCGGACGGGCGGCGCGCGGACGGACGGACCGCGGGCGGTCCGCAGGTGGACGAGCGGTGAACCGGTCGGATCCGGTCAGGTAACGCCACTCACACGGGCGAATGTGAGCCAGAACACAGTTTGAACGCCGCCCTCGGCTGCGCCCTGCCTCTACGCTGGCTGACGTGTAGTTGGCAGTCGTAGCACCATCGGGCCCGGCCCGCTGTGACGCTCACCGGCCCGAGGAGTGAACGCCATGCAGCGCAGGGTCAAGCGCATCCTGATAGGCGCCTTCGCGGGCTGCGTGGTCCTGGTGGACGCCGGCGCCGCCGCCGCCCAGGCCGCCGCCGCCAACGAGCAGGTCGCCATCGCCACCCCGCCGGCCGGCAGCGCCGCCTGGGTCTCGGACCACTCGCTCGGCCGCGACCTGCCCGACCCGGCCTCCGCCACCGCGGCCTCGGTCGCCGCCTTCTTCGCCTCGCTGAGCCCCGCCGAGGCCGAGCGCCTGGCCACCGCCTACCCGCTGGTGGTCGGCAACCTGGACGGCGCCCCGCTGCCGCTGCGCTACCACGCCAACCGGCTCGCGATCACGGCCGAGCGCGACCGCGCCCGGGCCCGCGCCGCCGACCGCCGGCTGGACGCCGGCACCCGGGCACTGGCCGTCTCCCGCGCCAACGACTCCGACCACCTGCTCGCCGACGGCCGGCAGATCCTCGCCTTCGACCCGCGCGGCCGCGGCCTGGTCAGCGAGGTCTTCGGCGACCTGGCCACCGCCCAGCGGGTGTCGGTGCTGGTCCCCGGCTCGGACGCCGACCTCGGCCACCACGACCAGTCCTCCGAGCCGCTGCGCTCCCCCGCCGGGATGGCCCGCGCACTGCTCGCCGAGGAGCAGCACCAGGCCCCCGGCACCCGGACCGCGGTGATCGCCTGGACCGGCTACGTCACCCCGTCCGGCCTCGGCCCGGACGCGGTCACCGCCCGGCTCGCCGACGTCGCCGCGCCCCGCCTGCTGCGCCTGCTGGACGGCCTGCGGGCGACCACCCACCCGGACGTCCCGCCCGCGCTGTTCTGCCACTCCTACGGCTCGGTGGTCTGCGGCACGGCCGCGCCCGGCATCGACGCCGCCCGCAGGACCGACATGGTGGTCTTCGGCAGTCCCGGCATGGGCGTGGAGTCGGCCGGCGAACTCGGCCCCGGGGTGGCGGTCTGGGCCACCCGCAACCGCACCGACTGGATCGGCAACGTCCCGTACCTGGAGGTCGGCGGCCTCGGCCACGGCGCCGACCCGACCAGCTCCGGCTTCGGCGCCACCGAGGTCTCCTCGACCGGCGCGGCCGGCCACAACGGCTACTTCGCACCGGGCACCGCCAGCCTGCACAACTTCGGCGCCATCGCGCTCGGCCGCTACGACACCGTGAGCCACCCGCCGACCGTCGCCTGATCAGCCGGCCGGCCGGTCCCCCGCGTACAGCGCGACCACGTCGGCGGCGGCCCGGGCCAGCTGCGCCCTGGCCTCCGGCGGGTCGATCACCTCGACGTCCGCCCCGAACGCCAGCACCGCCCTGGCCGCCTCCACCGACCGCAGGCCGAGCCGCACCTCGGCCCACCCGGGATCGTCGCCGGACGGCGGCGAGGCCAGCAGCCCGGCGTGGATCCGGGTGAACATGTCCAGCCGGTGCCGCCGCACCCGGACCCGTACGAGGACGTCGGCCGGCTGCTCCTCGATCCGCTCGCGCAGCACCGCCCAGACCTCCGGCAGGCCCGACCCCGGCCGCCGCCGGACCGGTTCGTCGAGGACCCGGGCCGCCCGCACCCGGTCGGCCCGGAAGAGCCGCGGGTCGCCGTCGAGGTCCGCCACCAGGTACCAGACGCCGGCCTTGCTCACCAGCCCGTACGGGTCGACGGTGTACCCGTTCGGGGCGGCCGCGCCGCTGTGCCGGTAGGACAGCTCCAGCCGCAGATCGGCGAAGACCGCCCGCTGCAGTTCGCCGAGTTCGACCGGCGCGGGGCCGACCCGCAGCCAGCGCTCGGGGTCGACCAGGATCCGTTCGCTGGTCCGCTCGGCCGCCGGGCGGTGCGGTGCGGGCAGCGCCGCCATCACCTTGCGCAGCGCGGTGGAGATCGCCTCGCCCAGGCCCAGTGCGTCGTGGGTCCCGGCCGCGGCCAGCACGAACAGCGCCCGCGCCTCGTCGGCGGTCAGCCCGGTGACGTCGGTGCGGTAGCCGGGGAGCAGGCTGATCCCGCCGGCCCGGCCGCGCTCCGCCCAGACCGGCACCCCGGCCGCCGACAGCGCCTCGACGTCCCGGTAGATCGTGCGGACCGACACCTCCAGCCGCTCGGCCAGTTCGGCGGCGGGCACCAGGCCCCGGGTCTGGAGCAGCAGCAGGATCGAGAGCAGTCGGTCGGCCTTCACGGAAACCCACTCTAAAACCTGACACAAGATGTCAGGTATACCCGGGAGAGTGTCCGTCGTAGCCCGAACCGCACGCCGCATCACGGCGCATCACGACGCATCACGAGGAGCACCCCATGACGGACACCGCCTACGACCCCCGCCCCGACTACCTGCGCGCGCTGGACCAGCTCGGCAAGGTGGTCGCCCTGGTGACGCCCGATCTGCTGGACCGGCCCACCCCCTGCGAGGAGTACGACCTGCGGGCGCTGCTGAGCCACACCCTGGGCGGCATCCACCGGATCGCGTACGTCGGCGAGGGCGGCCGCAGCCTGGACGTGGCGGCCGCGGCCGGCGAGATCGAGGACGACGGCTGGGGCGCGGCGCTGGACCGGGCCAAGGCCCGGGCCCAGGCGGCCTGGGCCGCGGACGCGACCCTGGACCGGCCCGCCGAGGTGCCGTGGGGCCGGATGCCGGGCCGGTTCGGGCTCGCCGGGTACGTGATGGAGGCGGTCACCCACACCTGGGACATCGCCCGGGTCGTCGACGCCTCGACGGTGCTCGACGAGGAGCTGGCGCTCGGCGCGCTCGCCGTCGCCGAGCAGGTCCTGCCGGCCGAGCCGCGCGGCGGCGACCTGCCGTTCGGCCCGGTCCGGCCCGCGCCCGAAGGCGCCGACGCCACCACCCGGCTGGCCGCCTGGCTGGGCCGGGCGGTCTGAGCGACGGCCCGTGGGCCGCGGCCGCACCGGCCGCGGCCCACGGGCGGCCGCTCGCCCCCGGTTACTCGCGGCCGGTCATTCGCGGCCGGCCGAGGTGAACGTCATGTCGGCGTAGCGGTCCCCGGTCACCTGCCCGGCGACCGGCTCCAGCGCCGCCAGCTCCGCGGCCGTCAGCCGCAGCGCGGCGGCCGCGGTGTTCTCGGCCAGCCGGGAGCGCTTGCGGGTGCCGGGGATCGGGACCACGGTCAGCCCGTGCACCTCGGCCCGCTGGTGCACCCAGGCCAGCGCGACCTGCGCGGCGGTCGCCCCGCGCTCGGCGGCGATCTTCTGGATCGGCGCCACCAGCGCGGCGTTGCGGGCCGCGTTGTCCCCGCTGAACTGCGGGTGGCTGCGCCGGTAGTCGTCCGCGGCCAGCTGCTCGGCGGCGGTGAACGCGCCGGTCAGGAATCCCCGCCCGAGCGGCGAGTACGGGACGAACGCGACCCCCAGCTCGGCCGCCGCGGGCACCGCGGTCCGCTCGACGTCCCGGGAGAACACCGACCACTCGGACTGCAGCGCGGCGATCGGGTGCACCGCGTGCGCCTCGCGCAGCTCGTCCCCGGTCACCTCGGACAGCCCGAGGTGGCGGACCTTGCCGGCCTGCACCAGCTCCGCCATCGCGCCGACCGACTCGGCCAGCGGCACCCGCGGGTCGCGGCGGTGCATGTAGTAGAGGTCGATCACCTCGACGCCCAGCCGCCGCAGCGAGGCGTCGACGGCGGCCCGGACGTACGCCGGGTCGTTGCGCACCCCGCGGTAGGAGGGGTCGTCGGCGCGGCGCTCGATGGCGAACTTGGTGGCCAGCACCACCCGGTCCCGGTTGGCCCGCACGAACGGGCCGATCAGTTCCTCGTTGTGGCCGGACCCGTAGACGTCGGCGGTGTCGAAGAGGGTGACGCCGGCCGCGAGCGCGGCGTCCAGGGTGGCGAGTGCCTCGGCGGTGTCGGTCGGACCGTAGAACTCGCTCATGCCCATGCAGCCCAGGCCCTGGCTGCCGACGACGGGGCCGCCGGTGCCGAGCGCGGTGGTGGGGAGGGTCATGCGCTCTCCTTCTGCTCCCCGGCCTCGGGGAGACGTGAGTACAGGTCGATCTTGTAGTCGAGGACGGCGAGGGTCGCGTGCAGGTCGGCGAGCCGGCGCCGGACCTCCTCGCGGTGCGCGACCAGCAGGTCCCGCCGCCGGTCGTAGGTGTCGGCGCCGAGGCGGACCAGTTCCACGTAGCGGAGCATGTCGGCGACCGGCATGCCGGTCAGCCGCAGCCGGCCCAGGAAGGCCAGCCGGGTCAGGTCGGCGTCGCTGTAGCGGCGCTGCCCCGAGTAGGAGCGGTCGACGGGGTCGAGCAGACCGATCCGCTCGTACCAGCGCAGCGTGTGCGCGGTCAGTCCGCTGGCGGCGGCGACCTCGCCGATGGCGTGCCGCGGGGTCCGGTCCGCGGGCAGGTCCGCCTGCCGGTGGTAGGCCTCCTCGCAGCTGAGCAGGTCGGCCTGGATCGGTGCGAGCGTTGCCATGGTGTGACCCCCGGTGATCGGCGACGACTACGAAACTAGCGAGTTGGAGTGCACTCCAAGCAAGCCTCGCACGCGTGCCGGCGGCCCGGATCGCTAGAGTTCCGGCCATGCAGAGCTTGCGGATGATCGAGGACTGGCCGGTGCCGAACGCTGCGGCGGCGGTGGTACGGGGCGCCGACGGCGCGGTGCTGGGCGGGCACGGCCCGCAGCAGCAGCTGTTCCCGCTGGCGTCGGTGACCAAGCTGCTCACCTCGTACGCCGTGCTGGTCGCGGTCGAGGAGGGGGTCTTCGAACTGGACGACCCGGCCGGCCCGGAGGGTTCGACCGTCCGGCACCTGCTGGCCCACACCTCGGGGCTGGCCTTCGACGAGCACCGGGTGATGGCCCCGCCCGGGAACCGGCGGCTGTACTCCAACGCGGGTTTCGACGTACTGGCGCAGACCCTTCAGCAGGCCGCCGGAATCGAGTTCGGGAAGTACGTCGCGGAGGCCGTGTTCGAGCCGCTGGGGATGCACTCCACCCTGATCAACACGGCGCACCGCTCGCCGGCCGGCGCGGGCGGCCTGTCCACGGTGGCCGATCTGGCGCTGTTCGCCGCCGAGTTGCAGACCCCCCGGCTGCTCGACCCGGGCACCGTGCACACCGCCACCCGCGAGGTCGCGTTCCCCGGCACCAGCGGGGTGCTCCCGGGCTTCGGCCACCGCCGGCCCAACGACTGGGGTCTGGGCTTCGAGATCCGCGGGGACAAGGCCCCGCACTGGACCGGCACCACCAGCTCGCCCGCGACCTTCGGCCACTTCGGCCAGTCCGGCACCTTCCTGTGGGTCGACCCGGCCGCCGGGGCGGCCTGCGTCGCCCTCACCGACCGCGACTTCGGGCCGTGGGCCGCCGAGGTGTGGCCGCGGTTCACCGACGCCGTGCTGGCCGAGCTGAACGGCTGAGTCCCGGCCGCGCGGGCGGCGCTCACCCCAGCACGAGCCCGGAGTGCATCTCCAGCAGCAGCAGTTGGGCGCCGTCCGGACCGGCCACCGGGTCGGCGAAGGCCGGTCCGGTGATCCGGACGCTGTCGCCGGGCTCCAGCGAGCGGCCGCCGCCCTGCGGGCCCGGCACCGTCCGGTAGCCGACCGAACCCACCGTCAGGTGCGCGTACCGGAACGGCGCCGGGGGCAGGTCGGGCAGCGGCTGCCACGGCCCGGCCGTGACCAGGTACAGCGCGGCGTCGCTGCGGCGCAGCCGCAGGGCCGCGGTCCCGGCGTCCCGGGCCAGGCCCGAGGCGAGCAGGGTCAGTCCGCCGGGCTCCGGGTCGACCCGGCGCAGCCCGTACGCCGGGTCGGCGGCGAACTCGTCCGGCTGGAGCCAGAGCTGGACGAAGCGGACCGGCGTGTCGGCGCCGCCGACGTTGCGTTCGGTGTGCCGCACGCCGCGCCCGGCGCTGAGGTGCTGGAGCATGCCGGGGCGGACCACACCGGCGTGGCCGTCGCCGTCCCGGTGGGCGAGCGCGCCGGAGACCACCCAGGTCAGCAGTTCGGTGTCGCGGTGCAGGTGCTCCTCGTACCCGGCGCCGGGGGCGAGGGTCTCCTCGTTGCAGGCGAGCAGCGCGCCGAAGTGGGTGTTCTTCGGGTCGTAGTGCCCGGCGAAGGAGAAGGCGTGCCGGGTCTCGATGCCCGCCGCCGGGGTGGAGAGGTAGCGCTCGGGGGCCCGGCGCAGGTCGGCGCGGGGACGCTCTCGGGTGTCGGTCACGGTGCCTACCGTAACGGGTGTGACCTGGCCCACCCGGTGGTTCCGGTGGGGGTGTGCACCAGCACGTCCTCCGGTGAGGCAGTCTTGTTCCTGTGCCAGCCGCTTCAGCGAGTCCCGACAAGAAGTCCGCCGCCAAGAAGGCGGCGCCCGCCCGTCCAGCCGCGGCCAAGCCGCCCGCCACCGGCCGGACCGGCCGGCTGACGGCGCAGGAGCGCAAGCTCGCCGCCGAGCGGGCCGAGCTGCGGGTGGCGACCCTCAAGCGGTTGGAGAAGTCCGCCGGGAAGCTCGCCACCGCCGCCATCGCGCGGATGGACGACCAGCTGGCCTGGTACCGGCGGATGCCGCCGGAGCACCGGTCCTGGATCGGGCTGGTGGCGCAGGCCGGCATCGCGGCCTTCACCGAGTGGTACCGGCACCCGGAGGCGCCGCAGGCGATCTCCACGGACGTCTTCGGCACCGCGCCGCGCGAGCTGACCCGGGCCATCACCCTGCGCCAGACGGTCGAGCTGATCCGCACCACGATCGAGGTGATGGAGGAGGCCATCGAGGAGGTGGCCGCCCCGGGCGACGAGGCCGGGATGCGCGAGTCGGTGCTGGTGTACGCCCGTGAGATCGCCTTCGCCACCGCCCAGGTGTACGCCCAGGCCGCCGAGGCGCGCGGCGCCTGGGACGCCCGGTTGGAGGCGCTGGTGGTCAACTCGCTGCTGTCCGGCGACGCCGACGAGGGCGTGCTGTCGCGGGCGGCGGCGCTCGGCTGGGGCCAGCCCAAACAGGTCCGGGTGGTGATGGGCAGCGCACCGGACGGCGACAGCGAACTGGTGGTGGAGGCGATCCGGCGGGCGGCCCGGTACGCCAAGCTGCACGTGCTGACCGGGGTGCTGGGCCGGCGGCTGGTGGTGGTGGTCGGCGGCGACAAGGAGCCGGTGCACGCGGCCCGGGCGCTGATCGGCCAGTTCGCCCCCGGCCCGGTGGTGGTCGGCCCGACCGTGGGCGACCTGCTGTCGGCGACCCGCTCGGCGCACGCGGCCGCCGCCGGCCTGCGGGCCTGCGCGGCCTGGCCGGACGCGCCGCGCCCGGTGCTGGCCGACGACCTGCTGCCGGAACGGGCGTTGGCGGGCGACGAGGTGGCCCGGCAGCAGTTGGTGGAGGAGATCTACACACCGCTGGAGGAGGCCGGGTCGGCACTGCTGGAGACGCTGAGTGTCTACCTGGAGCAGGCGTCCTCACTCGAAGGGGCCGCCCGGATGCTCTTCGTTCACCCAAATACCGTGCGCTACCGGCTGCGTCGTGTGACGGACGTCACCGGCTATGCTCCGTCCGACGTACGTTCGGCCTTCACCCTGCGCATCGCCCTGGCGCTCGGGCGCCTGGGCTCGGTGGCCGAGCAGGGCTGAGGCACTGTGGAGACTCCACAAGCCGACGTGCTTTTCTTCGTTACCGTCGCCTACCCGCCCCCGGGCGTCCGGCGAGAGAGGGTTGAACCGTGCTCGTAATCGTCGCCCCTGGACAGGGTGCCCAGACTCCCGGCTTCCTCAACCCCTGGCTTGAACTGGACGGCGCCGCCGACCGGCTGCGGCAGTGGTCGACCGTGGCCGGCCTCGACCTGGTCCGCTACGGCACCGAGGCCTCCGAAGAGGAGATCAAGGACACCGCCGTCGCCCAGCCGCTGCTGGTCGCGGCCGGACTGCTGACCGCCGGCGAGCTGTTCCCGGCCGGCCCGGTGCCGCGCGAGCTGGTCGGCGCGGTGGCCGGCCACAGCGTCGGCGAGATCACCGCGGCCGCGCTGGCCGGGGTGCTGAGCGCCGAGGACGCGCTGGCCTTCGTCCGTGAGCGCAGCCTGGGCATGGCAGACGCCGCCGCGCAGACCGCGACCGGGATGACCGCCGTGCTCGGCGGGGACCCCGAGGCGGTGGCCGCGAAGTTCGCCGAGTACGGCGTGACCGCGGCCAACAACAACGGCGGCGGCCAGCTGGTGGCCGCCGGCACGCTGGACCAGCTGGCGGCGCTGAAGGCCGACCCGCCGGCCGGCGCCCGGCTGATCCCGCTGAAGGTCGCGGGCGCCTTCCACACCGAGCACATGGCCCCCGGGGTGGAGCGCCTGGCGAAGCTGGCGCCGACCCTGAGCACCGCGGACCCGCTGGTCACCTACGTCTCCAACCGGGACGGTGAGGCCGTCGCCACCGGTGCCGAGGTGCTCTCCCGCCTGGTCGCGCAGGTCTCCAACCCGGTCCGCTGGGACCTGTGCATGGAGACCATCCAGCAGCTGGGTGCGACCGCCGTGATCGAGCTGTCGCCGGCCGGCACCCTCACCAACCTGGTCAAGCGCAACGTCAAGGGTGTCGCGACGCTGGCCCTGAAGACCCCCGCCGACCTCGACAAGGCCCGTGAGCTCGTCGCGGTCCACGGCGGTCAGGAGAACGACGCATGACCAACCCGCAGATCAAGCCCGCCACCGGCGCCCAGTTCTCCCGGATCCACGGTGTGGGCGGCTACCGCCCGGTCCGGGTGATCCCCAACGCCGAGGTGCTCAACTGGATCGAGTCCTCGGACGAGTGGATCCGCTCGCGCAGCGGCATCGCCGAGCGCCGCTGGGCCGGTCCCGAGGAGACCGTCGCCGAGATGTCGGTGCAGGCGGCCGGCAAGGCGATCGCCCAGGCCGGGATCGCCCCCGAGCAGATCGGCGGCGTCATCGTGGCGACCGTCTCGCACCTGAAGCAGACCCCGGCCATCGCCACCGAGATCGCCGAGCGGCTCGGCTGCGGCACCGCACCGGCGTTCGACATCTCGGCCGCCTGCGCCGGCTTCGGCTACGGCCTGGGCCTGGCCGACGGCATGGTGCGCGGCGGCAGCGCCGAGTACGTGCTGGTGATCGGCGTCGAGCGGCTCAGCGACCTGACCGACACCTCGGACCGCTCCACGGCCTTCATCTTCGGTGACGGCGCGGGCGCGGCCGTGGTCGGCCCGTCCGAGGTCCCCGGCATCGGCAAGGTGATCTGGGGTTCGGACGGTTCGCAGCGCGACGTCATCTCGCAGACCCAGGCCTGGGACACCGCGTTCGCCAAGGAGGACGCCGTCAACGGCGCCGGCGACGAGGTCAAGTGGCCGGCCCTGCGGATGGAGGGTCAGACCGTGTTCCGCTGGGCGGTCTGGGAGATGGCGAAGGTCGCGCAGCAGGCGCTGGACGCCGCCGGGATCACCGCCGACCAGCTCGGCGCGTTCATCCCGCACCAGGCCAACATGCGGATCACCGACACGATGATCAAGGCACTGAAGCTTCCCGAGTCGGTGCCGGTGGCCCGCGACATCGTCGAGACCGGCAACACCTCCGCGGCCTCCATCCCGCTGGCGATGGAGCGCATGCTGGAGAGCGGTGCGGCGAAGAGCGGCGACCTGGCGCTGATCATCGGGTTCGGGGCGGGTCTGGTCTACGCGGCCGCAGTCGTTACTCTCCCCTAGGCATCCAAGCCACCGAGGGCATCCCCGCCGTCGAGGAAACCTGCGACGGTCCGCCGGACCGTTCGCTTTCAACACCGAAGAGGAGCAGCCACTATGGCTACCAAGGACGAGGTTCTGGCCGGTCTCGCCGAGATCGTCAACGAGATCGCCGGCATCCCGGCCGAGGACGTCGAGCTCGACAAGTCCTTCACCGACGACCTGGACGTCGACTCGCTGTCCATGGTCGAGGTCGTCGTGGCTGCCGAGGAGCGCTTCGGCGCGAAGATCCCGGACGACGAGGTCAAGAACCTCAAGACCGTCGGCGACGCGGTGGACTTCATCATCGCCAACAGCTGATCACCGGCTGAACCCGGCCGGGGTGCCTCGGCGCACCCCGGCCACCCCTCCCCTCCCCCTCAGCCCGCCCCTCCCCTGAACAACGTGAGAGAAGAAGAAACCAGTGACCGCTGAAAACCGCACCGTGGTCGTCACGGGTATCGGCGCCTTCACGCCGCTGGGCGGCGACGCCGCCTCGTTCTGGGAGGGCCTGCTCGCCGGCCGTTCCGGGGTCGCCGCGCTGACCGAGGAGTGGGCCGCCGACCTGCCGGTCCGGATCGCCGCGCGCACCGCCGTGGAGCCGGGCGAGATCCTGCCCCGCCCGCTGGCCCGCAAGCTGGACCGCTCGGCGCAGTTCGCGCTGATCGCCGCCCGCGAGGCCTGGGCCGACGCCGGGTACGAGACCCCGGCCACCGATCTGTCCTCCAAGCTCCACCCCGAGCGCCTGGGCGCCGTGATCGCCTCCGGCATCGGCGGCGTCACCACCCTGCTCGACCAGTACGACGTGCTCAAGCAGCAGGGCGTGCGCAAGGTCTCCCCGCACACCGTGCCGATGCTGATGCCCAACTCCCCGGCCGCCAACGTCGGCCTGGAGGTCGGCGCCCGGGCCGGTGTGCACACCCCCGTCTCCGCCTGCGCCTCCGGCGCCGAGGCGATCGGCTACGCGATCGAGATGATCCGCAGCGGCCGCGCCGACGTCGTGGTGGCCGGCGGTACCGAGGCCGCGATCCACCCGCTGCCGATCGTCGCCTTCTCCAACATGATGGCGATGTCCAAGAACAACGACGACCCCGAGCACGCCTCCCGCCCGTACGACAAGGGCCGGGACGGCTTCGTGCTCGGCGAGGGCGCCGGCGTGGTCGTGCTGGAGTCGGCGGAGCACGCCGCCGCCCGCGGCGCCCGGATCTACTGCGAGGCCGTCGGCCAGGGCCTGTCCTCGGACGCCCACCACATCGCCCAGCCGGAGCCGACCGGCGCCGGCGTGGCCCGCGCCATCGCCGACCTGTTCGAGCGCAACGACCTGGACAAGGCCGAGGTGGTGCACGTCAACGCGCACGCCACCTCCACCCCGCAGGGTGACACCGCCGAGGTGAAGGCGCTGCGCAAGGAGCTCGGCGAGCACCTGGACCACGTCGCGATCTCGGCGACCAAGTCCATGACCGGCCACCTGCTCGGCGGCGCCGGCGGCATCGAGACCGTCGCGACCGTGCTGGCCCTGCACCACCGCCTGGCCCCGCCGACCATCAACGTCGACCAGATCGACGACGACATCGACGCGGACATCGTCACCGGTGAGCCCCGCAAGCTGCCCGAGGGCCGGATCGCGGCGCTCAACAACTCGTTCGGCTTCGGCGGCCACAACGTGGTGCTGGCCTTCCGTTCGGCCTGACGGCCCGAAGGACCCTGAACGCACCGGGGCCCCCGCCGCGATCACCTCGCGGACGGGGGCCCCGGTGCGTGGTGCCGGGCCGGGGTCAGACCACCTGGTGCAGCCAGCGCACCGGGGCGCCCTCCCCGGCGTAGCGGAACGGCTCCAGCTCGTCGTCCCAGGGCTTGCCGAGCAGCCGGGAGAGTTCCGCCTCCAGGTCGCCGCCCTCGTTGCGGGAGCGCAGCAGGACGGCGCGCAGCCGGTCCTCGGGGATCAGGATGTCGCCGTGCAGACCGGTGACCGCGTGGAAGATGCCCAGGCTGGGCGTGCTGCTGTAACGCTCGCCCTCGGCGGTGGCGCAGGGCTCGCTGGTGACCTCGTAGCGCAGCAGCTGCCAGCCGCGCAGGGCGGAGGCCAGCCGGGAGGCCGTCCCGGGCTCGCCCTGCCAGGACAGTTCGGCCCGCCACTGACCGGGCGCGGCGGGTTGCCGGATCCAGTCGAGGCTGACGCGTACACCGAGCACGCCCGCGACCGCCCACTCGACATGCGGGCACAGCGCGCGGGGCGCGGAGTGGACGTACAGGACTCCACGTGTCGACACCGGGACCTCCAGGCTGTGGACGAGGGTCGCCTTCCCCAGCTGCCTCGTGCCCACCGCCGGTAGGTACCGTCTACCCCCGTGACGCTCAACTTATTCGACATTAGGTCATCAAATTGAGCAAAACGGACAAGCTTTCACCCAATGTTAGTCGGATCCCCGGGGAGGTCCACCCCCGCTCGGGATCTCTCCCCCGAACGGACCTATCGGCCGGCGGGGGCGGTCGCGGCCACGCTATCGGCCCGACGGTACGGGCCGGGTGACGGTCCGTCGGAAAGCCGGGTGGCGCCCGCGCCGAGCGCCCGTACCCGAACCGCCCCGCGCACCGGGCGGTGTGCGGGGCGACGGGGGGGGAAACGGTCAGAGCTTGACGACCATCTTGCCGGTATTGGCGCCGCGCAGCAGGCCGATGAAGGCGTCGGCGGCGTTCTCCACGCCCTCCACCACGGTCTCGTCGTACCGCAGTTCGCCACTCTTCAGCCAGCCCGCCATGTCGGCGACGAACTGCGGCTGGAGCGCGGCGTGGTCGCCGACCAGCATGCCCTGCAGCCGCAGGCGCTTGCCGATCGCCAGCGCCAGGTTGCGCGGGCCGACCGGCGCGCCGGTGTCGTTGTACTGGGCGATGGCACCGCACAGGGTGGCGCGGCCGTGGACGTTGAGCGCGCCGATCGCGGCCTCCAGGTGGTCGCCGCCGACGTTGTCGAAGTACACGTCGATGCCGTCCGGGGCGGCCTCGGCGAGCTGGGCGGCCACCGGTCCGGCCTTGTAGTCGAAGGCGGCGTCGAAGCCGTAGCCGTCGACCAGGGTGGCCACCTTCTCGGCGGAGCCGGCCGAGCCGATCACCCGCGCGGCGCCCTTGAGCCGGGCGATCTGGCCGACCAGCGAACCGACGGCGCCGGCCGCGCCGGAGACGAAGACGGTGTCGCCCTCCCGGAAGGAGGCGACCTCCAGCAGACCGGCGTAGGCGGTCAGGCCCGGCATGCCCAGCACGCCGAGGTAGTAGGAGAGCGGCGCGAGCTCCGGGTCGACCTTGACCGCGCGGGCCGCGTCCAGGGTCGCGTACTCGCGCCAGCCGAGGCCGTGCAGGACGGCGTCGCCGACCTCGAAGCCCTCGGCCTCGGAGGCGATCACGTACCCGACCGCGCCGCCGTCCATCGTCTCGCCGAGGCCGAAGGGCGGGACGTAGGACTTCACGTCGTTCATCCGGCCGCGCATGTAGGGGTCGACCGACAGGAACGCGTTGCGGACCAGGATCTGCCCCGGGCCGGGCTGCCGGACCGGGGCCTCGACCAGGGCGAAGTCCGCCGGGGTCGGCCAGCCCTGGGGGCGGGCGGCCAGCTGCCACTCGCGGCCGGTGGTGGGCGTCGCCTGCTCTGCCATGTCCTGCTCCTCGCACGTTCGACGGTCTTGCACGTTCGATGATCCGTAGGCCCACCTGAAAGGTTGACCGGTTCAAGCAATCGTGCGGATAAAAGGTTCAGGTTGTCAAATGTTCAGCTAGACTGATGTCCATGGAGAAGCAGCAGCCGCCCGCCGACGCGATCACCCGCGAGGTCGTCGACCTCATGGCGAGCCTGGTCGCGCTCTTCCACCGTGAGTACGAGGAGGCCGCCGCCGCCCGCTCGCTGACCGGCGCCCAGGCCAAGGTGCTCGGCCTGCTGCGGCGCGGCCCGATGCCGATGCGGCACATCGCCCAGACCCTGGCCTGCGAACCCTCCAACATCACCGGCATCGTGGACCGCCTGGAGTCCCGCGGCTTCGTCACCCGCGAGGCCGACCCGCTGGACCGCCGGGTCAAGCTGGTCGCCGCCACCGAGGCCGGCGGCCTGGCCACCGACGAGCTGCGCGAGTCGCTGAACTTCGCCCGCGAGCCGCTGGCCGCGCTCGACGACGACGAGCGCCGGCAACTGCGCGACCTGCTGCGCAGGATGCTGGAGGGCGCCGACCCGGCCGAGGCGGCCACCGGCTGACCCGCCCCGGAGCGGGCCGCCGCGAAGTTCGGCCCTGCGAGGTGTAACCGGACACGCCGCTGGTCCGTCTATTGATCTGGACCGTACGTGTACCCGTGGCGCCCGCCACACCTGGCAGAGAGCGCTGAGCGATGACCGACCGCACCTCCCGGCCCGCCAAGACCCGCCGGGGCCGGATCGCCCGCGGGCTCGGCGCCACCGCCGCCGTCCTGGTGGTCGCCACCGCCGGCGTCGGGGCCTGGTTCTACCAGCGCCTCGACCACAACATCAGCACCTTCTCGGCGGACGGCGTCGCCACCAGCCGGCCACCGGCCGGCCCGACCGCGAGCGGGGGCGGACGCCCGGTCAACATCCTGCTGCTCGGCTCCGACACCCGCCAGGACGGCAACGGCGACCTCGGCGGCGGCGAGGAGGGAGTCGGCCACTCCGACACCGCGATCCTGCTGCACGTGTACGCGGACCACAAGCACGCCGTCGGCGTCTCGATACCCCGCGACACCCTGGTCACCGTCCCCGCCTGCCGGCTGCCGAGCGGCAACTGGTCGCAGGCGAAGACCAACCAGATGTTCAACTCGGCCTTCACCGTCGGCGAGTACCCGCAGGGCAACCCGGCCTGCACCCAGAACACCGTCGAGGCGCTGACCGGCCTGCGGGTCGACCACACCATCGTGGTCGACTTCAAGGGCTTCGCGGCGATGACCGACGCGGTGCACGGCGTCGACGTCTGCGTGCCCAACGACGTCAACTCCTACGGCATACACCTGGCCAAGGGCCGGCAGACCGTCTCCGGGCAGCAGGCATTGGACTACGTCCGCGCCCGGCACGGCTTCGGCGACGGCTCGGACATCGGCCGGGTGAAGCGGCAGCAGGCCTTCATGTCCTCGCTGATCAAGAAGATCCGCAGCCAGGGCTTCAACCCGACCACCCTGCTCCCGCTCGCCGACGCGGCGACCAAGTCGCTCACCGTCGACCCGGAGCTCGGCTCGGCCGTCAAGCTCGCCGACTTCGCCCAGTCGCTGCAGGGCATCGACCTCGCCGACATCTCCTTCGTCACCGTCCCCTGGCGCTACCAGGGCGAGCGGGTCGCGCTGGTCCACCCCGACGTGGACGCCCTGTGGGCGCTGCTGCGCCAGGACCGCACCCTGACCGGCCAGTCGGCCGCCGACCCGGCGGCCACCGCCTCGCCGTCGGCCCCGGAGTCGCCGTCCCCGACGGCCACGGCGCCGGCCGCGGGGGACGTCCCGCTCACCGTGCACAACGCCTCCCGGGCCGGCGGGCTCGGTGGCCAGGCCGCGGCGGAGCTGAGGGCCAAGGGCTATCTCCAGGTCGGCGTCGGCCCGGACACGGCCTTCCGCCGCACCACCCTGATCGGGTACGCCCAGGGCCAGCAGGCCGCCGCCGACCGGCTCGCGCAGCTGTTCCCCGGCGCCGAGGTGCAGCCCGACCCGGCCGCCGACGGCCTGACCGTCACCCTCGGCCGGGACTACGCCTCCGCCCACGCCGCCGGGCCCGGCGCCGACGGCACCGCGGCCGGCACCCCGACCGCGCTGCCCACCGGCATCCCGACCGGGATCACCGAGAACACCCGCCCGGCCGACAGCGACCTCTGCGCCGACCTCAGCTTCGGCTGAGGCCGGTCGGCGGATCGGGGACCCCGGTCACGACCACGGTGACCCGGGTCCCGGCGGCCAACTCCCCGGCCGCCGCCAGGTCGTGGACGGCCTTCAGCGCCTTCGCCACGTACCGCCGCTCGACCGGCACCCCGTGCCGGCGTCCGAACCCGGCGGCGAAGGCCTCCAGCTCGGCGGGCACCCGGCCGTAGCCGCCGCCGTGGTGCCCGTGGTGGATCCGCCAGTTGCCGAACTCCCGCCCGTACGCGGCCCGGTGCAGCCGCGTCACCTCCCCCTCCAGGTAGCCCTCGCCGCGCAGCACCGCCACCCCCAGCGCCCGCGCCCCGGCCGGAAGCCCGGCCGCGATCCCGGCCAGCGTCCCCCCGGTGCCGACCGGGCAGCACACCAGGTCCCGCTCCCCGAGGCCGGGTATCTGCCCGGCGAGTTCCCCGGCGACCACGGCGGCGCCGCGCACCGCGAGCGCGTTCGACCCGCCCTCGGGCAGCACCAGGTACCCCTCCCGGGGCTCGCCGCCGCGCGCCACCAGCTCCCGGTACGCCGAGCGCGGGGCGAACTCCAGCACCATCCCGGCCGCCTCCGCCGCCCGCAGCGACCAGTTGCGCGGCGCCGCCGCCAGCTCCTCGCCGCGGATCACCCCGACGCTCGCCAGTCCCAGCCCCCGCGCGGCCGCCGCCACCGCCCGCACGTGCGTCGAGTACGCCCCGCCGTAGGTCAGCAGCCCCCGGTGGCCGGCCGTCAGCGCGGGCCGCAGATTGGGCGCCAGCTTGCGCCACTTGTTGCCGGGCACCGTCGGGTGCGCCAGATCGTCCCGCTTCAGCAGCAGCTCCACCCCGGCGGCGGCGAACAGCGGATCCGCGACCGGGGTCAGCGGGGTGGGCAGCGCGGCGGGAGTGAGCACCGGGTCAGCATACGAAGCCCTCGACGGGGCCTCCGCCGGCGGAGCGCACCGGTCCCGGGGAACCCGGTGTGTCGGTGCCGGTCCGGCACCGGCGCCTGCCCTAGAGTTCTCGCAAGCGCAGGCCGGTGCGTCGAGTGGGGCGGGTGGGACTCGAACCCACGACCAAGGGATTATGAGTCCCCTGCTCTAACCGGCTGAGCTACCGCCCCCGATTCGACCAGCTGGCGCACCGGCAGGCCGGCCGTTCCAGCAGCAGACGGCCCCTCAGGGCCGTCCCCGGCAGCATAGCCGGTCGATCACCTGCGGTGCGCGCCGGGGGCGCAACCGGGTACGCCCCCCTGAGCCCGTTCCACCACCCGCCTGGCGGACCCGCGGGCCGGGCTGGTAGATCTTGGATCCGGGCCCCTCCCCGGAGCGGGCCGGACGGGACGTACCAACGGGGAGCGGGAGCACGGGGAGCGGGATGGACCGGACTGGACGGGTACGGCGGGCCCTGCGGCCGGCCGTACTGCTGCTGGCCCTGGCGGCGACCGCGTGCGGCCTGCTCGACGACGGCGGCTCGCAGCGCTGGAGTTCCCGGCTGACCGCCCGTCCGGCGCCCGCCGACGCCGCCGACGACCGGATCGGCGCGCTCTTCCTGGCCGAGCTGAACGGCCCGCGGATGTGCACCGCCAGCGTGGTCGCGAGCCCGCGCCGCAACCTGCTGGTCACCGCCGCGCACTGCGTCCACAGCACCGAGCGCGGCCACTTCGACGACCTGGTCTTCGCCCCCGGCTTCCGGGACGGCGTCGCCCCGTACGGGGTGTGGCCGGTGGCCTCCGTCACGGTCGACCAGCACTGGACCGACCGCGAGGACCCCGACTACGACGTGGCCTTCCTCACCGTGCAGTCCGTCCAGGGCCAGGAGATCCAGGACCTGCTCGGCGCCAACCGGCTGGTCACCGGCCTCGGCTTCGACCTGCCGGTCTCGGTCACCGGCTACCCGAACGAGCGCGACGCCCCGGTCACCTGTTCCAACCGGACCACCGCGCAGAGCCCGACCCAGAGCCGGTTCGAGTGCTCCGGCTACACCGTCGGCACCAGCGGCAGCCCCTGGCTCACCGGCAACGGGCAGCTGGTCGGCGTGATCGGCGGCTACCAGGAGGGCGGGGACACCGACGCGGTGTCCTACAGCGTCGCCTTCGACCAGCGGATCGACGACCTCTACCGGCGGGCCACCGCCTGACCGCGGGAGCCGGCCGCGCGGTCGGGCAGGTGCGAACCGGGCTATCGCGCACCGGGCGGGGAAACACGAAAGCCCCCCGGTCTGCCGAGGGGCCGTCGCTCTGTACCGATCGTCTCCGGAGAGGCGAAGCTCCCCCAATTGGACTCGAACCAATAACCTGCCGATTAACAGTCGGCTGCTCTGCCAATTGAGCTATGGGGGACTGCACAGCGGGACGCTCCCGAGGGACCGTCCTGGCTCCCCCAATTGGACTCGAACCAATAACCTGCCGATTAACAGTCGGCTGCTCTGCCAATTGAGCTATGGGGGATCGATCTTCTGCCGTCCTCCCGGATCCCTCCGGGTCTTCGGCGCTCGCTGCGGGACATACATTAGCGCACTCAGGGGGGTGTTCCGCCAATCGCTTACGCCCGGCCCCCGCCGGGACCCGGCGGGCCCCGGCCCCGCGGCCCGGTCGGCGCGCCCCGCGCGCGCCCCGGCGGCCCGCCGGGGATGCTGGTGACGGCGGGCGCCCGGACGGGCCCGCCACCGGCCGGGCGGTTCACCACCCGGCCCGACGGGTAGGGCAATGCGGCAAAGACCGCGATGAAGGGTGGAGCCGAGCATGTGGAAACTGACGTTGATCGTGGGCGTCGGGGTCGGATACGTCCTGGGCGCCCGAGCCGGCCGGCAGCGGTACGAGCAGCTGGCCGGCGCGGCCCGGCAGTTCTCCCAGAACCCCAAGGTCCAGGACGCCGCCGGGAAGGCCAAGCAGCAGGCCGGCGCGGTGGCCGGCCGGGCGGCCGGCGCGGTGGCGGACCGGGTCGGCGAGAAGCTCCCGGACTCGGTCACCGACCGGGTCCCGTACTTCGCCCGACGGCAGTCGGCGGACGACAGCTGGGGCACCTTCCGGCCCTGACCGGCCCCGCCGCCGGGCCTCGGCGGAGCCCGTACCGAGTGCCCGTACCGAGTGGGCAACACTTGCCGCGGCGGGCAGCACCGGAGGTGCCCGCTGCGGCATGATCTCGGTATGGCCATCGTCGCGGGCATCGACAGTTCCACCACTCGCACCAGGATCGTCTCGTGCGACTCCGACACCGGCGCCGTCCTGCGGCAGGGGAAGGCCTCCCATCCGCTGCCGGAGGGCGTCGATGCCAGGACCACCGAGGTCGACCCGCAGACCTGGCTGCACTCGCTCGGCGACGCGGCCGCCGGCGGCCTGCTGGAGGGCGTCCGGGCGATCGGCGTCAGCGCCCAGCAGCACGGGCTGATCGGGCTGGACGCGGGCGGCGTGCTGGTCCGCCCGGCACTGCTGTGGAACGACCCCCGCTCGGCCGGCGCCGCCGCCTCGCTGCTGGACGCGCTCGGCGGCCCGGGCCCGTGGGTGGAGGCCATCGCCGCGGTGCCCGCACCGACGTACACCATCGCCAAGCTGCGCTGGCTGGCCGAGTTCGAACCCACCTCGGCCAAGCGGATCGCCGAGGTGCTGCTGCCGCACGACTGGCTGGTGTCCCAGCTGCTCGGCAGCCCCAAGCGGCGCACCACCGACCGCGGCGACGCCTCCGGCACCGGCTACTGGTCGCCGATCACCGGCGAGTACCGGCAGGACCTGATCAAGCTGGCGGTCGGCCACGAACTGCGGGTGCCGGACGTGCTCGGCCCCGCCGAACCCGCCGGGCACACCCCGGAGGGCCTGCTGATCTCGGCCGGCACCGGCGACAACATGGCCGCCGCACTGGGCCTGGGCCTCGGCCTCGGGGACGCCGTCGTCTCGCTCGGCGGCAACGGCACCATCTTCGCGGTGCACGACCGGGCGGTGATCGACCCGACCGGCCTGATCTCGTCCTTCGCCGACGCCACCGGCCGCCACCTGCCGATGGTCGCCACCCTCAACGCGGCGCAGGTGCTGCGCTCGACCGCCACCGTGCTCGGCACCGACCTGGAGGGCCTGAGCGCGCTCGCCCAGCAGTCCTCCCCCGGCTCGTACGGCCTGGTGCTGCTGCCGTACCTGGACGGCGAGCGGACCCCCAAGCTGCCGCACGCCGCCGGCACCCTGACCGGCCTGCGGATGGAGTCGATGGCACCGCAGCACTTCGCCCGGGCGGCCGTCGAGGGGATGCTGTGCAACGTCGCGGACGCCGTCGACGTGCTGCGCTCGCACGGGGTGGCGGTGCGCCGGATCTTCCTGCTGGGCGCGGCCGGACGGCTCGGGGCGGTGCGGGAGATCGCGCCGCTGGTGTTCGGCTGCCCGGTGGTGATCCCGCCGCCGGGCGACCACGCGGCCCGGGGCGCGGCCCGGCAGGCCGCCTGGGCACTGGCCGGCACCCCCGAACCGCCGCACTGGGAGCTGCCCGAGGTCACCACCCTGGTACCGGACCAGGAGCACGACCTGGCGGTCGGCCAGGCGGTGCGCCAGCAGTACGCGGCGGTCCGCGACCAGACCTACCCGGAGGCCAAGGGCTGAGCCGGCCCGGGGCCGCCGCGCGCGGGCGCCGAGGATGCGTCAGCAGCGGGGCGGTGGCAGCGTGGGAGTTCCCTGCCCGGCTAGTGAAAGGGATCTCGGATGGCGCTGCACAAGGGCGACGGCGATGAACGCCGACTGTCCCTCAGCCCGCTCCAGGGCGTGCTCGACCTGCTCGGTTCGATGGCCGCCGCCCCACCGGTGCACCGGCTCTCGGACAACCCGGTGCTGCCCGCCGTGGCCTACCAGCTGATCCACGACGAGCTGATGCTGGACGGCAACGCCAAACTCAACCTGGCCACCTTCGTCACCACCCAGATGGACGACTACGCCGGCCGGCTGATGGCGGAGTGCCGCGACAAGAACATGATCGACAAGGACGAGTACCCGCAGACCGCCGAGCTGGAACGGCGCTCCGTGGCGATCCTGGCCGACCTGTGGCACGCCCCCGACCCGGACCAGGCGGTCGGCTGCTCCACCACCGGCTCCAGCGAGGCCTGCATGCTGGCCGGTCTGGCGCTGAAGCGGCGCTGGATGCGGGCCAACGCCGACCGGTACGCGGCCGGGGCCCGGCCGAACCTGGTGATGGGCATCAACGTCCAGGTCTGCTGGGAGAAGTTCTGCAACTTCTGGGAGGTGGAGGCCCGGCTGGTGCCGATGTCCGGCGACCGGCTCCACCTGGACGCCGAGCAGGCCGTCGCCCACTGCGACCAGGACACCATCGGCGTGGTCGGCATCCTCGGCTCCACCTTCGACGGCTCCTACGAGCCCATCGCGGAGATCTGCGCCGCCCTGGACGACCTCCAGCAGCGCACCGGGCTGGACGTCCCGGTCCACGTCGACGGCGCGTCCGGGGGCATGGTGGCGCCCTTCCTCGACCCCGAGCTGGTCTGGGACTTCCGGCTGCCCCGGGTCGCGTCCATCAACACCTCCGGCCACAAGTTCGGCCTGGTCTACCCGGGCGTCGGCTGGGCGCTGTGGCGGGACAAGGACGCGCTGCCGGACGAGCTGGTCTTCAAGGTCAACTACCTGGGCGGCGACATGCCGACCTTCGCGCTCAACTTCTCCCGGCCCGGCGCCGAGGTGGTCGCCCAGTACTACGTCTTCCTGCGGCTCGGCCGCGAGGGCTTCCGGATGGTGCAGCAGGCCTGCCGGGACGTCGCCACCTACCTGGCCGGGGAGGTCGAGCGGCTGGGCTTCCGGCTGCTCACCAAGGGCGACGAGCTGCCGGTCTTCGCCTTCACCACCCGGGAGGGCGAGAACTTCGACGTCTTCGACGTCTCGCGCCGGATGCGCGAGCGCGGCTGGCAGGTGCCGGCGTACACCTTCCCGGACGACCGGACCGACCTGTCGGCGCTGCGGATGGTCTGCCGCAACGGCTTCTCCCGGGACCTCGCGGACCTGCTGCTGGAGGACCTCGAACGGCTGCTGCCCGAGCTGCGCAACCAGCCCGCCCCGCTCAGCACCATGGGCGTCGAGGCGCGCAGCGCGTTCCACCACTGACCCGCGCGGCGCCGGCCGGCGGCGGCTGCTCAGTCCAGGTAGCCGCGCAGCTGGTCGGCGCAGACGTGGGCGCGCAGCTTGGCGAGCGTCTTGCCCTCGATCTGGCGGATCCGCTCCCGGGTGACGCCGAACAGCCGGCCGATCTCCTCCAGGGTGCGCGGCAGGCCGTCGCCGAGGCCGTAGCGCAGCTGGACGATCTGCCGTTCGCGCTCGCCGAGGGTGGCCAGCACCGCGTCCAGGTGCTCGCGCAGCAGCAGGAAGGCGGCGCTCTCCACCGGTGAGGCGGCGTCGGCGTCCTCGATCAGGTCGCCGAGCGCGACGTCCTCCTCCTCGCCGATCGGGGTGTGCAGCGAGACCGGGTCCTGGGCCAGCCGCAGCACCTCCCGGATCCGCTCGGGCGGCAGCTGCAGCACCAGGCCGACCTCGGCGGGGGTCGGCTCGTGGCCGTACTCCTGGATCAGGGCGCGCTGCACCCGCAGCACCCGGTTGATCAGTTCCACCACGTGCACTGGCACCCGGATGGTGCGGGCCTGGTCGGCCAGTGCCCGGCTCATCGCCTGCCGGATCCACCAGGTGGCGTAGGTGGAGAACTTGTAGCCCCGGGTGTAGTCGAACTTCTCGACCGCCCGGATCAGGCCGACGTTGCCCTCCTGGATGAGGTCGAGCAGGGTCAGGCCGCGCCCGACGTAGCGTTTGGCGACCGAGACCACCAGGCGGAGGTTGGCCTCGATCAGACGGCGTTTGGCGATCCGGCCGAGCACCACCAGCCGGTCCAGCTCGTCGGCCAGCACCGGGTCGCCGGCCGACGGCGGGTCGCCCGCCGGTAACGGGTCGCCGGCCCGCCGCCCGCCGGCCGCCGCGCGGTCCAGCGCCTCCTCGGCGAACAGGCCGGCCTCGATCTGGCAGGCCAGCTCGACCTCCTCGGCGGCGGTGAGCAGTCGCACCCGGCCGATCTCGCGCAGGTACTGGCGCAGCAGGTCGGCGGCGGCGCCCGAGGCCTCGTCCGGCGTGGCGGCGGCCCGCCGCGCGGGGCCGGGGTGTCCGGGGTGTCCGGGCCCGGGGTCTGCCGGGTCGGGGTCCGGCGGCTCCGGTTCCAGCGGCTCGGACAGGTCGGGGTCGGACAGGTCGGGGTCCGCGGGTTCGGGGTCGAAGGGTTCCGGGTCGGCGGGGGCCCGGCCGGGGGTGGGGTCCTGGTCCGGGGCGGGCCGCTCGGCGGCGGGCGGCCCGGCCTGGGCCGGGACCCGGGCGGCGGCCTGCGGCTGGCGGACGGCGGCGAGCTCCACGGGCATCCTCCACGGCCGTGGCGGCGCTGGGGGGACGCCGCACCACAAGGGATGGGATACCCAGCGGTGCGCCCCGCGCCACCCCCCGCGGCGGACCGGATGGCGCGGGCCGGTGGTGAAGGGCCCGGGATCAGAGCGCGGCCGCGCCCCGGGAGCGGAGCTGCTGGGCGTACTGCTGCAGGGCCCACAGCTCGCTCTGCACCGCGTGCAGCTGCTCGGGGGTGGCCCGGCTGCCGAGCCGCTGCAGGTGGGCGCGGGCCTCGCCGACCCGGCGGTCGACGGCCTGCAGCCGCAGCTTGACCAGGAACTCCCCGGCGTAGATCTCGTCCGCCTTGCGGCGGGAGCGGATCGGTTCGACGGTCAGCTCGGTGACCAGGCCGCGGACCTGGTCGTCCGGGCTGGCGTCGCGGACCGCGGTGGTGAAGTCGGGCAGCGCGGCGCCGTACGCGGCGCCGCCGGCCGAGCCGATCGCCCGGCGGACGGCGGCGTACGGCGGGGTGGGGAACTCCTCCTCGCCGTACTGGTCGAAGGCCGGGCTGACCAGGTCGGGGTGCTGGAGGGCGAGCTTGAGCAGCTCGCGCTCGACGAACTGCGCCGGGTCGCGCGGGTTCAGCCGGAACGCCGGCCGCGGCGGCCGGACCGGTGCGGCGGGCTCCTGGCGGCGGGTCGGGCGCTGGGCGGCGTTCTGCTGGTTCTCGCGCTGCCAGCGGGCCAGCTGGCCGATCCGGCGGACCACGAACTGCTCGTCCAGGATGCCGAGCATGCCGGCCAGCTGGACGGCGTACTCGTGCTGGATCGAGCGGTCCTTGATCTTCACGATGATCCCGGCGGCCTCCTCCAGCGCGGCCGCGCGGCCCTCCGCGGTGTCCACCCGGTGCCGGGCGACCGCCGAGCGCAGGGCGAACTCGAAGAGCGGGACGGGGTGTTCGATCAGTTCGCGGACGGCGTCGTCGCCCTTGGCGAGGCGCAGCTCGCAGGGGTCCATGCCGCCGGGGGTGATCGCGATGGAGGTGCGGGCGGCGAACTTCTGGTCGTCCTCGAAGGCCCGCAGCGCGGCCTTCTGGCCGGCCGCGTCGCCGTCGAAGGTGAAGACCGTCTCACCGCGGTAGGCGGAGGTGTCCATCAGCAGCCGACGGATGATCTTGACGTGGTCCTCGCCGAAGGAGGTGCCGCAGGTGGCCACCGCCGTGGTGACGCCCGCCAGGTGGCAGGCCATCACATCGGTGTAGCCCTCGACCACCACGGCCCGGCCGGACTTGGCGATCTCCTTGCGGGCCAGGTCGATGCCGTACAGCACCTGGGACTTCTTGTAGAGCGGCGTCTCGGGGGTGTTCAGGTACTTGGGCCCGGTGTCGTCCTCGCGCAGCCGGCGGGCGCCGAAGCCGACCACCTCGCCGCCGGAGTCCCGGATCGGCCAGACCAGCCGGCCCCGGAACCGGTCGATCAGCCCGCCGCGCTGGCCCTGCGAGGCCAGGCCGCCGAGCAGGATCTCCTTGTCGGTGAAGCCCTTGCCGCGCAGGTAGCGCACCAGGTGCTCCCAGCCCACCGGCGCGTAGCCCACCCCGAAGTGCTGGGCGGCGGCCTCGTCGAAGCCGCGCTCGGCCAGGAAGCGGCGGCCGATCTCCGCCTCCGGCGAGCCGAGCTGTTCCTGGAACCAGGCGGCGGCCACCTTGTGCGCCTCGACCAGCCGGGTCCGCTCGCCCTGCTGGTGGCGGGGCGAGTAGCCGCCCTCCTCGTACCGCAGGGTGATGTTGGCCTGGGCGGCCATCCGCTCCACGGCCTCGGCGAACGAGCAGTGCTCGATCTTCATCAGGAACGAGATGGTGTCGCCGCTCTCGCCGCAGCCGAAGCAGTGGTAGACGCCCTTGCCGGGGTGCACGTAGAACGAGGCGGACTTCTCGTCGTGGAACGGGCAGACGCCCTTGAGCTGGGCACCGCCGCCGTTGGTCAGCTGGACGTAGTCGCCGACGACCGCGTCGATGGGCAGCGCGTTGCGCACTGCCTGCACATCTTCATCCCTGATCCGACCGGCCACCCTGGAAGTTTACGCACGGCCGTCAGGCGTTCGGCCCCGCCTTCTCGACCAGCCGGGCGTGCAGCGCGAACGCGGAGGCGTCGGTGAGGGTGGCGATCTGGTCGACCACCGCCCGCAGCGCCGCCCGGTCGTCCTCGGCCTCCTCGTACAGCGCGGCGAAGACCGGGTCCAGCCCGTACGGCGCGGTGCGGGTGAGCGCCTCGGCCAGCTCGGCGATCACGATCCGCTGGCGGGTGCGCAGCTGGGCCTGCTCGTCGCGCTGCATCACGTACCGGACGGCGACCGCCTTGAGCACCGCGCACTCCAGCCGGACCTCGGCGGGGACCACCAGCTCGGCCGCGTACCGGGTCAGCGGGCCGGGGCCGTAGCGGGCCCGGGTGGCCTGCTCGGCGGCCAGGCAGAAGCGGCCGATCAGCTGGCTGGTGAGGTCCTTGAGCCCGGCCCGGGCGCGGGCCGAGCCGTCGTACGCCCGGGGCCACCACTCCTGGCGCTGGAGCCGGTCCAGCGCCTCGGCCAGCTCGGCGGCGGACGCCTCGGGGGCGTACCGCTCGGCGATCTTGAACAGCTCGGCGCGCTCGTCGGCCGAGCGCAGCGCCGCCGGGTCGATGTGGCCGGCCTGGAGGCCGTCCTCGACGTCGTGGGTGGAGTACGCCACGTCGTCGGACCAGTCCATCACGGTGGCCTCGAAGCACTTGCGGCCCTCGGGGGCGCCGGTGCGCAGCCAGCGGAAGACCGGCAGGTCGTCGGCGTAGACGCCGTACTTGGCGGAGTCCGGGTCGGTCGGGTGGCCGCCGCGGGTCCACGGGTACTTGGTGGCGGCGTCCAGCGCGGCGCGGGTCAGGTTGAGGCCGACGCTGCGGCCGGGCCAGGGGGCCAGCCGGGCCGGGGCCTCGTCCAGCGGGGCGAAGCGCTTGGGCTCCAGGCGGGTCAGGATGCGCAGCGACTGCGCGTTGCCCTCGAAACCGCCGCAGGCCGCGGCGGCCTGGTCGAGCGCCTCCTCGCCGGTGTGCCCGAACGGCGGGTGGCCGATGTCGTGCGCCAGGCACCCGGCCTCCACCAGGTCCGGGTCGCAGCCGAGCGCGGCGCCGAGCTCCCGGCCGACCTGGGCGCACTCCAGCGAGTGGGTCAGCCGGGTCCGGGAGAAGTCCGCGCGCATCGGGGCGACGACCTGGGTGGTGCCGGCCAGTCTGCGCAGGGCCGCGGAGTGCAGGACCCGGGCGCGGTCGCGCTGGAAGGCGGTGCGGCCGGGCCGCTTGTCCGGCTCGGGCACCCAACGTGCCTGGGCCTGCGGGTCGTACGGGGCGGTGCGGTGCGCGGTGTCGTCCATATGACAGTCACCGTACGCCGACGGGCCGACATCGCGCCGGTGCGCCGCGCTTTCGCCAGGGCGTGCGGACGGTGAACAGCCGTCGCCGTCGCGGCTGCTCGGCGGCGGGCCGGCCCGGACGGCGTGTCCGTCGGCCGGGGGCGGGGCGCGCCGACGCCGGTCAGGTGGTGGCGGCGAGCAGGGCCGGCGGGTGCGCGGGGAGACGGGCGGCGGCGGCCGCGTAGCGGGCCAGCAGCAGGCGGACCAGGAGGGGGTGGGCCCCCAGCGGCGCGGCGGCCGGGCCGTCCCAGGCGGCGGCCGCGAGCCGGGCGAAGTCCCCCGGCGCCGTGAAGTACCCCGCCACCGCGACCGGTCCGGCCCCCAGCGCCGCCAAGGCCGCCGCCGTCGCGGCCACGCCGGGCCCGGCACCGGTCACGTACCCCGGCCGCACCGGCACCCCCAGCCGGGCCGCCAGCAGCGCCGCCTGCGCCTCGGTGTCGGCGGCGGCCTGCGGGTCGCGCGAGCCGGCCGCCGCGAGCACCACCGGGCCGTCGCCCGGGCGCACGCCCGCCTGCGCGAGGCGCAGCAGCAGCAGGTCGGTGAGCAGCGGGTCGGGGCCGAGCGGGGCGGCGACCGCGCCGGTCAGCCGCGGCGGCGCCGCGAGGGCGGCCGGCAGGTCGACCTTGGCGTGGTGGCCGCGGCCCAGCAGGAGCGGGACGAGGACCGCCGGGCCGTCCAGTGCGGCCAGCACCTCGGGCAGCAGGGGGGCGTTCAGGCCGAGGTGGGCCGGGTGGACGTCGAGGTCCGGCCGGGCGGCGGCCACCATCGCCGCCACCCGGCGGGTCCCGGCCACGGCGGACGGATCCCGGGAACCGTGCGCGACGAGCACCAGGGCGGGACGGCGGGCGCTGCGCGGCACCCTCGGCAGGACGGCGGAGGCAGGGGTCATGGGGCAAGCCTGGCCGCCCGCTGTTTCCCGGCCGTTGCTCCACGGTCACGACGGGTTTCCCGGACCTCACGGCCGCGTGCGGCACCGCGGTGAGCACCGGCCGCGGGTGCGGCGGCGGTGCCCGCCCGGTCGGTCCGGAGGCGGGAGGCTGTGCGGTCCGCCCCCGGACCCCGGCGGAGCCGACGACCGCCCGCCGGCCCGGGCACCCGCAGGGCCGCGGCCGGTACCGGTGCTGGGGCGCGCGGCCCGGACCGGGCCCCCGGTTCCCCGGTTCGGCGGGGTGTGCCGGCGCTTGCGCCCGGCAACGCGACGCCGGGCGCTCCCGCACGGCGCGGGCCGCACCCGACACACCGGCCGCCCGGCCATCCCGCCCTGCCGGTCCCCGAGGCGCTCACAGCCCGCCGTGGGCGGTGCTGAGGCCGAAGTTCCGCCGGTGAAACCGGGGTGCCCCGGCCGGGTAACACCTGCGGCCGATGCTCGACGGCAGGGGCGGGCACCGGGCTCCGGTGCCCGCGGGACCCCGCCCGTCCGACCCGTGCCCCACCTGCCCTGCCCGCCCCAGCTGCCCCACCCGCCCCGCCACGCGGCGCACCACCACCGGAGGGACTCCCCCATGACCACCACCAAACCCACGCTGATCCTGGTCGGGTACGGCATGGTCGGCCACCGTTTCCTGGAGGCCCTGGCCGAGAGCGGCGCCGCCGCGCGCCACCGCGTCGTCGTCCTCGCCGAGGAGCCGCGCCCGGCGTACGACCGGGTCGCGCTGACCTCCTACTTCTCCGGGCGCACCGCCGAGGACCTGCTGCTCGCCGGGCCGGGCTTCACCGACCGGCACGGCTACGAGCTGCACCTGTCCTCACCGGTGGCGTCGGTCGACCGGGCCGCGAAGACCGTCACCACCGGGGCCGGCCGCACCCTGCGCTACGACACGCTGGTGCTGGCCACCGGCTCGTACCCGTTCGTCCCGCCGGTGCCGGGCCGGGACGCCGAGGGCTGTTTCGTCTACCGCACCATCGAGGACCTGGAGGCGATCGAGGCGTACGCGGCCGGTCGGCGGGTGGGCGCGGTGGTCGGCGGCGGGCTGCTGGGGCTGGAGGCGGCGGGCGCCCTCCAGGGACTCGGTCTGCGGACCCACGTGGTGGAGTTCGCGCCCCGCCTGATGCCGGTCCAGGTGGACGACGGCGGCGGCGCGGCGCTGCGCCGGACCATCGAAGGCATGGGCGTGACCGTGCACACCGGGGTGGGCACCACCGCGGTGGAGGTGTCGGCCGACGGCCGGGCGGCCGCGATGGCGTTCACCGACGGCTCGCGGCTGGAGACCGGCCTGGTGGTGTTCTCGGCCGGGATCCGCCCGCGCGACCAGCTGGCCAGGGACTGCGGTCTGACCGTCGGTGAGCGCGGCGGCATCGCCGTGGACGAGCTGTGCCGCACCTCGGACCCGGACGTCTACGCCATCGGCGAGTGCGCGCTGGCCGCCGACGGGCGGGTCTACGGCCTGGTCGCCCCCGGCTACGAGATGGCCCGCACGGTCGCCCGGCAGCTGGCCGGGCAGAGCGCGCAGCCGTTCACCGGCGCCGACCTGTCGACCAAGCTGAAGCTGCTCGGCGTCGACGTGGCGAGCTTCGGCGACGCCTTCGGCACCACGCCGGGCGCGCTCGACGTGGTCTACGCCGACTCCCGCGCCGGGGTCTACAAGAAGCTGGTGGTCACCCCCGAGGGCGCGCTGCTCGGCGGCATCCTGGTCGGCGACGCGGAGGCGTACGCGATGCTGCGCCCGCTGGCCGGGACCGGCAGTCCGCTGCCCGTCCCGGCGGAGTCGCTGGTGCTGCCGGCCGGGCCGGGCGCGCCGCCGACGCCGGTCGGCGCGGCGCTGCCGGACGAGGCGGTGGTCTGCAACTGCCACGGCGTCACCAAGGGCGAGGTGCGGGCCGCCGTCACCGGGCACGCGTGCACCACCGTCCCGGAGGTGAAGGCGTGCACCAGGGCGGGGACGGGCTGCGGTTCCTGCCTGAAGCTGCTCGGCACGGTGGTGGCCGACGAACTGGCGGCCTCCGGCGTCGAGGTCGACCGGGGTCTGTGCCCGTGCTTCGGGCAGAGCCGCGCGGAGCTGTACGAGCTCGTCCGGGTCAAGCGCATCCCGACGCACGCCCGGCTGCTCGCCGAGCACGGCCGGCTCGGCGGGCAGGACGGTGCCGGGGGCGGCGAGGGCTGCGAGGTGTGCAAGCCGGCGGTCGCCTCGATCATCGCCTCGCTGGCGCCGCACCTGCCGGTGTCCGGGCACATCCTGGACGGCGAGCAGGGCGCCCTCCAGGACACCAACGACCACTTCCTGGCCAATCTCCAGCGCAACGGCTCGTACTCGGTGGTGCCCCGGATCCCGGGCGGGGAGATCACCCCGGAGAAGCTGATCGTGATCGGTGAGGTGGCCCGGGACTTCGGCCTCTACACCAAGATCACCGGCGGGCAGCGGATCGACCTGTTCGGCGCCCGGGTGGACCAGCTGCCGCAGATCTGGCACCGGCTGGTGGCGGCCGGCTTCGAGTCCGGTCACGCCTACGGCAAGTCGCTGCGCACCGTGAAGTCCTGCGTGGGCTCCACCTGGTGCCGGTACGGCGTGCAGGACTCGGTCGCGATGGCGATCCGGCTGGAGCTGCGCTACCGGGGCCTGCGCAGCCCGCACAAGCTCAAGTCGGCGGTCTCCGGCTGCGCCCGGGAGTGCGCGGAGGCCCGCGGCAAGGACTTCGGGGTGATCGCCACCTCCAACGGCTGGAACCTCTACGTCGGCGGCAACGGCGGCGCCACCCCCCGGCACGCCGACCTGCTCGCCCAGGACCTGGACGACGAGCAGCTGATCCGGCTCACCGACCGGTTCCTGATGTTCTACATCCGCACCGCCGACCGGCTGGAGCGCACCTCCGCCTGGCTGGAACGGATCGGGGGCGGTCTCGACCACGTCCGGGCCGTGGTGGTCGAGGACAGCCTCGGCATCGCCGCCGACCTGGAGGCGATGATGGCCCACCACGTGACCGACTACCAGGACGAGTGGGCCGCCACCCTGGCCGACCCCGGCCGGCTCGCGCGCTTCGTCTCCTTCGTCAACGCCCCCGGCGTACCCGACCCGAGCATCCGCTTCACCCCCGAACGCGACCAGGTCAAGCCGGATCTGGCGGTGCTCGCCACCGAGGCCGGCCTGCTCGCCTCCCTCGTCCGCACCCCCGTCCTGGAGGGCTCCCGATGACCACCGCGACCACCACCGGGGCGACCACCACCGGGACGACCACGACGACCGCCGCCCGCACCCGCCCCGACCGGGTCGAGCTGCTGAGCGGGGGGACCTGGACGCCGGTCTGCGCCTGGGAGCGGCTCGTCCCGGGCCGGGGCGTGGCCGTGCTGCTCCCCGACGGCCGGCAGGCGGCCGTGTTCCGCGACAGCCGGGACGCGGTCCACGCGGTGGCCAACCGCGACCCGTTCACCGGCGCGTACGTGCTCTCCCGGGGCCTGCTCGGCGCCACCCCGGACGGCCGGGTGTACGTCGCCTCCCCGCTGCTCAAGCAGCGCTTCGACCTGGCCACCGGCGAGTGCCTGGACGACCCGGCGGTCCGGATCGAGGTCCACCCGGTCCGGCCGGTCTGAGGCTCGCAAGGCAGCGGGCTTCGGCCGGCGGGCCGTCAGCGGGCGGCGAGCACCGCGAGCACGGCGGCGGCCATCGCCCGCTCGCCCGCGGCGTTCGGGTGCATCGGCGCCAGCCCGGCCGCGGGCACCGGCGGTTCGACCCAGCGCTCGGCGTCGCCCGCGCACATGTGGTGGGCCGCCGAGGGGGCGGCGGTGTCCACGAAACGCGCCCCGCCGGCCTCGGCGGCACGCTCGAGCACCGAGTTCAGCTGCTCCTGCTTCTGCTCCAGGTAGCGGAGGTCACCGGCGCTCACGCCCTGCCCCAGCACGGCCGAGCAGGCCGCCGGATCGGCGGGCAGCAGCGCCGGGTAGCCGACCACCAGCACCTGGGCCTGCGGGGCTCGGGCGCGGATCTCGCGGAGCGCCTCGGTCAGCCGCGGACCGGTCGCGTCGATCGTGCGGCCGACCTCGTCGCCGCCGTCCGCGGCGGTGTAGTGGTCCTTGCAGGGCGCGTCGGCGGACACGTCGGCGGCGGGCCCGGCGGTCAGCGCGGCGGACACCGAGTGCCTGATGCTCTCCATCGCGCAGCGCCCGAGGACGTCCATGAACCCGACGTCGTTGCCCCCGATGCCGAGCGTGACCAGCCGGGTGGCGGAGGTCACCGCGCCGAGCTGCGGCGGGTTGGCGCCGCCGGAGGTCTGCTGGGCCCGGGTCAGGTCGGCGGTCCGCGCGCCGCTGCAGCTGACGTCCCGGAAGTCGGCGGCGGCCAGGCCGAGCCCGGCCGCGACCAGCGACGGATAGTTGACGCCGGACCGGCCGCAGCCCTTCGGGGTGCCCTGCTGCGGAGGGACCTGCAGGCCGGAGGTGTAGGAGTCGCCGAGCGCCGCGTACGGGCCGGACGCCGCCGGCCGCGCCGGGGACGGCGAGGCGGCGGCCGTGGCCGGGGAGAGCGCGGCCGACCCCGTGGGCGCGGGCCCGGGACCGGGTGCGCCACCGCCGCAGCCGGACAGCACCAACAGGGCCGCCACCGCGGCACCGGGCACGCCGGCCCGCCTGAACGCCATGCTCATCACTCCCCCGGGCCCGGCCCTGTGCCGATCTGCCGACGCGGACGGCCCGTCCCCCGGGTCCCCGAGGACACGAACGAGCCGGGACCGGGAATCGATCCCGGCCCCGGCCACGGTAGCCACCGGCCGGCGGGCTCAGTCCGCGCCGCGCTCGTGCTCCGCCAGGAACTCCTCGAACCGCCGGCCCAGCTCGTCCGCCGAGGGCAGGTCCGCGCTCTGGGCCAGCAGGCTCTCCCGGTCCTCGGCGCCGGCCACCGCGTCGTACTGGCCCTCCATGCCGCGGATCGCCGAGCGCAGCTCGCCGTCGCCCTGGGTGAGCTGGTCCTCGATCTCGGCGTACACCTCGTCCACCCGCGCCCGCAGGTCGCTGCCGGGCAGCACCAGCCCGGTGGCGGACTGCACCGCCTCCAGGATCACCACGGCGGCGGCCGGGTAGGCCGAGCGGGCGATGTAGTGCGGCACGTGGACGGCGAAGCCCAGCACGTCGTGGCCGGACTCGGCGAGCCGGTACTCCAGCAGCGCCTGCGCACTGCCGGGCACCTGGGCCTGCTCGAACCACTTCGGGTAGCCGGGTGCCAGGTCCAGCCGGTTGCCGTGCGGGGTCACCCCGACCGGGCGGGTGTGCGGCACGCCCATCGGGATGCCGTGGAAGTCGACCGACAGCCGGATCTCGAACTCCTCGACCAGGCCGCGCACGGCCGCCGCGAACAGCTCCCACTCGGTGTCCGGTTCGGGCCCGGTGAGCACCAGGAACGGTGCCCCGGTCGAGTCGTGGACCAGCTGGAGCAGGATCTCCGGCGGGTCGTAGTCGGTCCAGGACTCGCGGTCGAAGGTCATCGCGGGACGGCGGGCCCGGTAGTCGACCAGGCGGTCGTGGTCGAACCTGGCGACCACCTGCGGGCTGCCCTGCTCCAGCAGGTGCGCCACGACCTGACCGCCGGCCTCGCCCGCGTCCATGAAGCCCTCGAAGTGGTACAGCAGTACCAGGCCGGTCTCGGCCTCCGCAGCCGCGTCGCGGGCCACGGCCACCGCGGCCACGCCCAGCGGCTCCAGCTGGTACAGCTCCTTGGGATCACGCACGGCGCACCCAACCCCGTTCCGTCTCGTCGTCTCACCGGACCGGCCCTGCTGGGCCCGCCCACGGCGGAGGACCGCATACCGCGCGGCCGCCTGCTTCAGTCCAGCGTGCCGGAGGCGCTCGGCATTCCCGGCGCGCCCGGCGCTCTTCCCCCTGCTCGGCCGATCTTCTCACCCGGCCGGAAAACCGCTGGTAGGAGCCCCCGTGTCGGCCGCGGCGGGCGGACGGGACGCATCGCGCGCCCCCGTTCGCGCGATGCGAGGTGACGCACCGCCCGCGGACGGGTATCGTCCTCTCGCTGCCTCGCATCGTCGCGTCGTCGCCACGCCGTCCGTCACGTCGTGGGACACGGCCCGGTCCGGTGCGCGGCCAGCCACTCCTCTCGCACCTTGCCTTCACCTGGCCGCCTGCTTCCTTCGCGCTCTCGTTCCTCTCTCGGCCATCTCGCGGACGCACACTGTCCCCTCGCTCATCCCCCGCCGGTACGGTCCCGTCGACCCGATGCCGTTCCGGCACCGCGCTGCCCGCTTCCCGGGCCGCCGCCCCCGCCTCAGGTCCGCGTTCCGGACGCTGCGGCGGACCGCGGCGGCCGATCCCGGGACCGGGGCGAAAAGACCACAGCCCTCGTGCCGCACCCCGGCGTGACGGGCCCCTCCGAACGCCGAAGGACCGAAGGATCCGTGCCCGTACCCGTCACCCTCTACGGCCGCACCGTGCGGCTGGAGCCCCTCGCCGAGCACCACGCCGCGGCCCTGGCCGAGGCCGGCGCCGAGGACCGTACGACCTACGCCTTCACCCCCGTTCCGCACGGCCTGGAAGCCGCCCGGGAGTACATCTCCCGCGCGCTGGCCGACCAGGCGGCGGGCAGGTCGCTGCCGTTCGCCACGGTGAGCTGCGCCGACGACCGGGTGGTCGGCTCCACCCGGTTCCTGGAACTGGACTACTGGCAGGGCCCGCTGGTGTGGCCGCCGGTCCCCGGCGTGCCGCACGGTGATCCGCTGCTGGCCGTGCCGGACGCCGCCGAGATCGGCAACACCTGGCTGTCGCCGCGCGCCCAGGGCACCGGGATCAACACCGAGGCGAAGCTGCTGATGCTGCGCCACGCCTTCGAGACCTGGGGCGTGCAGCGGATCTCGCTGCGCGCGGACGCCCGCAACGCCCGTTCCCGGGCCGCCATCGAGCGGCTCGGCGCCACCTGCGAGGGCGTCCGCCGGGCCCACTCGCGGGGCCTGGACGGGGAGGTCCGCAGCACCGCGTTCTACTCCATCCTGGACGAGGAGTGGGAGGCCGTCCGCGACATCATCGAGCTGCGGATCGCCGCCGCGACCTCGCCGAGCGCGCCGGACCCGGCGCTCAACCAGGAGTGTCTTAGACACGGCGGCCCACTGATCGCCGCCTGAGCACGACGGGTCCCCTCCCGGCCGGGAGGGGACCCGCGGCTCCGGCCCGCCCGGGGCCGGCCGGGCCGGCCTCAGGCGTCGGCCTCCCAGACCTCGGGGTCGTACGGCGGGGTCAGGCCGGCGCGCCGGCGGGCCAGCTCCCGGGTCTCCTCGGGCAGTTCCTTCACGTCGATCAGCCGGGGCAGCAGCTCGGCCCGGGTCATCAGCGCGCGGAAGCAGAGCTCCACGGTGACGTCGTGGTCGGGGCGGTGCTCGACGGTGACCGGGTCACCGGCCCGGATCACCCCGGGCTCGACGATCCGCAGGTAGGCGCCGGGCAGCGCGCCCTCGGCGAAGCGCTTGACCCAGCCCCGCTCGTCCATCCAGCGGGCGAAGGTGGAGCAGGGGATCCGCGGCGAGGAGACCTCCAGCAGGACCTGCTCCCCGATCCGCCAGCGCTCCCCGATCAGGGCGCCGTCCACGTCCAGTCCGGTCGTGGTGAGGTTCTCGCCGAAGACGCCGCCCGCCAGCTCCCGGCCGAGTTCGCGCTCCCAGTGGTCCAGGCTCTCCCGGGCGTAGGCGTAGACGGCCTGGTCGTCGCCGCCGTGGTGGCGGACGTCGACGATCCGGTCACCGACCAGGCCGCCGTCCTGCCCGGCCTCCTTGGGCCCGGGGGCGCGCAGCCGAACGGGGTGGTCCACCGGGCGTTTGTCGATGCCGGTGGTCCTGACCTCGGACCGGGTGGCGGGGTTCGGGCGGACGTGGGCCAGGTTCACGGAGAGCAGATGTGCCATGCGGGCAGCCTAGGACGGCCGCCGGGCCGGGGCGCGCCTTCGCGGGGCGGTTCACCCGGTCAGGTAGCCGGACCGGCGGTGGCCGGGCCAGGGTCAGGCCGCGAGGAAGTCCGTGACGGTCCGGACGAAGGCGTCGGCGTCGTCCAGCCACGGGTAGTGGCCGGCGCCGGGCTGCACCCGGTGGTCGGCCAGCGGGAAGGCCTCGGCGAACTCGGCGGCACGCGCCGGGGTGGGGCCGCCGTCCAGCTCCCCGGCCAGGACCAGCACCGGCGCCTTGAGGCCGGCCAGGGCGGCGCGGGTCCCGGCCGGGTCGAAGGCTCCCTCGGCGCGGTACGCCTCGGCGGCCCCGGCGTTGCGCTGTCCGGCCTCGGCGGCCGCGTGCGCCCGGGCCTGCTCGTCCCAGCGGCCGTACAGCAGCGGCAGCAGGTCGGTGCGCTGCCCGGGCGTGGCGGTGCCGGCGAGCACGGCGTCGAGGGCGGCCAGCGCGGCGGGCAGCCAGGGCCGCTCGCCGCGCAGCCGGGCCGCCGCCCGGTAGTCCTCGTCGCCGAACGGGATGCCGAGGGCGGCGCCGCTCGGGGTGATCAGGGCGAGCCGCCCGATCCGCTCGGGGTGCTCGGCGGCGTACCGGGTGGCGAGCGAGGCGCCGGCGGAGTGCGCGAGCAGGTCGATCCGGTCCGGGCCGAGGTGGGCGCGGAGCGCCTCGACGTCGGCGACCTGCCGGTCGCAGCGGTAGCCCGCCGGGTCGGCCGGCACGCCGGAGCGGCCGGTGCCGCGCAGGTCGAGCAGGATCAGGGTGCGGTGGGCGGCCAGGCCGCCCAGGTCGCCCAGGTACGCGGCGGCCCGCATCGCTCCGCCGGGCAGGCAGATCAGCGGCTCGCCGCGGCCGACCCGGCGGTAGGCGAGGGTGGTTCCGTCCGGAGCGGTGAAGGTGGGCATGGCCATGATCCTCGCGACCGGGGGGCTCCGGCGCAAGGAGGCCGGGCCAGGGCGGCGGTCCCGGTTGCGGAGCCGGTTGCGGAGCCGGGCAGGCCGGCGGGCGGGGGTCAGCAGCGGCTGTCGATCTCCTGGAACGAGCCGTAGTGGTCGGCGCTCCAGTACTGCTCGCCCGCCGCGCCGGTGACCACCCGGCGGGTGCCGCGGTCCGCCGAGCCCGGGGTGGTGACGGTGTACTCGTGGTAGTAGCCGCTGCGCTGGGCGGGCAGCCGCCGCTCCCGGTTCTCGAACACCACGCCGTCCGAGCGGTACGGGTAGGGGCCGCCCGCGGCGATCAGGGCGAGGGTGTCGGCGGCCTGCCGCGGGAGGGCGGAACGGCAGACGTCGGCCAGGGCGGAACTGCTCGGCACCCAGCCCCCGGACGGCCGGGCGGACGACACGGCGGCGGACGGGCCGGGCGCGGACGGGCCGGAGGGGCCGCCGCAGCCGGCCAGCGCGGGCAGGGCGAGCGCGAGCGCGGCGAGGGCGGCGAGGGCGCGCCGCGGCGGCGGGCCGGCGGACGGGCGGCGTGTCATGGGTCCAGCTTGCCGGGAAACGCCGCCGGGGCGGGCTCGGACGCCATTGTCCGTGCCCGCCCCGGCTGCTCACGCACGGCGGCTCTCCTGCGCCGAGCTCCGCCGTGCGCCCCTCCCCGGTCGGAGGGGGTGCGGTCAGCGATGGGACCGCGCGTTCGGGGGGTGTGACCCTCCCCGTCAGCGCGAGTCGCTGCCCGCCGCCTCGAGGGCGGCGCGGCCTGCCTCCAGGCGCGCCACCGGGATCCGGAAGGGGGAGCAGGACACGTAGTCCAGCCCCACCTCGTGGAAGAAGTGGACCGAGTCCGGGTCGCCGCCGTGCTCGCCGCAGACGCCGAGCTTGAGGTCCGGACGGGTGGCCCGGCCGGCCTCGGCGGCCAGCTTGACCAGCGACCCGACACCGTCCCGGTCGATGGTCTCGAACGGGCTGACGCCGAAGATGCCCTTCTCCAGGTAGGCCGTGAAGAACGAGGCCTCCACGTCGTCCCGGGAGAAGCCCCAGACGGTCTGGGTCAGGTCGTTGGTACCGAAGGAGAAGAACTCCGCGGCCTCGGCGATCTGACCGGCGGTCACCGCGGCCCGCGGCAACTCGATCATGGTGCCCAGCTTGATGTCCAGCGACACCCCGGTGGAGGAGGCCACCTCGGCGAGCACCCGCTCGCACTCGTCGCGCACCAGCTCCAGCTCCTGGACGGTGCCGACCAGCGGGATCATCACCTCGGGGCGCGGGTCGCCGCCGGCCAGCCTGCGCTCGGCCGCGGCCTCCGCGATGGCCCGGACCTGCATCCCGAACAGGCCGGGGATGACCAGGCCGAGGCGGACGCCGCGCAGACCCAGCATCGGGTTCTGCTCGTGCAGCTTGTGCACGGCCTGGAGCAGGCGCAGGTCGTTCTCGTTCGGGTCCTTGCGGGCCTCGGCGAGGGCGACGCGCACCGACAGCTCGGTGATGTCGGGCAGGAACTCGTGCAGCGGCGGGTCGAGCAGCCGGACCGTGACGGGCAGTCCGTCCATCGACTGGAAGAGCTCGAGGAAGTCGCCCTTCTGCAGCGGCAGCAGGGAGGACAGGGCCTGCTCGCGGTCCTTGTCGTTGTCGGCCAGGATCAGGTGCTCGACCTCCTTGCGCCGCTCCTCGCCGAGGAACATGTGCTCGGTGCGGCACAGGCCGATGCCCTGGGCGCCGTAGCGGCGGGCGCGGTTGGCGTCCTCGGCGTTGTCGGCGTTGGCGCGCACCGCGAGCCGGCGGCGGACGTCGGCGTGCGCCATCAGCCGGTGCACGGCCTGGACCAGCCCGCCCTGGACGTCGGCGCCGGCGTGCAGGGTGCCCTCGAAGTACTCCACCACCGGGGACGGCAGCACGGGTACCTCACCGAGGTAGACCTTGCCGTTCGCACCGTCGATGGAGACCACGTCGCCCTCGTGCACGACCTGGCCGTCGGAGGTGGTGAACTTGCGGTTCTTGGTGTCCACCTCCAGCTCCTCGGCGCCGCAGACACAGGTCTTGCCCATGCCGCGGGCGACCACGGCCGCGTGCGAGGTCTTGCCGCCGCGCGAGGTCAGGATGCCCTCGGCCGCGATCATGCCTTCCAGGTCGTCCGGGTTGGTCTCCCGGCGGACCAGGATGACCTTCTCTCCGGAGCGGGACCACTTGACGGCGGTGTACGAGTCGAAGACGACCCGGCCGACCGCGGCGCCCGGGGAGGCGGCGATGCCGTAGGCGACCGGCTTGGTCTCGGAGGTGGGCGCGAAGCGCGGGAACATCAGCTGGGCCAGCTGGGCGCCGGTGACCCGGTGCAGCGCCTCGTCCAGGTCGATCAGGCCCTGGTCGACCAGCTGGACGGCGATCCGGAAGGCGGCCGCGGCGGTGCGCTTGCCGACCCGGGTCTGCAGCATCCAGAGCTTGCCGCGCTCGATGGTGAACTCGATGTCGCACAGGTCCCGGTAGTGGGTCTCCAGGGTCTGCATGATCGACATCAGCTCGTCGTACGACTTCTTGTCGAGCTGCTCGAGGTCGGCCAGCTGCAGGGTGTTGCGGATGCCCGCGACGACGTCCTCGCCCTGGGCGTTCTGCAGGTAGTCGCCGTAGACGCCCTGGGTGCCGGTGGAGGGGTCGCGGGTGAAGGCGACGCCGGTGCCGGAGTCCTCGCCGAGGTTGCCGAAGACCATCGAGCAGACGTTGACCGCCGTGCCCAGGTCGTTGGGGATGCGCTCCTGACGGCGGTACAGCCGGGCCCGGTCGCCGTTCCAGGAGTGGAACACCGCGTGGATCGCGAGGTCCAGCTGCTCGCGCGGCTCCTGCGGGAAGGCCCGGCCGGTCTCGGCGAGCACGATGCCCTTGAAGGTCTCCACCAGGGCCTTGAGGTCCTCGGCGGTGAGGTCGAGGTCGTTCTCGGTGCCCTTGGCGCGCTTGACCTCGTCCAGCGCGTCCTCGAACAGCTCGCCCTCGACGCCCAGCACGGTCTTGCCGAACATCTGGACCAGGCGGCGGTAGGAGTCCCAGGCGAAGCGCTCGTTGCCGGACTGGGCGACCAGACCGGTCACCGAGGCGTCGGAGAGCCCGATGTTGAGGACCGTGTCCATCATGCCGGGCATGGAGAACTTGGCCCCGGAACGGACGGACACCAGCAGCGGGTTGTCGGCCTGGCCGAGCTGCTTGCCCATCTCGCCCTCGAGGGCGGCCAGGTGCTTGCTGATCTCGTCGTTCAGCGAGCCCGGCTCACTGCCGGTCTCCAGGAAGACCTTGCAGGCCTCGGTGGTGATGGTGAACCCCGGAGGGACGGGGAGACCCAGGTTGGTCATCTCGGCGAGGTTCGCACCCTTCCCGCCAAGAAGGTCCTTGAGGTCCTTGTTTCCTTCGGTGAAGGAGTAAACAAACTTCTGCTCGGACGGCACGGGTCGGTCTCCTCGCACACGGTTGCCCTGACGCCGGAGAACATACCCATTTCGAAGGCGTTGTCGCGCCCCTAGCTGGACGTATGAGCTCTGTGCCGCCCAGCGACCCGACAGATCGAATGCCCGTCAGGGCGTTTACCTCTGTTGGTGAAATCGTCCGGCTGACGCGAGTGACGCTTCAAGTATTGAACGCAACGAAACGCCAAGATCACACGAACCGGACAGAGCGTAGCGGCGGGTGAACCACCGTGTTGCCCCGGCTTGATTTCCTGCATCCAGCGACGCCGATCCGGTGGAAAGCCCCTTCGGGAAGCGATTCACCTCCGCTCACCCCGCCGGAGACCCCTGACAAGGCGTCAATCGCCACGATATGTGGCAAGCGTCACGGGCGCACCTCAACCGTCGGGCGTAGCAGGACTGCGCCTTTCGTGGCATGGGGTGATGATCCAGCGACTCCGTGTAGGCGAAATCTGCCTCAAAGGAGCCCTCTTGGCCAGGTTGTCCAAGAGGGCAGGGCCGCGACGGCCTCCCGGTCGCCGCGGCCGATTTCGCCAGTACGTAGTACTCAGCCGCCAGAGGTGTCCGATTCGGCGTCCAGGCTGGGGAGGGCGCAGTCGTACGGATCGTCCAACCAGCCCTCGGGGAGGACAACACGATTGTTGCCACTCGTGCGCCCGCGCGGGCCGTCCGCGCTCTCCGGCCACAGTTGTGCCTGGTCAACCTGGTCGAGGGTGGTGCTGAGCTCGGCCAGCGAGCTGGAGTTGGCCAGCCTGACCCGCAGCTCGGAGCCGACCGAGAAGCCCTTGGTGTACCAGGCGACGTGCTTTCGGAAGTCGATCACACCGCGGGTCTCGTCCCCCATCCACTCACCGAGCAGCTGGGCGTGCCGGACCATCGAGCGGGCGACGTCGGCGAAGGCCGGCCGGGCCGGGTCCACCGCGCCCTCGAAGATCGACACCAGGTCCTTGAACAGCCAGGGCCGGCCCAGGCAGCCGCGGCCGACCACCACGCCGTCGCAGCCGGTCTCGCGCATCATCCGCACCGCGTCCTCGGCGCACCAGATGTCGCCGTTGCCGAGCACCGGGATCCCGGCCGGGACGGCCTCGCGCAGCCGGGCGATGGCCGACCAGTCGGCGGTGCCGCCGTAGTGCTGGGCGGCCGTGCGGCCGTGCAGGGCGATGGCCGCCACGCCCTCCTCGGCGCCGATCCGGCCGGCGTCCAGGTAGGTGAGGTGGTCGTCGTCGATGCCCTTGCGCATCTTCATGGTGACCGGGAGGGCGCCCGCGTTCGCGACCGCCTCGCGGAGGATCTCGCGCAGCAGGTTGCGCTTGTACGGCAGCGCGGAGCCGCCGCCCTTGCGGGTCACCTTGGGGACCGGGCAGCCGAAGTTCAGGTCGATGTGGTCGGCCAGGCCCTCGTCCGCGATCATGCGGGCGGCCTTGCCGACGGTGACCGGGTCGACCCCGTAGAGCTGGATCGACCGGGGCTTCTCGCTCGGGTCGAAGTGGATCAGCTGCATGGTCTTGGCGTTGCGCTCGACCAGCGCCCTGGTGGTGATCATCTCGGAGACGAACAGGCCCCGGCCGCCGCTCTGCTCACGGCACAGGGTGCGGAACGGGGCATTGGTGATGCCCGCCATCGGCGCCAGCACGACGGGGGGCCAGACCTGCATCGGGCCGATGTCCAGCGGCGCGAACTCGGTGGCGGCGGCCGGGGCGGGGTCGGGCGTGGTCGTCATGCGCGGCAAGTCCTCAGGGAGGGGGTTCGGGACTCTCCATTGTCCCCCACCCGGCGCAGCGCCCGGCCGGGCCGCCGCCACCGCCCTCCCGCTACCCCAGCAGGGCGGCCAGCCGCTCCCGGGTCTCGGCGTCCTGCGGGGTGTAGGCGACCACCCGGGCACCGGTGCGGGGGCCGAGCCACAGGTTGGTGTACTCGAAGCGCAGCAGCCCGGTGCCCGGGATCTCGAACTGCTTGAGCCCGTTGGCGGGCGCGTCCACCTCGTGCCGCTGCCAGGCCGCCTCGAACTCCGGCGCGGCCTGGGCCAGCCGGGCCAGCAGGTTCTTCCAGCCGGGGTCGGCGGCGTGCTCGGCCATCGCGGTGCGGAAGCGCGCCACCACGCTGCGCCGGGCGGCGTCCAGGTCGACCAGGTGCCGGGCGAAGGGGGTGTCGGTGAACGCCATCCAGAGCACGTTGCGGTCCTCGAACGGCACCCGGTCCAGGTCACCCGCCAGCACCGTGTACGCCCGGTTGTGGGCCAGGACGTCGTAGCGGCTGTTGAGCACGGCCGCGGGCAGCGGGTCGAACTGGTCGAGCACGGCCCGCACCGGCGCGGTGACGGTGAAGCACTCCGCCTGCGGGACCGGGTCCTCGGCCGCGGCCAGTGCGAACAGGTGGGCGCGTTCCACCGGGTCGAGCCGCAGCGCCCGCGCCACCGCGTCCAGCACCTGCACCGACACCTGGATGTCCCGGCCCTGCTCCAGGGAAGTGCACACCCGTCGGGTTATTTCCCTGGAGATTCGAACAGATGACCACTACCGTGCGACCGATGAGCACAACCGCGCTGGTCCCCGCCACGTTCCACCCTGAGATCCGGATTGCGATCAGCCTGCGTCTGTCCCGTGCGGACGACGCCTCTACCTCGCTGGACGTGCAGCGCAAGGCGTGCCACGACTCCATCCGGGCCGCCGGGCACGACCCGTCCAAGGCGGTCGAGTTCATCGACTACGGCGTGTCCGGCGCTACGCCGCTCACCGACCGCGAGGGCATGTCGGAACTCATGGCCTACCAGCCCACCCACGTGTGGGCGTGGAAGCTGGACCGCTACAGCCGTAGCGTGCGGGAGTTCCTGCACCTGGTCGAGTGGGCGGAGACCCCGAACAAGCGCGTGATCCTGGCCACGGCGGACGGCTCGCTGAACACGGGCACCCCCGGCGGACGCCTGATCGCGCTCATCCTGGTGGCGCTCGCGGAGTGGGAACGCCAGATGATGACCGAGCGCATCCTTGCCGCCCACCAGGAGCGGCGGGAACAGGGTCGGTGGATCTCCGGGTTCGCGCCGTTCCCGTTCATGACCGTGCGCGAGAACCCGAAGGCCCCGGCCTACCTGGACGCGGACAGCGAGATGATCCCGCTGGTCATCAAGGCAGTTGGGGAGTTGCTGGCGGGCGGAACGCTGGCGAGCACGTCCAAGCCGCTGCCGATCGGCCGCCAGCAGTGGAAGAAGCTACTGTCCGGCGTGACGCTGCGCGGGTGGCGCAAGCACAAGGGCGAGCTGATCGTGAAGGACGACGGGGTCACCCCGGTGCAGTTCGCCCCGGAGGTGCTGGACGCAGTGACCTTTGCGCGGGTGCAGCAGCGACTCAAGGAGCTTGCCCGCACGGAGAACGCACCCCGCTCGGACGCCCCATTCCTGGCCGGGTTCGTCGTCTGCGCGCAGGCCTGCGGCTTCAACGGCGGCAAGTCGAGCAAGAAGAAGGCTCTGTACAAGTGCGAGAACGGGCACGGGTCGATCATGGCGAGCATCCTTGAGCCCATGGTGGACGCCGCGTTCTGCGAGCGGTTCGGCGGCGAGCAACTGATGCGCGCCGTTCACACGGGCGGCATCGACCACTCCGGCGCGCTCGCCGATCTCGCGGCGTCTCAGAATCGGGTGATCGCTGCCATTGCCAAGGTCGAGGGTCCCGCGCTCGAAGCGTTGACCGCCAAGCTGACCGAGATCACCGAGAGCACGGCGCGGCTCACGGCCGAACACGACCCGACCGTGACCACCACGTACGTGCCGCTCGACTCCACCCTGTACGACGCGTGGGAGGGCAGCGACGAAGAGACTCAGCGCGTCCACCTCGCCGAGAAGGGGCTTCGGGTCACGATCCACCCGCAGGGCACACCCGGCGGGCGTGTCACGATCGAGTGGAGCAAGCCCCCGAGGGAGAAGCGCAAGCCCACCCGGCCGGTCACGGTCGCGGAGCGCCGCGCAATAGCCGCCTGACGGCCCGTACGGCGAAGCCAGAGCCCCGGCAGGTCCCACGAAGACCGCCGGGGCTCTTTCGTGCCCGCAGCAGGCCGCTCAGGGGCTCGCCGGTCAGCGGCGGGACCTCGGGTGACGTGGTGACGGTTCTCGGGCTTGTTCTGGTTCTCTCTGACATGTCTAGAGAGAACTGAAATCCGCCTCTCAACCGTCACCACGTCACCTCGCCGTGCCGGAGCAGCGCGGTGGGACCGCCAGGGTGACGGGGTGACGTTTGAGGCGGTGGTTCTGGTTTCTCTTAGATCCCGCGCAGAGAAGAGAACCCAGAATCACCCCGCTGAACGTCACCCCGTCACCTGCGTTGGTCGAGACGCGCACGGGCGCCGCCGCCGTGGCGGGCGGACGCGGACGGAAGATCTGCTCTCCCTAACCAGTGAGAGGCAGGAAGCAGCGTGTAGGAAATTTCTGGTCCCCCAACATGATGGGCCCGCGCTGTGCCGCCTGCGGGGCACACCTTGCCTCCCGGACTTCGGAGCCAGCGTGGCGGAGGTGACGGCGAGGGCTTCGCCGGCTGAGCGTCACAGGGGCGCTGACCTGGGAGTTGTGATGAGTGACGCCCTGGATGCCAAGTCAGGTATCCCTATGGAAGTCCTAAGGGGATAGCCGCCGGACCGCTTCGACCGTCATTCGTCACGTCGCCAAGTGAGACGCAGATCACATGTCCGAGATTGCCCGAATGCCCCAATATGCGGGCCATCTGCCCACTCTCCACAGCAGTAGAGGGAGAAACCGTCGGTCCCTACAAGCCCGGCGAGGGGAATTCGTCCCCCTCTCCTATCTTCGGGCCCTCGGCGTATCAGTCATGGCAACCAGGAATCCCGTGCACTCAAGTACCCGTGCGATCCCGGCCCAAGGAATCCCTCCCCGTCCACTACAGGGTGAGAGAGGAATCGTCCCTCCCTACTTGGGGCAGGACAAGCAATCGTCCCGCCCCACGTGGAAGCAAGGGACGCGCGACGACCGAGCAGACCCCACTGTCCGCCCAACCACCAACAGCCTTGGAGGCTTCGAGATGAACACCGACCACGCCCGTGCGCTTGAGCTGATCCGCAGCGCAGAGGCGATCGTTCTGCGGGCCCTGTCCGGCGATGCGGCGGCAGCCGGCGAAGCGCACCGCCAGGCCACCGAAGCCGCGCGCCTGCTGGCACCCACCCGGGACGGCGGTCCCTGCCAGCGCGAGGGCTGCCCCAACCGGGTCGTCAACCGCACGATCGGACGCCGCCGCCTCTACTGCTGCGACGCATGCCAGCAGGCCGCGTACTGGGCCCGCAAGGCGGACGCCGCGTAGCCGCCCCACCGAACATACGCACGTGAGTATGTCGGCACGTTGAACACCGTCACGTGACGATCTTCGCCCCTCCCGACCCGGGCAGGGGCTTTTCCATTCCACCCGACAGGTGGCCTACCGGAGGTAGCACCGTGATCGACCCTGGCAGCTTCGCCTACTCCTACGAGGACAGGGAGACCAAGAGGCTCCGTTTTCGCGCAGACGCTTTCCAGTACAGCGCCGCTATGGAGCGGCTTGCCGAGATGAAGCGCGACCGCCCCGAGCAGTACGACCAGATGGGCGCTGTCGCTCACCTGTCGCTCGGCCACTACGAGGCCGCGAAGGCTGCCGCCGTGCAGCTCGGCCGCGACGTCTCCGCCCCTACCGATCGTGAGGTCTGACCATGAGCAACGACGTTTCCCGAGCCGCTGACAAGCTCGCCAAGCTGCGCGCACAGGCCGACCGGCTCGCTGGTCCAGTGGCGGATGCCGAAGCCGCCCTGGTGGCCGCCCAGGAGGCTGAGCAGGCCCGCCGCGCCGAGCGCGCCGCCGAGTACGACCGCACATTCCTCAAGACGTGGACGGCGCAGGCCAGCGAGCGGTCCGACCGGGGCAATGAGCTGCACGCGGAGTTCCTTGAACTCCTGTCCGCCGAGCCGTGGTTTCAGGCGTACGTCGCACACCGTGCCGAGCGGTACAAGCGCGAGAAGATCCTGACCGCCGCGCAGAGCGCACAGGCCCACCTCGGCGAGGCGCGAACTGTCCCCGAACAGCGCTGGTACGACCTGCGCATCATCGAGGACGTCACCAGCGCTGTGGACAATGCCGCTGCGGCAATCGGCGCGGCCTACGCCGAGGAACTGGACACAGCCCGGAACGCCTACATCGAAGCGGCGGACTGACATGGCCGTTGACGCACTTGACCCCGGCCCGGACGGAACCTATCCGCACTTCCCTCGGGATGCGCGGGGGCGGCCCGTGTGGTCGGATTCCCCAACCGGCCTGCCAGTGCTAAATGGTGGGGCGCCGATGCCGCGCGGAGTCCAGCAGATGCGCGACCCGAGGAACCCCGGCCGGCTGCTGGCCGTGGACGTGACGCCGAGGCGACAGGACGGCGAACCGATCAACCCGCCGGTCTTCCCTCCGGGCGCTCCGGCATGAGGCGCTGGTCCGACACACGGCCAACCATCCCGCCCGCCGCTCACCAAGTGGGAGAACGCGTGGACCTTGTATAGCACTTGCCGCCGGGAAAGACAGCGGCCGACTTCGGATCCTTGGCCGTCGGTCCCAGACTGGCTCACTTTCGCGCCCACCAGGCGGTGAACGCCGTACCTCCTGCTGCCGTTGCCGTGACGAGCCACGGAGGGATGCGCTGGATAGTCAAGTGGATTCCACCGAACCGAAGCTCGAAGGCAGGTCGGGGTGTGCGTTCAGGCATGGCTGCTCCGGTCCAGGTTCCGCACTGGATACGCGGTTCTCAATGGGGTCATCGACTACTCCATTGGAGCGACGAATCTCCGATATGGCAAACACTCGCGCCCGCGAGTACGCCGAATGGCGGGCGAAATCAGGCCGCCCTCTATCTTCCGTACCCGTCAATCCAACTGAAATACCCCAAGCGTAACTTGATGAGACAAAAGGTTCTTATGCCGCGTAGACCCCGCCCCCCGTGCTCAGTCCCGGGTTGCCCCGAGCTGACCACGGGCGGACGCTGCCCCGCTCATGAGCGCGAGGCGACCAGGAACCGCCAGACGCCAGGCGGCAGCGCGTACGGCCCGAACTGGCCCAGGGTTCGCCGGGCTTACCTCTACGCGAACTCGTGGTGCCTGCTGTGCGGGCGAGTCGCCACCGTGGCGGACCACTTCCCGAAATCCCGAAAGCAACTTATCGCGGACGGCGTTGCCAACCCGGATGTACCGCAATACCTGCGCCCATTGTGCACGCCGTGTCACAACAAAGAGACGGCGAGAAATCAGCCAGGCGGATGGGCTGCGGCAAACGTCAAGCCAATTCGCCGCTGACCCGACCCAGGCGGGGTGCCCCCTGAGTCGTCTGAGATTGCACGGCAGGGAGGCAAAAAACTCTCGCCGGAGCTGCGGCCGTTTTTGGCAGCCCGCCGTGCCCGCCACGGAATGCGAAAGGAGACCATGGCCGACCGATACCGACCGAAACCATCAGCCGCACGGGCCCGAGAGGGAAACCCGTCCAAGACCGAAATCAAAGAGGGGGTGATTGTCCCGCGCGCCGTCCTCGCTGAACCCAACTGGCGAGAGATCTTCAAGGACTCACCGGCCACCGAGACGCAGCAAGCGAACATCCGGTGCAGGGAAGTCGCGTCCGCCGAGTGGCGGCGCGTCGTGCCGATCCTCGAAGTTGCCGCCGGTCTCGGCGAAGTGGATCACTCGACCGTCAAGGATCTGTGCGTCTGCGTCGCCCGGATCGACCAGGCCGAGCGGGACCTGTCGACACGCGGGCTCATGGTCACCGCCGAACGCGGCACAGTGAAGAACGGCGCTGCCACCATCGCAGCACAGTACCGATCCCAACTCTCCCGCTATATACGAGAGTTGGGGCTATCGCCGAGTGCTCGGGTGGCGATTGCCCCGCCGGAGTCCGGCGACGACTCCGATATCTGGGACTGACCGGTCCCGAGCACCATGACGGCCCCCGTCCCTTCCTCCCTCAGCGGGTGGTTGGGGCGGGGGCCCTTCGTCGTCCGCGCCCTACCCCAGGTAGGGAGTCGCCCGGTGCTCAAGGAAGTGCCGAAGCCGGAGTTGCTGGGTGTGGTGCATCGGCAGGTCGCCGATGTCGTCCGGAGCTACGAACTGGAGATCGGTCGACTCGTCGGAGATCCGGAGTTCACCGCCCGTGATACGCGCGGTGAAACAAACATTGAACTGTTGCCGCACCTCGCCATCCGAGTAGGAGATCACGTGTCGGGGATCGGTGTACGTGCCGACGAGTCCAGTGATCTCCACATCAAGGCCGGTCTCTTCGCGGACCTCCCGAATCGCCGTTCCCGGAAGAGACTCACCAAGATCCATCGTGCCGCCCGGCAGCGCGTACAGACCATTGTCGGTGCGCCGTTGGAGCAGGACGCGCCCTTCGTCATCCGTCACCACTGCGGACGCTGCCACCACCAGCCGGTTTGGCATGGGCGCGTTGGGATCGTCGTAGAACTCGGTGCGTGCCACGTGATCAGCTCTCCTCAACCGGCAGGGCGGCGTTCCACACTGCGTCGAAGCTCGCAGCATAGGTGTCAAACAGCGTCCCTGCCCCGGTTCGGCGCAGGTGCCAGACCGGCGCTCCGAAGGCGTTGACCCCCCACACATGGGCGTTTACCAGCACCTGGTCATCTGCGCGGTAGAGGCTGTTGTAGAGCGTGGTTCCGTGGGTGCGGATCTCGATGCCGGGCGTGCCGAGCAGCGGGCGGTAGTGCATGAGGGCGAGCCTGCACCGGGACTCGATGCCGTGGCCGAACCTCTCTTCTTCCCCGCGTTGCTTGACGTTCTCACTGTCGGCGGCGCCGAGGGCGATCCGGACCACGCATCCTTCGGCGGCGCGCTCACGAAGTAGATCGTTAAGCCGGGGATACGCCTCGTGAAGGAATACGGCAGCGTAGACCAGCACGTCGATGCGCTCCGTGGCCTTTCCGAGCAAGTCCACGAAGACGGATACCGGTAGATCGGCTCGCTGTTCGTACAGGGCGACCAGTTCAGGGCTTATCGCGCGTGCGGCGCGCGGCTGCCGCAGACTCGGCCACAGTGCGAACATGTCTTCTCCGAGGGCTTCGGCAGCCAAGCGGGCTGTACCTAACCGAGGCGTGCGGTTCTGATTGGCCCACCGCTCAACCGACTTGGTGTCCACGCCGGCTCTCTCGGCCAGGGCTGAACACGTCCAACCTCCCGACGCCATAACGTCTTTCAGTCTCTCGTTCGGCATCTCGTTTGTCTCCCCACACATCACGGACCTTTTGTAGGGACGTTCTACCGCACGAGGGACGTTCTGAAGTGTCCTTTGAGCGAGGTTCCACCGTCCCGGGTGACTGCCAGATCTTGGTGTCAACTCGGCGGAGGAGAGGAGCGGGGCCGATGGCGACGCGCAGGACGACCCGAGGGGCGATCTACCTACCCAAGGTCGGAGAGGTGGTCCGGGACCGCGCCCACCAGGGCGCGGAGGGCACCTACATGGGCACCGTGGGCGGCATGGTCTATCTCCGCCCCCGAGGGGGTGGGAAGGAGTGGGAGACCTACCCGACCGAGATCGAAGCTTTGCCGGGTGTGCCGGAGCTGATCCCTGTCATGCATCCGAGCGCCCCGCGCCGGGCGCCGGAGCTGATCGGGTCGTGAGGCCCTCTCGCCTGGTCATCATGGGTCGTGTGCTCCGGGCGCTGGTGACCGAACCGCGTAACACGGTCGCTTGGATGTGGGGTGCCCACATCCAATTCGCTTGGCCTGTAACGATGTTCAGTCCCTACCGAAGGACGCTTGCCCGGCGGATGAAGCTCCGCCGGAAGCTCGACCAGCAGATGCGCACTTGCGCCCGACTATCCACCGGCGGCGCTGATGCCTGATCCCTATGAGTCACCAGTGTTCGGCATCGGCGGCCTCTGGGCGGGCCAGCGCCGGGCCCGGACCGGGCTGCCCCCGCCTGTTCCGTGGTGGGCGCAGGGGCGGCCCGTGTGGGCCCCGGAGAACGAGGAAAGGCGCGCCTGTGGCGGTTCGCAAGCGGTACCGGTTTCTGAACTGGACCGTCACTCACGACAGCGCGCCCGACGCGCCCCCGACATGGCACATGTTCCGGTGTCTCGGGGAGGACGAGGACGGCAAGCCGTGCGGCGCGGAAGGGCCCGTGATCGAGGACTTCCAGGAAGCGCAGCGCTGGCCGTTCGAGCACCTGCGGGAACATCAGGACCACCGCAGCTTCGCGCATGTCGCCGAGGTGCCGTGGCTGATGATCCCCGAGGAGGAACCGTCGTGACCGGAGCCGACCAGGACGAGTATCGGCGCGCCCGGAGCGAGCCGGTCAGCCGGCGGGCCGCTTACGGGGTGTCGGTGGCTGCTGTGGTGCTGCTCGCGGTGACGTTGCTCGCGCTGGCCCGGCCGCACTGACTCAAGACTCCCGCTCCGGCCGTCATCCCTGGCAGGCAGCCGACCGGAGCGGGCTCCGCAACACCGCACGACCCGGACACCGACCGGCGGTCCGGCCCGACACGATGTGAGGAGTTACCAGTATGAGTACTCCGACCGAGCGCCCGCCGGGCGACACCGGACCCGGTACCACGCAGGGCACGGCGCGAAGCTGCGCGCGGCCCCGGCAGCGCACCAACTAGCGGCACCAACTAACCGACAGAAGACAGGAGTTCACGCATGGCATGGGGTAGGAGCAGCGGCGGGAGCGGCGGGGGCGGCAAGCACGGCGGGGGTTCCGGCTCCGGCTCGGGCGGCAGTCAGCAGGACGACTCCAGCAGCGGCAACAAGCACGGCGGTGGCGGGTCGGACGAGGGTGGTAACACCTCGGACGGCCAGGGTCCGGCGACGGGCCGCTAACCGGTGAGCAGCGAGCACGAAGCGGAGGCCGGTCGGACCCGGCTGGCCTCCGCGCTCATCGCCAACGGGTCATTGACTACGGACTGGCTGCCTGCCTACAACGCCGTGCCGCGTCACCTGTTCGTGCCTGACACGATCTGGCCGGGACAGGCGGACGGTGTGCGCCAGGGCGAGGCGATCAACAAGAGCATCAACCCCGCCGAGTGGTGGAACGCTGTCTACTCGGATGTACCGCTCACCACACAGTGGGACGACGGAGAGCATGCGGGCAGCACGCGCGGCACCATGCCCACGTCGTCCAGCAGCATGCCCACCATGGTGTTCTCGATGCTCAATGCCCTCAGCGTCGAGGACGGCAACACGGTGATGGAGATCGGCACCGGAACCGGCTGGAATGCCGCTCTCCTGTCCCACCACCTCGGGTCGGGCAGCGTCGTCACCGTCGAGGTGGACGAAGACAGCGCGGCCAGCGCGCAACGCCGCCTCGCCCGTGCTGGGTACTCGCCCGTGCCCGTGGTCGGGGACGGGGCAGAGGGGTACCCGAAGGCGGCACCGTACGACCGGATCATTGCCACCTGTTCGGTCGGGAGCCTGCCGTACACGTGGGTCGAGCAGTCACGGTCCGGCGGGGTGGTCGTCGCGCCGTGGGGCCCGGAGTACGGCGGCGAAGCAATCGTCCGGCTCGCGGTCGGCGACGACGGGAAGGCATCCGGACGGTTCGTCGGGTCATCAGCGTTCATGCGGCTCCGGCAGCAGCGCACCGACCAGCCGAACAGCCTTGCCTACCTTTCGGCGCCTTGGCCGGCTGACGGGGTTGCGTCCTCAACTTCACTATCCCCGGAGCTACTTGGTGGATGGCAGGAGATGTTCGCCATCGGGGTTCAGGTGCCCGGCGCGTTTCCCCTGATCGAGCGGTACGACGACGGGTCTTACACGCTGTGGCTGCACGACACGGCCGTCACGTCGTGGGCTACGGCCGACTGGGAGCCCGACAGAGAACGCTACGAGGTGGTGCAGTCCGGCCCCCGCAGCCTCTGGGGCGAAGTGTCCACCGCATGGCACTGGTGGGACGACCAGGGCCGCCCCGGGTTCAACCGCTTCGGGCTCACGATCACCCCGGACGGCCACACCGTGTGGCTCGACAGCCCGGACAACCCGGTGCCCACCCGAGCCTGACCCCGTACGCGCAGAGCCCCGACCCCTGATCCCGGTAGCAGCGGAACCAACATCAGGGTCGGGGCGTCGGCGCAGAATTCGGCAGGCGGGCGAGGGCAGTGTGACGGTAGTCTCATCTGCCATGGCTGACTCTCTCAACATCGAACGGTCCTCCGGCTTCGACGACGCCGACAACCTCGTGATCGAGATCCCTGCAAGCGTTTGGGCCACGCTGAACTCTGAGAACGAGTGGGAAGGGAACGAGGCGGACGGCGAGGTGACCTCCGGGTCGCTGAATCTCTGGAAGGTGAAGATCCGGATCGGAGGCTGACACCGGCCCTTCTGGCCCCGCCCTCTACTGGCCCTTGCTGGCTGGGGCGGGGCTTCGTGCTGCTCAGGCGGATGCCACTCCCCGAGTATCCCGAGGGGTGTACGGTTCGAGCCA